>CADEGR010000032.1 GCA_902826935.1 uncultured Alphaproteobacteria bacterium | reverse complement strand
CGCGAAGAGGTGCGGCATCGCGTTTGGCCACTGCTCGCAAGAGCCGCTAGGATAATCAACGAGACGGGCTATTTTAGGCGCTCCGCAGCGCTTAGAGCTTTGCAGCTTGAGCTTACTGTCGACTGAACAGCATATCATGATTTTGCTGTTCGCAGGTGCTATCCTTCGGTGTTGCGCTCTTATTCATTCCGCCACGCCCACCAGCGGCATCAGCCGCCGCGCCGCCTCCGCGCAGGCGTCCATCTCGTCCCAGAAATGCGGCGGCAGCTCGATCATGAACACCGTGCCCGGCCGGACCGCGAGCTTGGGCAGGAGGGTGGCCCAGGGGATGTCGCCCCAGCCGAGCGGCAGATGCAGGTCGCCCATGCCGTAGGCCAGCTGCTCGGAGGGGATGCGCAGGAACTCGGCGGGGCGGCCGAAGCTGTCGTGGATGTGGAGGTGCGCGGCGAGCGGGGCGAGCGCGATCGCAGCGGCGGCGAAGTCGGTGCCGAGGTAGCTGGTCTGGAGATAGGCGTGGCTGACATCGAGGGTCGCCGCCACGTGCGGATGGTCGATCGCCCGGATCTCGGCGGCCAGGCGGACCGGGTCGGCGGTGTACTCGGTGGGCCGGGTGACCCACAGGTTCTCGACCGCAAGCAGGACGCCGTGGCGGGCGGCGATGTCGCCCAGCTGGCGCAGGCAATCGCGCTCCTCGGCGTGCAGCTGCTCGATCAGCGCCGGCTCGGTGCCGCTCGGCCGGCCGGCATGGTGGACCAGGACCGAGGCGCCGACCCGGCCGCAGATCTCGAGCATCGCGCCGACCGCGGCCATGTGGTAGGGGCGCGCCGCCCGGTCCATGAGGTTGACGAACAGCGGGCCATGGGCGGTGTAGCGCAAGGGGTGGCGCGCGCAGATCGTGGCCAGCCGGTCGACCGCCTTGGGCAGGAGCCGGCCGGCGCAGATCAGGTCCGAGCCCAGGAGCGACAGTTCGGCATGGCTGGCGCCGGTCGCGGCGATCCGGGTCAGGATCTCGTCGAGATTGGACAGATCGCGCGCCTGCACGGTGTTGAAGCCGAACGCGGTCACCCGGGCGGGCATGGGCAGTCTCCGAAGGGCAAAAAGGCGGGCTAGAGCATGGCGAGCGGGGCGACGCCGAACAACCAGGGATGGAGGATCAGCAGCAGGACGTACAGGCCGAGCGCCGCGGCGAAGCGCTGCAGGCCGATCTCGGCCGGGCGGAGCTGCTGCCGGCCGGCCAGGATCGCGGCGAACGGCAGGTTCGAGGTGGCGGCCGCGAAGCGTTGCCAGCGGGCCCCGCCGGCCGCGCCATGGCGGGCGTCGATCACCCGGGTTCCGACCAGCGCCAGGAGCGCGATTGTGCCGAACAGCAGCAGGCTCGCGAGATCGCCATTGGCGAGCAGATGGGCCAGCGCCCAAGAGGCGAAGCTCCACTGCACCGGATGGCGGGTGATGCGCAGCACGCCGGCTGCCGGCTCCGGCCGATCGAGCGCCTGATCCTGGCCGATCGCGCTCGGATTAGGGGTCGAGACGCCGCCCACCAGCAGGAGCAAGGCGAGCGGCATGACCAGGAGCACCAGGACCGCCTGCCAGGCGGCTGGCGGCCAGAGCGGCAGGTAAGGGGCGTGGGCATAGGCGACGATCAGCCAGGCGAAGGCGGCAAACGCGACCAGCACGAAGAGCCCGCGATAGGCCCGCTCGCCGAAGCGCTGGCTGAGCCAGGGCTTGATGGCGCGGGACGGCAGGCCGAAATGGCTGGCGAGCAGGAACAGCGCCGCCAGGGCCAGGCTCAGCATGCGCTGGCCGTGCGCGCCGGCTGCAAGGCCAGGCGCATCGCGACATGCATGATGCCGTCCTCCTCGAACCGCGCGCCCTCGGCGATGAAGCCGAGCTTGGCGTAGAACTCCTGGACCTGGAGCTGGGCATGCAGCTTGGCCCAGCTCCGGCCGTCGGCCGCGGCCTTGGCCAGGGCGGCCGCCATCAGCCGGCGGCCGATCGCAAGGCCGCGCGCCTCGGGCAGCACCGCCACGCGCTCGATCTTGGCCAGGGCGCCCGCCTCCAGGACCCGCATGCGCAGCGTGCCTACCGGCCGGCCGGCCTGCAGCGCCAGAAGGTGCCAGGCCTCGTCGTCGCGGCCGTCGAGCTCGAGCGCTTCGCTTACGCCCTGCTCGGCGACGAACACGGCGCGCCGGATGTCATAGGCGGCGGCGCGTTGCGCTTGCGTGACGACCGGGATGATCTGAACGGCGGACATGGCGGCTCGGCGGCTTCTGGACTTTGGGCAAGCATCGCGATCGGCTGGCGTCACGCAAGCGGAATCCTCGGTCGGCGCCAATTGCTTTATGGAACCGGCCGCGCTCAATTGCGCCTCACCAGAGCGACGGAGTGGAGCGAGCCATGCGCACGGGACTGACCTTGGCCGTGCTGCTGGGCCTGCTGGCCGCCAGCGTCGTGACCGCGATCTGGGTCTGGCGCGAGATGGCCGGGGTCGAGATCGGCCTGCATGGCTGGATCGCGCTCGGCCTGGGCTCGGCGGCCACCTTGCTGGTCGGCGGCGGCCTGATGACTCTGGTGTTCTACAGCAGCCGCCGCGGCTACGACGAGCGCGCCAACCGACCGGACGACGACCGGCTAGACAACGACCGGAACGAGCGCGAACGCTGAGCCGGCCGCGACCCGGTCTGGCGGGTGCGGCATCAGGGCGGCGCGCGGCCGCGGACGGCTGATCAGGTGGCGGGGGCGGGACTTGGCGTCAGCGGGCGGCGCGCCGGCTTGACCTCCGACTGGCTCGGCAGCTCGATATTGATGTCGAGCACCGAGTAATCCGTGCCGCGTTCCACCCCGATCGACACTTTGTCATTGTCGATCTGCACATATTTGCTGATCACCTTGATCAGATCGTCCTGCAGCTGCGGCAGGAAATCCAAGCCGGTGCTGGATTTCCGCTCGAGCGCCAGCAGCAGCTGCAGCCGCTCCTTCGCCTTGTCCGCGCTGCGCGCCGGCGGCGATGATCGGAAAAAGCTAAAGATGCCCACGCTACGTCTCGCTCAAGCTGGCAGTCATCAGGTTCAGGCGCCCTTCCGCCACAGGCGGGAGAAGGCCAGGCGGTTCAACAGGCCCTTCTTCTCGGCGGCAAAGCGGTATTCGATCTGCTCGCCGAGGAACCTGCCGACAGCATCGCGATAGGCCGCCCCGGCCGTCGACTTGTCGTCGAGGATCACCGGCATGCCGGTGTTCGAGGCCTGCAGGACCGATTTGGATTCCGGGATCACGCCCAGGAGGGGCAGCGCCAGCATCTCCAGCACGTCGTCGATCTTGAGCATCTCGCCGCGCTTGACCCGCTCCGGGTCGTAGCGGGTGATCAGGAGATGCTGCTTGATCGGCTCCTCGTTCAGCTCGGCCCGCTTGGACTTGCTGGTCAGCAGGCCGATCATGCGGTCGCTGTCGCGCACCGAGGAAACCTCGGGGTTGGTCACCACGATCGCCTCATCGGCGTAGTACAAGGCGACCTGGGCGCCATGCTCGATGCCGGCCGGGCTGTCGCAAACGATATAGTCGAAATCGGCCCGCAGCTCGGTCATCACCTTCTCGACGCCCTCGCGGTCCAGAGCGTCCTTGTCCCGGGTCTGCGAGGTCGGCAGGATGTAGAGCCCGTCGACCCGCTTGTCCTTGATCAGCGCCTGGTTCAGGCGGGCATTGCCGGCGATCACGTCGATGAAGTCGAACACGACCCGGCGCTCGCAGCCCATGATCAGGTCGAGATTGCGCAAGCCGACGTCGAAGTCGACCACGACCGTCTTGTTGCCCTGCAGAGCAAGGCCGGTGCCAAAGGTCGCAGCCGTCGTGGTCTTGCCGACGCCCCCTTTGCCCGACGTGATGACGATGATCCTGGCCACTGACACCTCCCGCGAATGGGCTGCCGACCGCTAGGGCAAAGGCTCCATCACGATCGTCTCGTTCTGGCAGCGGATCTGCATCCTCTGCCCCAGATAGCGTTCCTCAATCTCTTCGTTGACGAGGTAGATGCCGGCAATCGAGATCAGCTGGGCCTGCAGGCTGTTGCAAAAGATCCGGGCCTGGTCGTCGCCGCTGATCCCGGCATGCGCCCGCCCGTGCAGGCTGGAATAGACATGGATGTTGCCGTCCGCGAGCAGCTCGGCCCCTGGGCTGACCGGGGCCAGCGCCACCAGATCGCCGCCCTGGGCGTAGATCTGCTGGCCGGCGCGGACCGGCTCGGTCACGATCTTGGTGACGCCGCCGCGCGCCGCTGGCGTCGGGGTCTGGACCGCGGGTGCGGGTGCTGGCGCCGCAGCTTTCTGGCTGCCACGCGGCCGCTCCGGCTGGCTGGCTGGCCGGCCCTGGGCGGGCGCCTGGCCTGGCTGGATCTCCTGGGCCGGGCCCGAGGTCGGCCGACCGGACGGGAACAGCCCGAAGCCGGCATTGATCGCGACCTGGTTCCAGGCCTCGTCGCCGTTCTGCACGCCGACCGGCACCAGCTGCAGCTGCCGCAGCCGGCGGCCGAACTCGGCGAGGTTGAACGGCGGCCGATGGGCGATCGGCCCGACATCGAGCACCACCGGCGCATGCCGGAAGAAGTCCGGCGCGCGTCCGATCGCCTTGTGCAGCTCCATGAAGAACTGATGATCATCCGGCTCCATCACGCGCAGACTGATGAGCGTGTAGAGCTGCCCGCGAATTTGAAATAACTCCGCGCGCTCTTTGAAGTCGACGGCTTTGCTGGCTGCGGTCGTGGTCACGGTTCAGCTCATGCTGCTGCCAATGGACAACCAAAGGTTCTCAGCGGACAGAAAACGGTAGGCATACCATCCCTCAATAACGATCGCTCGTCAATGGCTTGTTCGGGTGTCTTGAACGGAAAAATTATGCCGGTTCGGCGCTGCGTTTTGGCCCAAGCCGCTCAAGCTCGCCGCTATATATAGTAGTCGTTCTGCCGAGTCACGCTCTACCGGTTGGCGGTGCCTGAAATCTTGCAGGACCGCTGGCCGGCTCGATCCAGGCTGTGCCCGGCTAGATTGATTGATGATTTGCCTGCAGTCCGGCAATTCGCGGGCAGCTTGACTGGCCGACGACTGGGTCGAGTGCAATAAATGACGCCGCAGGATTGGTTCAGCCCAAGCTCGCTTTTTTGGCGAGCCGCCGGCATGACGGGCGCGCTTGACCGCTGCTCGCGGCTGCGCCAAGCCTGACCATCCGCCCATCCCAGGCCCAGGAGAGCCGCCATGTCGAGCCTGCCCGCTGCCAGCACCTATGTCGTCGTCGGCGCCGGGGTGCATGGCCTGTCGACCGCGTGGCATCTGGCGATGGCGCTGGCCGCGCGCGGCACCGGCTCGGGCAGCGACATCCTGCTGCTCGACAAGGCCGAGCCTGGTGCTGGCGCCACCGGCATCGCCTGCGGCTGCGTGCGCAATTTCTACATGACCAGCGCCTTGCATCCGATCCTGCGCCATTCGGTCGATGTCTGGATGAGCGATCCGGTCAATTTCGGCTTCCAGCAGGTCGGCTACGTCTCGGCCGGCGAAGCCAACCAGATCAGCGACTACGAGGCGATCCAGGCCAGCCAGCAGGCCGCCGGCTATCGCTCCGACCTTTATACTGGTGCCGATGCGCGGCGCTTCCTCGCCGAGCTCTGGCCGGACTTCAAGACCACCGGCGTCGACGTCGTGCTGCACGAGCTGCCGAGCGGCTATGCCGGCACCCGCCAGATGGTCTGGGGCCTGACCCAGAAATGCCGCCAGCATGGCGTGACCATCCGCTCCGGCGTCGAGGTCACGGGCTATGACCTGGCCAACGGCCGGGTCCGCCAGGTCCTGACCGACCAGGGCGCCATCGCCTGCGATGCCGTCATTCTGGGGCTGGGCGCCTGGACGCCCAAACATTGGGCGCTGCTCGATCTGCCGTCGACCCTGCGTCTCGTCTACCCCGACGGCACGGTGGTCGAGGACGCCGACATGTGGACCTATTGGCGGCTGCGCGAGGGCGAGGTCTACCACGACGCCCCCTACCGCACCGCCGCCGACCGTGACCCGCCGGTGCTCCATGTCGAGCTGATGGGCGCGCCCGTGCTCGGGCCAGACGGCCGGGAGCTGGAGGACCATCTCTACGTCTATTGGAAGAACGGGGCCGAGCGGATGGACCGGCCAGGTGTGCAGGGCGGCGTGATCCCGGTCCGGATCGGGCCCGACGCCGAGGTCGACCCCTATGGCCATGCCAGCGAGCGCTACCAGGCGGAGCCAGGCTTTGCCGACCTCCTGACCGCCTCGATGGGCCAGCTGATGGGCCGCTTTGAGGGCTGCCGGCCGCAGTTCCGCGAACGCCCCAACGGTGGCATCTGCGCCTTCACGCCGGACAATCTGCCGGTCTGCGACTGGATCCGCGACAATGTCTATCTGATTGCGGATAGCGGCCACGGCTTCAAGATGACCGGCATCGGCAAGCTGGTGGCCGAGCATCTGGCGACCGGCCGGCCAGTCGCCGAGCTGCAGCCGTTCGCGTTCAGCCGCTATGCCGACGGCCGCACCTTCGGCGCCCACAACAGCAATTGCCCTTGGGTCTGAGCGGCGCTCAGCCGGCGGCGGCGATGTCGGCCTGGGCGGCCTGACGCACGGTCCATTCGACCAGCCGCTTGGTCGCCTTGCCGACCGCGTCGTCGAAGGCCGCCACGATCGCCGACATCTCGGTGCTGGCGGCGCGCACGCGGACCTCGGCCGAGGTCTCGCCGATCGGAGTGCGACGCGGCATGCGCACCAGGCGGCCCTCCAGCCGGACCCGGATCTCGGGCGGCTGGCCACTGGCCTCATATTCCGCCTGGAACTCGCGAACCGCGGTCAGCAGCGCGAAATCGGCACGCAGGCCATAGGAGGTACGGCTGAGCACGTCGATATGGCGGCTGTTGTCGAAGGATTCCAGCAGCAGGTTCTGAACCATCACCGGCACGACATCGACCCAGCGCGCCCGGGCATAGTATTCCAGGCGGGTCGGCGTCGGCTTGAGCGCGATCTTGGCGGTGTTCAGCCCGGCCGTGGCGGTCGGCACCTCAACGCTGAGCCGGCCCTTGGCGTCGGGCAGCGCCTGATCGAAGGTGCTCTTCGGGCTCAGATCGTAGAGCCGCGGCGGATCGGCGGTCGCGAAGTCGAGGGCGCCCAGGCAGCCGCCCAGCGCCAGCGCCAGCAGCAGCCCCAGGACCCGTCCGATCTGCCCGCGTCTCGGCATCATTTGGCCTCGAAGCCCTTTTGCCCGCCGATCAGGAAACCTGCCGGATCGCGCTCGATCTCCTTGGTGATCCGGTTCAGCGTCGCCACCAGGTCGCGGGATTCACCCACCAGATTCGTGAATTCATACAAACCCGTATCGCCGAAGTCACGCAACGGATCACGCAGGTCGCCGACCATGCCGTCGAGCTGCTTGGCTGCCCCGCTCAAGGAGGTCGCAGCACCGCGCAGATCGTTCAGCGTCCCGACCAGATCCTCGCCCAGCCCAGTCGTCCGCTGGTCCAGCCGGTTGGTCACGTCGCGCATGTTCTTGGCCAGCGCCTGCAGCTCCTTGGCGGTGTCGATCGTGGTCGCCAGCGCCACATCGATCCGGCCGGAGCTGGCGGCGAGGCCGGCGGAGAAGCGCTCGGTGTTGGCCAGGGTCTGGCGGAGCGCATTCAGGTTCTGGTCGTCCAGGAACAGGCCGAGCCGATCAGCCAGCCCGACCGCGCGGACCAGCAGGTCCGGGGTCGAATCGAACACCTGCTCCAGGGTCGAGCGGCGCGACATGATCCGCGGCAGCGGCTGCTCGTCGGTCGCCTCGAGCGGCGGGCTCGCCTGGGTGCCGCCGCGCAGCTGGACATAGGCGATGCCGGTGACGCCCTGCATCTCGAGGGTCGCGAAGGTGTCGCGCCGGACCGGCGTGCCCTGCTGAATCTCGAGCCGGGCAAGGACCTGGTCGACATGCTCGGGGTCGATCTTGAGCTCGGCCACCTGGCCCACCGGGATGCCGCGATAACGGACCTGGCCGCCCTGCTGCAGGCCGCTGACCGAGCCGTCGAACGCCACCTCATAGGTGTCGAACTGGCGATCACGGTCGGCCTTGACCAGCCACACGCTGAAGCCCGCCAGCGCCGCCAGCAGCGTCAGCACCACGAGGCCGACGATCACGTAGCTCGCCCGGATCTCCATCGCTTACCCTTCCGCGGCCAGCGCCGCCCGGCCGCGCACGCCGCCGAAATAGGCCTGGAGCCAAGGATGCTCCGCGGCGCGCAGCTCGGCCAAGCTACCAACCATCGCGCGTTTGTCCACCAAAGCAGCCACGCGGTCGCAGATCGCCTGGAGCGAGTCCAGGTCGTGGGTGACCATGACCACGGTCAGGCCGAGGCTCTGCTGCAGCTCGCGGATCAGCCGGTCGAAGGCGGCGGCACCGATCGGATCGAGGCCGGCGGTCGGCTCGTCGAGGAACAGGATCTCGGGATCCAGCGCCAAGGCGCGGGCGAGGCCGGCGCGCTTCTTCATGCCGCCCGAGATCTGCGCCGGAAACTTGGCGCCGGCATCGGGCGGCAGGCCGACCAAGGCGAGCTTCAGCGCCGCCAGCTCCCGGAGCAGCGCCTCCGACAGCCGCTCGCGCTCGCGCAGGGGTGCCTGGACATTCTCGGCCACGGTCAGCGAGCTGAACAGAGCGCCCTGCTGGAACAGCACCCCTTGCCGGCCCTGCAGCCGCCGCCGTTCGCCGTCATCGAGCTCGGCGAGATCACGGCCCAGCACCTCGATCCGTCCGGCCGCCGGCCGCATCAGGCCCAGGATCTCGCGCAGCAGCACCGATTTGCCGGTGCCCGAGCCGCCGACGATGCCCAGCACCTCGCCCTGGCGGACCTCCAGATCGAGCTCGGCATGGACCACCTGCGGACCGAACTCGGTGCGCAGCCCCTCGATCCGGATCGCCGGCGTGACCACTGCCTAGACGCCCAGATAGGAGAACAGGATCGAGAACATGGCGTCGACCACGATCACCAGGAAGATGCTGACCACCACCGATTGGGTGGTCAGCCGGCCGACGCTTTCGGCGCTGCCGGTCACGTTCAGCCCCTCGTAGCAGCCGACCAGCGCGATCATGAAGGCGAACACCGGCGCCTTGATCATGCCGACCCAGAAATGGGCGGGCGAAACGGCACTTTGCAGCTGGGTCAGGAACTGCGCCGGCGACAGATCGAGCGCCAGGACCGCCATCAGGCCGCCGCCAAACAGCCCGGCGAGCACGGCGAAGAAGCCGAGCAGCGGCAAGGCAATCATCAAGGCCAGCGCCCGCGGCAGGACCAGCACCTCCATCGGATCGAGGCCGATCGTGCGCAGCGCGTCGATCTCCTCGTTGACCTGCATCGCGCCGATTTCCGCGGTGAACGCGCTGCCCGATCGACCGGCCACCACGATCGCGGTCATCAAGATGCCGATCTCGCGCATGATCGAGATGCCGAGCAGATCGACCGTGAAGATCTCGGCGCCGAAGCGGCGCAGCTGATCGGCCCCCTGATAGGCCATGACGATGCCCAGCAGGAAGGCGATCAGGCCGACGATTGGCAAGGCGTTCAGGCAGGTTTGCTCGAGATGGTGGGTCAGCGAGGTCAGCCGCAGCCGCCCCGGGTGCAGCAGGACGCGGCCGAAGGCGAGCGCCGCCTCGCCGAAGAACGACAGCAGATGCAAGAGCTTGCGGCCAGCCGCGATGGTGCCCCGGCCGAGGCGCGCGACCAGGCGCACCACGCCGTTTGGCCGGACCGGCTGCGCCGGCACCGCCAGCTCGAGCCGCTGCACGCCGGTCAGCAGACCTTGATGCTGGGGCGGCACGCCCGCCAGCTCGACCTGCCAGCCACGCGCTTCTAGCGCCTGCTCGATCCGGTGGACCAGCCAGGCGCCGGCGGTGTCCAAAGCGGTCAGCTGCGCCAGATCGATGCGCGCGCGGCCGCCGCCGCCGCTGCCCGTGGTCACCGCCCGGCTCTCGCGATCCAGCTTGGCCAGATCGGCCAAGGTCCAACGGCCGCCAGCGGTCAGCTGCAGGAGCTCCGCCCGGCGCTCGCTGGTCAGCCAGCCTGGGCCCTCTTGGTCCGCCATAGGTTTCCCGTCTCCAAGCGGCGTCAGCCTGACCACGCTGGGCCCGGCCGGACGACCCCTGGCGCCAGCGCGCCAACCTGCCAACAGCTGACGACCGGCTATGGTGCCGTAGATGAGTGATGCAAGCGATTAATTCAACTGCTTGGGGATGCTCAGATGGGCCGGCCGCCGAGCTGCTCGCGCAGCGCCGCCGCCCGCTCGCGCGGCCCCTCGAGGAACGGATGGACCTTGAGCGCCGCCTCGAAGCTGCGCAGCGCCGCGGCCGGCTGGCCCAGCGCATCGTAGATCAGCCCCAGGCCGGAGAGCGCCCCAAAATGACGCGGCTCCAGCGCCAAGGCGCGCTCGATGTCGCCGACCGAGGCCGAAAGCCGACCCATGAGATAGTGCACCGTCGCGCGCTTGTTCCACGCTTCGGCGAAGTCCGGCGCCGCCGCGATCAGCCGATCGAAGCTGCCGAGGGCTGCCGGATAGTCGCCGCTCGAGAGTGCGACCAGGCCGCTGTGCATCAGCCGCATCCGAGCCTGGTCCTCGGTGGCGAGCCAGATCCGCCAGATCTGCTGCTCCACCGCCGCCGCCTCGGCCGCGCCCTTGGCGACCTTGAGATTGGTGAACAAGTCCGGCAGACGCGGATCCGTCTGATCGGCGCGCGCAACATCGGCTACGGCGAGCCAGAGCCCGATCAGCAGCCCGGCCAGCCAGCAACCCAGTAGCCGCCCCATGATCCTTGCCTCCAGCGCCGGTTCCGGCCCCTCTGCATCAAGATGGCGCAACCCGACAACACGGCCAGGGCCAGCCGGCCGGTGTGATCAGGCACTCGCCCTCTCAGGACCACCGCGAGCGATGCGCAGCTGAGGCTCAGCATGCGCCGGCGACGTGCGGTGCTGACCAGTCCTACCTGGATTGCGGACCGGCCTGGGCCCAGGCGCCAGTTCCCGGTTGGAAGCGCTTAAGCTGGACTACCGCTCGATCATGGTCGCCCCTTGCCAGGCTCGCCTGGTCGAGCCGCTGCTAAGGTTCCGCTGGCAGCGGACCTGCCGGCGGTGGGTTTGGCGCCTGGGCCGCCGCCTGCTGCTCCAGCTTGGCCAGCTCCACGGCGGCGCGCAGCTCGATCTCGTCCAGCACGCCGTTCAGCATCGGATCGGCCAACGCCGGCCGGCGCCGCCGCAGCATGTTCGACAGGCGCTGCAGGCTGCCCGCCTCGACGCTGCCATCGATCATGGCAAGGCGCAGCTGGTCGAGCTCATCGAGCAGGCTCCGCCCCTGATCGATCGCCTGCCGCCGCTCGGCGCTGCTAGCCGGCACCTCCTGCATGGCCAGCAGGCCACCCAGCGCGCTCAAGCTGGCCGGGCCGCTGAGCTCGGCCGGTGCTGGCGTGTCCGCTTCCAGCAGGCGCGCAAAAGCAGCGCCGCCACCCTTGCCCGGCCCCTCCACCCGGCCGCGGCGGCTGCTCGCCGCTGCCGGACCGGTGGGTGTGATCTTCATGCACCGCGCCCTCCGCGCTGTCGCATTCTCGGTAGCGACACGATCTGACCGGCACAACTTTGGCGCGGTGTGCTTAAGGATTGCTTAATCGCGGGCCGGCAAGGTGAGGCGGTCGGTCGGGCTCGGCAGAATTTGCCGGGCGCACCCGGCAGAGCTTGCCGGTCGGGTCCCGTCAAACAGACATGATGCAGAGGAATTTCATGAGCAATATTAGCCACTTGGCTCCATGGCTGCCGACTGGCACAGGGTTCGCATAAGGGGGCTCGGAGGTTCGCATCGCATGTACGGGATGACCTTAGATTGGCGCTGGGCGGGGCTGGCCATTGGCCTGCTGGCGGCGCTGTCAGTGCCGCCAGCGGTCCAGGCGGCGCCTTCCAGGATCAAGGACATCGCCGATTTCGAGGGCGTGCGCGACAATCTCCTGGTCGGCTACGGCCTGGTGGTCGGCCTCAACGGCACCGGCGACAGCCTGCGCAATTCCGCCTTCACCGCCCAGAGCCTGGAATCGATGCTGGAGCGGCTGGGCGTGAGCACGCGTGGCCAAGCCCTCAAGACCAAGAACGTTGCCGCGGTCATGGTGACCGCCACGTTGCCGCCGTTCTCCCGGCAAGGCTCTCGGGTCGACATCTCGGTGAGCGCGCTCGGCGATGCCAAGTCGCTGCAAGGCGGCACCTTGCTGGTGACGCCGCTGCGCGGTGCCGATGGCGAGACCTATGCGGTCGCCCAAGGCCAGCTGGCGATCGGTGGGTTCAGCGCCGATGGTGCTGCCGAGAAGGTCACCAAGGGCGTGCCGACCTCGGCCCGGATCGCCGGCGGCGGCATCGTGGAGCGCGAGGTCGATTTCGCGTTGGACCAGCTCGAGCGTGTGCGCATCGCGCTGCGTAACCCTGACTTCACCACCGCCAGCCGAATCGCCGATGTGATCAACGACCGGCTCGGGCGCGCCATGGCCAGCGCGACCGATTCGGCGACCGTCGAGGTCAGGCTGCCAGGCAAGCAAGCCGGCCAGATCTCCAGCCTGCTGACCCGGATCGAGCAGCTCAAGGTCGACCCCGACCAGCCGGCCCGGGTCCTGATCGACGAGAGTTCCGGGATCATCGTCATGGGCCAGAATGTCCGGATCAGCCAGGTTGCGGTGGCCCAGGGCAATCTGACCGTGCGCGTGACCGAAACGCCCCAGGTGTCGCAGCCCAATCCGTTGAGCGATGGCGAGACCGAGGTCGTGCCGCGCACCCAGATCCGGGTCGACGAGGACAGCGGCCAGAAGCTGGCGGTCCTGCCTGAGGGCGTCAGCCTGCAGGAGCTGGTCACCGGCTTGAATGCGCTGGGCGTCGGGCCACGCGATTTGATCGGCATCTTGCAGGCCATCAAGGCGGCCGGCGCGCTGCAAGCTGAAATCGAGGTGATGTGATGACCTCCGCCGCAATCGCTCCCCAGCCATCGGCCAGTCTGGTCGAGGCACCGGCTCAGGCCCCGGATCAGGCCCGCCTGCGCCGAACTGCCGAGGATTTCGAGGCCGTGTTCCTGGCCCAGATGCTCTCGACCATGACCGAGAACATGACCGCCGGCGGCAATGCCGATGGCGGCCCTGGGGCGGGCCCCTATGGCGACATGCTGAACCAGGAAATGGCCAAGCTGATCAGTCGCAGCGGCGGCATCGGCGTTGCCGACTCGGTGCTGCAGGAAATGCTGAAGATGCAGGAGATGGCGTGATGGAGCCCCTCGAGCAGGTCGCCCTGCTGATGACGCTGATGCAGCGGCTCGGCCAGGTGATGGACCATGAGCGCGCTTTGTTGCGCAGCATGAAGCTGGAAAGCCTGAGCGAGCTCCAGGACGAGAAGCTGGCGCTGGCCGAGGCCTATGAGATCGAGCTCGCCCGCCTGCGGACCGGTCCGGAACGCCTGGCGGCGCTCGAACCCTCGGCGCGCGAGCAGCTGCAGGCCGCGATGCGCCGCTTCCAGACCACCACGACCGCCAATCTCGATGCTTTGGCGGCCGCTCAAACGGTGGTCCAGCGGATCGTCCGCAACCTCGCCGACAGCCTCGCCCAGAATTCTGGCCGGGCAGCCTATGCCCAGGGGGAGCGTGGCGCCGTGCGGACCAGCGGCGGCCAGGTCATCTCCGTGGCTTTCGACCGCAAGCTCTGAGGATCGGATCATGTCGATCTCGGCCAGCCTGTCGAGCGCGCTTACCGGCCTGAACGTCGCCCAGGAAGCGCTGCGCGTCGTCTCCAACAACGTCGCCAACGTCAACACCGACGGCTATTCGCGCAAGGTGGTGCGCCAGGAAGCGATGGTCCTGGCCAGCCAGGGCTCGGGCGCCCGGGTCAGCGAAGCCGAGCGCATCACCGATCGCTTTTTGGTGCGCGAGGTGCAGCGGCAGGAGCCGGTGCTGGGCGAGCGCGAGGTGGTGAGCCGCTACCACGCGCTGCTCCAGGACTATCTGGGTGCGCCGGGCAGCAATGTCGATCTTGGCAGCCAGATCGCCGAGCTCGGCGCCGCGCTCGAAGGTTTCTCGAGCGATCCCGAGACTCTCGCGATCTCGCGCGAGGTTGTGACCGCGGCGGACCGCCTGGTCGACAGCATCGACAGCCTGGTCGATGGCGTGCAGCGCTTGCGCAACGATGCCGACCAGGAGATCAGCAATTCGGTCGCCGGCATCAACAGCAAGCTGCAAGGCATCGCCGACGCCAATCGGGAGGTCGTGCGCCTGGCCCATCTCGGCCAGACCAATCCGGATCTGCTCGACCGGCGCGACCAGCTGGTGACCGAGCTCGGCCGCATGATCCAGATCGGCACCTATCAAATGGACGATGGCGGCATCGCCATCTACGGCGCTGGCGGCCAGGCGCTCCTCGATATCTCGCCGCGCGTCCTGGTCTACGATTCGCCGAGCCTGGTTGCCAACGAGACGGTCCTGCAGCCGATCCGGATCTTCACGAGCAACCAGATCGACCCGGCCAACGGCGCGCCGCTGCCGGGCGCCAGCGGAGTCGAGCTGGTCTCCCAGGGCGTCCGCGCCGAGCTCAGCGCCGAGCTCGCCAACGATGCGACCCCGGACAGCGATCAGCTGATCGTCAGCCGGGTCGGAGGCGGCCGTCTGCAGGGTCTCCTGGAGATACGCGATCGCGTCCTGCCCGGCCTGCACGATCAGCTGCAGGAGCTGGCCAGTGGCCTGCAGCATGCGCTCAATGCGGTCCACAATGACGGGGTCGCCTGGCCGCCGCCCGCCAGCCTGGCAGGCAGCCGGACCGATCTTGCCGGCTTCGCCGGCGCCACCCGCAGCGGCACAGCGACCATCGCCGTGATCGACCAGGCCACCGGCAACACGCTGCAGGCCTTCCAGATCGACCTCGGCGCAGTGACCGACGAGACCGATCTAGTGAGCCAGATCAACACTGGCCTTGGCGCCTATGGCGGTGCTGCGATCGGGGCCGACGGCAATCTCACCCTCACGCTGAGCGGCAGCGGCCGCGGGCTGGCCATTGCCGAGGGCGACAGCCAGGTTCAGGTCACCGATGCCGCTGGCCGGCAACGCAGCTTCGGCTTCTCGCATTATTTCGGCCTCAACGATTTGCTGGTCTCGACCGGCGGGCTGGCGAGCAATCTTGCGGTGCGCGCCGATCTGCGCACCGATCCTGCACAGCTCGCGGCCGCCAAGCTGGATGTGACCACCGGCCCGCTGGTCGCGCAGCTGGGCGGCACCGGCGACAATCGTGGCGCTCAGGCTCTGGCAGAGGCGCTGCGTGCGGACCACAGCTTCATCGCGCGCGGCGGACTGGCGGCCACCAGCGCCAGCCTGAACAGCTATGCCGGCACGATCCTTGAGAACGCATCGGCCCGGGCCGGCGAGGCGGAGGATGCGCTGAGCCGTGATCAGGCGCTGCACGACGCCTTGACGTTCAAGGCCGCGGCTATTTCAGGCGTCAATCTGGACGAGGAGATGTCCAACCTCATCCAGCTCCAGCAGGCCTATTCGGTGGCCGCCCGCGTGGTCACCGTCATCGACGAGATGATGGACACTCTCGTTCAAGCCTTCAGCTAGGCAGATTCAACATGCTGAGCCGCATTGGTGACCAAGCCAACAACCGTCAGAACACCACGCTGCTGCTGGCGGCCCAGAGCCGCTCGCGGGCCACGCAGGCCCAGATCAGCAGCGGCAAGGTCGCCTCGACCTTTCAGGGCCTGGGCACGCAGGTCGACCGTCTGGTCCAGACCAAGTCGATCCTGCAGCTCAATCTTCAGTTCCAAAAGAACAACCAGGTGACGGCCGACCGCCTGCAGGCGATGGAAAGCTCGGTGGCCGGGCTCCACGATGTGGCGGATCGCTTTCGGGTCCTGGCGATGCAACGGCTGACCGATGGCGTGGCGCCGGCCGGCGTCTTGACTGCCGAGGTCGAGCACCTGCTGCAGCAGGCTACGGCTGATCTCAATCTGAACTTCAGCGGCAGCTACGTCTTCGCGGGCTCGCGCACCGACCGACCGCCAGTGGTGCTCGACCCAGCCTTCACCGGCTTCGGTGCGGCCGACCCGACCTACTACCAGGGCGACGATCTGGAAGTCAGCCTGCTGGCCGATATCGATCTCCAGGTCGACGTTGGCATGAGCGCCGATCGCGAGGGCTTCCAGGAGCTGATCGGCGCGCTCCGTACCTTCATCGAGGCCGATGGCATCGATGACCAGCCTTTGCTGGAAAGCGCTTTAGGACTTGTTAACGATGCTCTGCCAAAGATTGCCGACTACCGCGCCGAGCTGGGCCGACGGCAATCCCGGCTGGACGAGATCAACACCATGCATGGCGACATCCAGCTTTATCTGGAACGCCAGGTCAGCGACATCGAGAACATCGATGTCACCGAAGCGGTCACCCGCCTGGCTCAGGACCAGGTGATGCTTGAGACCGCCATGGCGACGATCAGCCGGATCAATCAGCTGAGCCTGGCGGACTACCTCTAGGCCGGCCTGAAGCTGCCATGGAGTGCTGCATGAACCATCCATCCGCATCGCCTGCCCTCGCCGCCCCGGCCAGCATCAGCACGCGCTTCGGCGAGATCGCGATCGATCAGGCCAAGCTCCTCGACTTTCCGCAGGGCCTCTTGGGCTTCGAGCATCGACGCGCCTACATCCTGGCCGAAATCGCCGCTGGCAGCGCCTGGTTCAAGCTCCTGCAGGCGGTCGAGGATCCCAGTCTCGGCTTCGTGGTCGCGCCGCTCGATCCAGCGGCCGGGCTGATCGCCAGCGCCGACCTCGAGCAGGCTGCCCGGGTCTGCCAGATTCCCTGGGCGGATGCGTTAATCCTGATGATCGTGACCCTGCGTCGGGCTGGTCCCGGCCTCACGCTCACCGCCAATCTGCAGGCACCGCTGCTGATCGACACCACGCGCCGGATCGGCCGCCAGCATGTCTTCGATCACGAGCGCTACAGCCTGCGCCATTCGCTCCGGCTGGAGCACGACCATGCGGGCTGATCCGGCCTGGCGCGCGGCAGAGCCGGTCGAGGCGGCGGCCGACGCCGACGGCTGGGTCCTGGAGCTGCTGCAGGCCGCGCGGCATGAGCTCGAGGCCCAAGCAGGCGCCGCGGCGGAAGGCCTGCTGCGCAGTGCCGCCGCGCAGGCGCCGGGCCAACCGGACATCGACAATCTCCTGGGCGTCGCGCTCGCCCAGCAGGGCCGCACCGCGGAAGCGGTCGCCTGCCATCGCCGTGCGCTCGAGCGCCGACCGGGCGACGCCGGCTATCTCTTGAACCTGGCCAACCGGCTGACCGATCTGCGCCAGCACGATCAGGCGGCGGCGGCGTATCGCAGTGCCCATGCGCTGCGGCCGAATGATCCGCGGATCGTGCGCGGCCTGGCCCGCGCGCTCGCCGAACTGGCGCTCCTGGACGACGCAGCCGCCATCGCCCGCACCATCGGCGCCTGCGTCGCGCCGAGCGCCGAAGCGCTGGTTGATTGCGCGACCGTGCTGGTGCGTGCCAGACAGCTGCCGGAGGCGCTCCAGCTATATCGCCAAGCCCTGGAGCAGCGGCCCGAGCAAGCGGCTTGGTGGCTCGAGGCCGCCCGGATTGCGGTCAACGCCGATGAGGTCGAGTTCGGAATCGCTGCCTGTGAGCGCGTGCTCGAGCTCTGGCCAAACCACGTCGAGACCCGGGTTGTGCTGGCCGCCCTGCTGTTCCGGCGGCACGACTATCCGCGCATGCGGACCGTCCTGCTCGAACTCGAGGCGACCGGCATGGACGCTGCCAACGCGGCCAATCTCAGCGGCATGATGATGGTGGCGCAGGGCCGCACGGCCGAGGGGCTGGCCGCGATGGCGCTGGTCGAGCAGCTGGCGCCGACCTCGATCCAGCTGCAGATGACCCGGATCATGTATCTAAACTACGATCCGAGCCTGCCGGCGGCCGAGCTGGCGGCCGAGCATCGCCGCTTCGGCATGGCGCTCGCCAAGAGCGCGCCACCGGCCGAAGGGTTTGCCGAGCGCAGCCGGGATCCCGAGCGGCGCTTGCGGATCGGCTACCTCTCGCCCGACTTGCGCATGCATTCGGTGGCCTATTTCATGGCGCCGATCCTCGAGGGCTTCGATCGCGGCAGCTTCGACCTGGTGGCTTATGCCAATCTGCGCCATTCGGACACCGTCACCACGCGCTTTCGCTCGCTCGCCACGCTCTGGCGCGACGTCGCCGACCTGGACGACCACCAGCTGGCCCGGCGGATCCGGGCGGACGACATCGATATCCTGGTTGATCTGGCCGGCTATACCGCCAACACGCGGCTGCCTGTGCTGCTGCATCGTCCGGCGCCGATCCAGATCAGCTATCTCGGCTATCCCAACACCACCGGGGTGCCGCAGGTCGACTACCGCATCACCGACGGCATCGCCGATCCGGACGGCGCGGACCAGCTCTATACGGAGACGTTGATCCGGCTGCCGCGGCCATTTCTTTGCTACGCCTATGGCACCCATGCGCCGGCCGTGGCGCCGCCGCCCCATGAGCGCAACGGCTACGTCACCTTCGGCTCCTGCAACAGCCTGTGCAAGGTGAACCCCGACGTGATCGCCGTATGGGCTCGGGTCCTGCAGGCGATGCCGGGCGCCCAGCTCCTGCTGAAGTCGGTCTCGACCGGCCAGGAACCGACCCAGGCTCACCTGCGGGCTGCCTTTGCGGCCCACGGGATCGCGACCGAGCGCGTCCGCTTCATGCCCTACACCACGTCCCTGGTCGATCATCTGGCGATCTACAACCAGATCGACATCATGCTCGACACGTTTCCCTATAACGGCACGACGACGACCATGGAGGCGCTCTGGATGGGCGTGCCGGTGGTCACGATGGCCGGCGACCGCCATGCCGGCCGGGTCGGTGCCAGCCTGCTGACCGGCCTAGGCTTCACTGCCGGCATCGCCGAGCACGCCGAGGACTATGTTGCGACCGCGCGGCTCCTGGCCGCCAATCCCGAGCTGATCCGCTACGCGCGGGCCAAGCTGCGGCGGGACGTGCATGATTCGCCATTGTGCGACATGCGCGGCTTCAATGCCGCGCTGGAGGAGGCCTACCGGGCGGTCTGGCGCATCTGGTGCGCCGAGCCGCCAGCCGCCGCCTTCCATTGATTGTCATTTCTGCCGGAGCCAAGCCATGACCGCCAGACCCGCCGCGCAGCCCATCCCCGCTGACGATATCGCAGCGGCCATCGCCGCCTTGCCCTACTGGTACCATCGGATCGAGCTGCCCGACGGCATCGTCACGCCTGGCTGGGCGCCGATCAATCGCGACCAGTATGGCATTCCGGCGGATCTGAGTGGCGCGCGCGTGCTCGATGTCGGTGCTTGGGATGGCTTTTGGACCTTCGAGGCGCTCAAGCGCGGCGCGCGCGAGGTGGTCGCGATCGACGACTTCTCGGATTATCTGGGCGCCCTCGATCAGCGCTCGCGGCCCGGCTGGCAGACCTTCGACCTGTGTCGGGATGCGCTCGGCCTCGATCACGCCACCTGCCGGCGCATCGAGATGTCGGTCTATGACCTGACCGAGGCGGTGCTCGGCCGCTTCGATGTCGTGTTCTGCTTCGGCGTGCTTTACCATTTGCGCCATCCGCTGCTGGCGCTCGATCGCCTGGCGGCGATCTGTGATCAGGAGATCTACATCGAGAGCGCCATCCTCGATGATTTCAGCCCCTACCGTGGCGGCTTCGGCCAGGGCTATCCGGGCGGCCAGATGGTCATGGAGTTCTATCCGGACCGCCAATACGGCAACAACGACACCAATTGGTGGGTACCGAGCCTGCACTGCCTGGGCCACATGACCCGCAGCGCCGGCTTCCCGGAAGTGCGCGGCTGGAAGCTGGTGCCTGGCAGCCCGCAACAGCTGGCCCATTGCCGTGGCTTTGTCCACGGCCGTAAGTCCGCAGCGGCATCAGCTTAGCCGAGGGCGCAGCGGGTCCAATGTCAGCCGGCTGAAGATCGGCCGCCGCCGGCTCAAGCTGCTGCCCAAACGATCTTCAAAGATCTGTTGCGGTTGCGTTCCCCATCTTCGGCTGGCGGCGCGAACGAACGCCAGCCTAACTTTTCGTACGGCACCAGCAGACCTCCGCGCGGATTGAAGCACCTGCTCGCCGACGGCGCCTACGATCGCACGGGCATGGCGGACAAGGCCGCCTTCCTCGATTTCTTGGTCGAAATCATCCGCCGGTCCGACGACCAAAAGGGCTTTCAGGTCCTGCCGCGACGTTGGGTGGTGGAGCGAACCTTCGGCTGGATGATCCGCTGGCGGCGCCTCGTGCGCGACTACGAGACGCGTATCGACGTGTCCCATGCCATGATCCTCGTCGCCATGGGCGGCAACCTGCTTCGTCGAAACGCACATCCCTGAATTTCAAAACGGACCCTTATGGGCGGCGCCGGCCGAGCCTGCCCAGTCGGCCAGCGCGCTTGCGGCTCGGATGCAGCTTGCTGCCGCAGCCATGGCCTGATCGGCCGAGCGCCCGGTCCTGCCGGCGCATTGGGCGCCGACCCCATGGCGATGCGCCCGGATGGGGCTGCCGAGCACCTTGTGAGCGCTCCAATCCAGCGCACCGTGGCATTCGAGCACCCCCATTTGCCGGCCAAATGGCGAAGTGAGCTACAGCAGTGCGTGGTGGGCGTACTACAGCTCACTCGGTTGAGCGCTATTCTGCCCCCTGGCGGCGGCTTGATAGCATTCACGCATTGGCTGCCTGCCGCTCGAACCAGACGAACCGCCTCAAGTCATAGGTCAGGTTGGCCAGGCCGATGTTGGTTCTGGCCCGGTCCAACCCGATGGTGCGGATGAACAGGCCCATCTGAACCTTCTGCACGGCGAAACCCGCTCGATGCCGGCGCGGACCCTGGCGCGGGCCGCATTCGGTTTCGCACGCTTCTGGCTCAGCGGTTTGCCGGGAGAGCGATGGCAGTCGATCTTCGAGGCGAAGCCATGCCGTTCCGGATGGTGCTCATTCATCTCGGTCTATCTTGTCGCCAAAGGCGCTGCGGGACGCCGCTTTGGGTCCAGTGGTTGAGGCCGGCTGCAACGGTGCGTTGACGATTCCGCTGGGCGCCGGGTCCGACGCTTTGTGCAGGCACGCGCGAGCTTGGCGTAGCGGTGGCGCTGGGGCGGCGGTCGTGGCTGCGCAGGATCGAAGTGCCGCGCGATCGGCGTCGTCGCGCGATTTGGTGCTCAAGGTGACCGAATCGGCTGCGCGCTCTTCAAGCGACCTGGGCCTATGTTGGCATTTCAAGCCTGGTCGACGATCGGTCGATCGATTGCTGGGGACGCCGTGACTGAGCTGTCGGCGCTGCTGCCAAGCGCCAGCCGCACATGCCGGCCGCGACCCACCATCGGCGCGTGGATCGGCGGTCGTCCGGCCGTCATTGGAGCGCAACTTCGGGCGCGAGATCGTGGGGCCAGGCGGCGCTTGCTGCGCGCAACGCGGATGATCTGCTGGCGGTGCGTCGTCTGGCTGTCCAGCTCCGGTGCGCGCGGCGGAGCCGGCGCGCCTATAAGCTGCTGCCGGACCGGCCGCGAGCGCCTACGGGGGGGCGGCGCCTTCGGTGCGCATCAGGTGCTTGAAGAAGGCTTCGAAGACGGCGTCCTTGCCTTGGCGCGCCACCTCCGGCTGCTCGGCCAAAAAGCGGCGCAGCTCGTCGCGCAGGGCCTCGGCCGAGCCATCCTCGGGCGGCACGTCCGGCAGCGTCGCGGCGGCGGCCTTGGCGACTGGCGAAGGGGGCTCCGCCGGCGGGGCTGCCGGCTTGGCGGCGGGCACGGGCGGCACTGCGGCCACCACGGCTGCGGTCGCCGCCGGTGCCGGCGGCGGCGCCTCCCTGGCCGGGGCGGGCGGCGCGGCCGGCGGGTCCTTGGCGACGGCGGGTCGGACCGCGCGGTCCTTGAACGACACCAGATCGCCCGCGACCCGCAGGACATAGGTGCCATCGCGCCAGTCCGCGAGCTGGCCGCGCACCCGCCCCTGGCCCGGCGCATCCAGCTCGACCAGGCTGAGCGCGTTGCGCGGCATCGAGAGCATGCCGCCCTCGGGCACCCGCAGGACCAGGGTGTTGCTGGTCAGGCGCAGGATCTGGCCCTTGACCCGCTGGCCGCTCGCCAGCTCGAAGGTCGCCTCGGCTTGCGCCGGCAGCGGCAGGGCGGCCAAGGTCAGCAGCAGCAGCAGCGCCCCCGCCAGCCGGCCGCCGCGGCTGGCGCGCCCGCCAGAATGCCAATCGATCCGCCGCTTCGCCTCGAAATAGTCGGCCACCGCAGCGCCTCCTTTGCCTCTCAGCAGCTCTTCTGCCAGCGCTCCAGGCCGGGCACCTCACGGTCGAGATCGACCTCGTGCCACTTGTCCTGGAACGGCGGCTTGAGCAGCTTCGGAAAATTCGTCCGCAACGCGTCCACGAAGCGCTGCACCTTGGCGCAGCGCGGGTTGTCGGCCGGCCAGTTGTAGGCGAGCAGCACGACCGGCACGCGCACGGTGTGGATCGTGTCGCCCTTTGCGATCGCTTGTGGATAGTCCTTGGCAGTCCAGCTGCTGATGTCGTAGGGGCCGGTGATCTCGCTGACCGGCAGATCGAGCAGATGCAGCTTGCTGTTCGGCTCGAGGGCGGTGACCAGCTTCCAGGGCCGGGCGGCGCCGAAGCCCAGCGCCGCGATCTCGCCGCGCTTGAGCTTCTCGAGCGCAACCTGCTCGGCGTCGCTTTGCACGTCGACGCCGATGTTCAGCGCCTCGAACACATTGGTCATGGTCAGAAAGGTGCCGGTGCCGGGCGTGCTGAAATTGACCTTCTGGCCGGCCAGGTCCTTGACCGAGCGGATGTCCTCCCGCGCCAGCACATGCAGCTCGGCGCCGTACAGGCTGGTGACGTAGCGCAGCTTGCTCTTAATGTCGGCGTAGACCTCCTGCCGCTCCATGAAGTCGAGCGCGTCGGCGAACGCCATGCCGAGATCGACGCCCTTCAGGAACAGCACGTCCTCGATGTTGCGCACGCTGCCCTCGCCGATCATCGGCACCAGGCGCAGCTGGTAATTCACGTTGTCGTTCAGGAGGATCGCCAGATCCTCGCAGAAATACAGGAACGAGCCGGTCGAGCGGCCGCACATCACGGTCACGATGCCCTGGTTGACACGCTCCTGCATGGCCGCCGGCGACTGGCTGTAGGCGGGGCTGCTTGGGCCGCCCAGCCAGAGCAGGCAGGCAGCAAGCACGAGGCCGATCCAACGGCGGCTGATATGAGGCATGGCAAGGGTTCCACCCAGCTCGATTCTACTTGGCCGTGGCCGCTCTATCTCACGCCGGGCGGCATCCGGCAAGCGAGCTGCGCCGCCGTTCGCCTAGCAGCCGAGCAGCAGAGGATAGCGCCCGTATCTGGGGTGGAAGCCGGGGCGTGCCGGCCCTGGCCCTGCCGGTCCGGCTGGCCTAAGTGTAGGAGACCGGCGCGAACGGCGGCAGCATTGCAGCGCAAGGGGTCAGGCCATGACCGAGACGATCCGCTTCACGCTCGATGGCCAGGAGGTCGAGGCGGCACCTGGCGAGACCATCTGGCAGGTCGCCAAGCGGCAGGGCACGACCATCCCCCATCTCTGCTGGCTGCCCGAGCCCGGCTACCGGGCCGACGGCAATTGCCGGGTCTGCATGGTCGAGATCGAGGGCGAGCGGGTGCTGGCGCCGTCCTGCCTGCGCAAGCCGACGGCCGGCATGAAGGTGGCGACCGGCTCGCAGCGGGCGCAGGCCGCCCAGCGGATGGTGATGGAGCTGCTGCTGGCCGACCAGCCGGCACGGCGGGAAGCGCATCACCCGGACTCGCGCTTGTGGCAATGGGCCGAGCGGCAGGGGCTGCAGGCCAGCCGATTCCCGGAGCGCGCCACGCCGGCAGCCGATCTCAGCCACCCGGCGATGGCGGTCCAGCTCGATGCTTGCATCCACTGCACTCTGTGCGTGCGCGCCTGCCGCGAGGTCCAGGTCAACGACGTGATCGGCATGGCCTTTCGCAATGCCGGCGCCAAGATCGTGTTCGACATGGACGACCCGATGGGCGCCAGCACCTGCGTCGCCTGCGGCGAATGCGTCCAGGCCTGCCCGACCGGCGCCCTGATGCCGGCCAGCATCGTCGATGCCCAGGGTGTCGGCCATCCCGAGGTCGATCGCCAGGTCGAGAGCGTGTGTCCCTATTGCGGGGTCGGCTGCCAGATCACCTACCAGATCAAGGACGACCAGATCCGCTACGTCACCGGCCGCAACGGCCCGTCGAACCAGAACCGGCTGTGCGTCAAGGGCCGCTTCGGCTTCGACTACATCGCCCACCGAGATCGCCTGACCCGGCCGCTGATCCGCAAGGACGGCGTGCCGAAACGGCTGGATGACGACATCGATCCGAGCCATCCGCATAGCCATTTCCGCGAGGCCAGCTGGGACGAAGCGCTGGAGCGTGCGGCTGCCGGCTTGCGCCAGATCCGGGACGAGCGGGGGCCGAAGGCGCTGGCCGGCTTCGGCTCGGCCAAGGGCTCGAACGAGGAGGCCTATCTGTTCCAGAAGCTGGTCCGGACCGGCTTTCGCGGCAACAATGTCGACCACTGCACGCGCCTGTGCCACGCCTCCTCGGTCGCGGCCCTGATGGAGAACATCGGCTCGGGCGCGGTCACGGCACCCTTCAACGCGGTCAAGGACGCCGACGTGATCATCGTGATCGGCGCCAATCCGACCGAGAACCACCCGGTCGCCGCGACCTACTTCAAGCAGGCGGCCAAGGCCGGCAAGACGCTGATCGTGATGGATCCGCGCGGCCAGACCCTGAAGCGCCATGCGACCCACATGCTGCAGTTCAAGCCGGGCAGCGACGTCGCCATGCTGAACGCGCTGATGCATGTGATCGTCGAGGAGGGGCTCTACGACCAGCAATATGTCCAGGCCCAGACGGAGGGCTTCGAGCAGCTGCGCGCCCATCTGGCGAAGTTCCCGCCGGAGCAGATGGCGGCGGTCTGCGGCATCGACGCCGTGGTCCTGCGCGAGGTCGCGCGCAGCTTCGCCACCGCCCAGCGCGGCATCGTGTTCTGGGGCATGGGCATCTCCCAGCATGTCCACGGCACCGACAATTCCCGCTGCCTGATCTCCCTGGTCCTGATGTGCGGCCATGTCGGCCGGCCGGGCACGGGCCTGCATCCCTTGCGCGGCCAGAACAATGTCCAGGGCGCCTCCGATGCTGGCCTGATCCCGATGGTTCTGCCGGACTACGGCTCGGTCGCCGATCCGAAGATCCGGCAGCGCTTCGAGCAGCTCTGGGGGGTGACGCTCGATCCCGAGCCGGGCCTGACCGTGGTCGAGATCATGGATGCGGTCCATGCCGGCCAGATCCGCGGCATGTACATCATGGGCGAGAACCCGGCGATGTCGGACCCGGACGTCCAGCATGCCCGCCAGGCGCTGGCCGAGCTCGACCATCTGGTGGTCCAGGACCTGTTCCTGACTGAGACCGCGAAATATGCCGACGTGATCCTGCCGGCCTCGGCCTGGCCGGAGAAGGACGGCACGGTCACCAATACCAATCGCCAGGTCCAGATGGGCCGGAAGGCGCTGCCGCTGCCGGGCGAGACGCGTCAAGATCTGTGGATCATCCAGGAGCTCGCCCGCCGGCTCGGCCTGGATTGGCGCTATGCCGGGCCGGCCGACGTGTTCGCCGAGATGGCGGCAGGCATGGACAGCCTGGCCAATATCAGCTGGGACCGCCTGGCGGCCGAAAGCTCGGTCACCTATCCGTGCGACGATCCGGGCATGCCCGGCAACGAGATCGTGTTCGCGGCGGGCTTCCCGACCGCGTCGGGCCGCGCCCGGTTCACGCCCGCCGAGGTGCTGCCGCCGGCGGAGCTGCCGGATGCGGACTATCCCCTGGTCCTGACCACCGGCCGCCAGCTCGAGCACTGGCATACCGGCGCCATGACCAGGCGGGCGACCTACCTCGACCGGCTCGAGCCGGAAGCGGTCGCCAGCATGCATCCGCGCGATCTGCACCGGCTCAGCCTGCAGCCCGGCGATCCGATCCGGGTCAGCACGCGGCGAGGCGCGATCGAGCTGATGGTCCGGGCCGACCGGGCGGTCGCCGAGGGCATGGTGTTCATCCCGTTCTGCTTCGCCGAGGCGGCCGCCAACGTGCTGACCAACCCGCAGCTCGACCCCTTCGGCAAGATCCCGGAGTTCAAGTTCTGCGCAGCCAAGGTCGAGCGGTCGCCCGCGCCGGTCGCGGCGGAGTAGCGGTCGGCCGCGGGGCGGCCGGTCGTTCAGCTGGTCGGGTGATAGTGCAGATGCGGCGGGCCGCCGGTCGCGGCCTCGTCATGGGCGTGGTCGTCGACCCCGACCTCGACCGGGACCAGCCAGAGATGGCCATGGCGCACGCCACGCTGGGTCGTCACCTCCTTGGCGAAGTCGGTGACGGTCGCGGTCGGGCCGCGCAGCACCACGGTCTCCAAGCAGGTGTCGTGGTCGAGATGGATGTGCAAGGTCGCGAGGCTGAGGTCGTGATGGGCATGCTGCGCCCGCACCAGCCGGCGCGCCAGCTCGCGCTGCTCGTGGTCGTAGACATAGGTCAGGCAGCCGACGCAGGCGGGGGCCGCGCTGCTCGCCAGCCGGTCGCGCTCCAGCCGATCGCGCAACAGGTCGCGGAAGGCCTCGGAGCGGTTGGTGTAGCCATGCTCCGCCATGAACCGGTCGAACTGCGCCGACAGGTCGTCATCGACCGTGACTGTAAATCGCTGCATCGCACCTCGCCGCCATCTTGACCGGCCGGCCGCCGGCTGGCACCGTCGGTATGACGAATTTGAAACCCATCATATCGGCGCGCGCCCAGGTCAGGCCTCATCCTAGCCGCCCGCCCGCCAAACGCCAAAGGGAGCCCGCGGATGCAGCTTGGTAGCCGCCTATGCGTGATCATGACGGCATGGCTCGCCAGCAGCGTGCCGGCGGCGGCCCATTTTCAGCTGCTCAAGCCCTCGACCGACGTGGTCACCGAGGCGACCGGCGGGTTGCTCCAGCTCGATCTGATCTTCACCCATCCGATGGCCGGCGGGCCGGTGATGCCGATGGCGCGGCCGGTCCGCTTCGGCGTCCAGCAGGGCAAGGCGATCGAGGATCTGCTGCCGCAGCTCGTGCCGCAGGACGCGGGCGGCGTCGCCGCCTGGCGCGCTGCCTACGAGATCAAGGAGCCCGACGACTACATCTTCTTCGTCGAGCCCGCGCCCTACTGGGAGCCGGCCGAGCAGACCATGATCGTGCATTATGCCAAGGTCGTGGTCGACGGGTTCGGCGCCGGGACGGGCTGGGACGAGCTGGTCGGCCTGCCGGTCGAGATCCAGCCCTTGGTCCGGCCCTATGGCTTGTGGACCGGCAATCTGTTCCGCGGCGTCGTGCTCGAGGCGGGCCAGCCGGTGCCGTTCGCCGAGATCGAGGTCGAGTGGCTGAACGACGGCAGCGTGACCCCGCCGGCCGAGGTCTTCGTCACCCAGGTGATCAAGGCCGATGCCGCCGGCGCATTCGCCTACGCCATGCCGCGCGCCGGCTGGTGGGGCTTCGCCGCGCTGCTCGAGGCGGACCAGCCGGTCAAGAGCCCCGACGGCGCGGACGTGCCGCTGGAGCAAGGGGCCTTGATGTGGGTGCGCGCGGTCGACATGCGATGACGGCAAGGCGCTAGGACCGGCGATGGCGCATATCCCCGACGGCGTGCTCTCGGCGCCGGTGCTGATCGGCGGCGGCCTGCTCGCGGCCGGGCTGGTGACGGTCGGCGTGAAGCGGCTGGGCGAGGCGCAGATCCCGCAGACGGCGGTGCTGGCCGCGGTCTTCTTCGTCGCCTCGCTGGTCCATATTCCGGTCGGGCCGACCAGCGTGCATCCGCTCCTGAACGGGCTGATGGGCCTGGTGCTGGGCTGGGCGGCGGTGCCGGCGATCCTGGTGGCGCTGCTGCTGCAGGCGGCCTTCTTCGGCTTTGGCGGGCTGACCACCCTGGGGGTGAACTGCTGCAACATCGCGGTGCCGGCGCTGGCGGTGGCGCTGCTGCTCGGGCCGCGCCTGCGCATCCAGCAGGACCGCCGCCGGGCGTTCCTGATCGGGCTCGCCGCCGGCCTGCTGGGGGTCGGCCTGACCGCGCTCATGGTCTGCGCGGCCCTGGCGTTGAGCGGCCCGGCCTATGTGCCAGCGCTCGGCCTGGTGCTGTTGAGCTACGGCCCGCTCGCCCTGGTCGAGGCGGTGGTCACGGCAGCGGCGACCGGGCTGCTCTGCCAGGTCAAGCCCGAGATCTTCGCGCCGGCCCATGGCTAGGCTCCTGGCCCTGCTGGCGCTATGCCTGGCGCTCGGTGCGGCGCCGGCGAGCGCGCACAAGCTCAAGATCTTCGCGACCGCGGTTGGCGAGCGGATCGAGGGCAAGATCTATTTCGTCGGCGGCGGGGTGGTGCCTGGCGCCAAGCTCCAGCTGCAGGACGCCAAGGGCCAAAAATTGGCCGAGGTCACGGCCGATCAGGCGGGCCGGTTCGCGCTGACCCGGAGCGGGCCGGGCGCGCAGGTGCTGGTCGCGGATCTGGGCGACGGCCATGTCGCACGCCTGGCCCTGCCGGCGGCGGGTGCCGCGGCGCCGGTGGCCGGCAGCGCCGCAGTGGGGACCGCGCCCGGCGCCGCCGATGCGCAGCTGCCGGCATTGCTCGAGCAGGCGGTCGCGCGCCAGATCGAGCCGCTGCGCGCCCAGCTCAACGACTACGAGGACCAGCTGCGGCTGCGCGACATTCTGGGCGGGCTCGCCTTCATCATCGGCCTGGCCGGCACCGCCGCCTGGGTCAAGGCCGGCCAGCGCCGGGCGCCGCCGCCATGAGCGCCCTGGTTCGCGCGGATTGGCGGGCCGAGCCAGCCGCCTCGCCGGCGGGCCGGCTGCAGGCGCTCGCACCCGAGCTGCGGCTGGTGCTGGCGGCCGCCTTCGCGCTGGTCACGGTGCTGCTCGGCCAGATCCCGCAGCTGCTCGCGGCGCTCGCTTTGGCGGGGCTGCTGGCGGTGCTGGCGCGCCTGCCGCTTGCGCGCACCCTGCGGCGGATGCTGGCGCTGGACGGCTTCATGCTGCCGCTGCTCCTGGTCCTGCCCTTGAGCGTGCCGGGCGTGCCGGTGGCGCGCTTCGGGCCGTTCGCGCTGAGCGTCGAAGGTCTGGCCGAGGCCGCGCGGATCCTGCTGACCGCCAATGCCACGGTCCTGGCGGTGCTGGCGCTGGCCGGGACGATCGAGCCCGCCCGGTTCGGCCATGCCTGCCAGCGCCTGCGGCTGCCGGCCAAGCTCGTGACGCTCCTGCTGTTCACGGTCCGCTACATCGCCGTGCTGCAGCAGGAATATCGCCGGCTGCGCCAGGCGATGCGGGCGCGTGCCTTTCGGGCGAGCGGCAGCCGGCACAGCTGGCGGAGCTTCGGCCATCTGTTCGGCATGCTGCTGGTCAAGAGCTTCGAGCGCGCCGAGCGGGTCACGGCCGCGATGCGCTGCCGCGGCTTCACCGGCCGCTATTATTGGCCCGAGGCGCCACCGCTGACGGCGAGCGACTGGCGCTTCGGCCTGCTGCTCGGCCTGGCGACGGCGTTGCTGCTGGCGAGCGAGGCGCTGGCGTGAGTGCTCCCTTGTTCCGGCTGCAGGGCGTCGGCTTTGGCTATCCGGGCGGGCAGCCGGTGCTGGCGGGCGTCGATTTCGAGCTGGCGCCGGGCGAGCGGGTCGCCCTGGTCGGCGGCAATGGCGCCGGCAAGTCGACCCTGCTCCAGCTGCTGGTCGGGCTGCGCCAGCCCTCTGCCGGCACGATCACCGCCTTCGGCCAGCCACGGACCAGGGAGCGGGATTTCCACGAGGTGCGGGCGCGGGCCGGCCTGTTGTTCCAGGACGCGGACGATCAGCTGTTCTGTCCGACCGTGCTGGAGGATGTCGCCTTCGGCCCGTTGAACCTCGGCCAGAGCCGCCAGGCGGCGCGCGCGATCGCCGAGGCGACCCTGGCCGAGCTGGGCCTGGCGGGCTTCGGCGAGCGGATCACCTACCAGCTCTCGGGCGGCGAGAAGCGCCTCGTGGCGCTGGCGGCGGTGCTGGCGATGCGGCCCGATGCGCTGCTCCTGGACGAGCCGACCAGCGGCCTGGACGCAGAGGCGGAGCAGCGGCTGACCGAGCATCTGCTGCGGCTGAAGCAGGCGATGATCCTGGTCAGCCACGATCTGCGCCTGATCGCCCGCCTGGCGCCGCGGGTGCTGCTGCTCCAGGCGGGCCGGCTATGGCCGGCCGAGCTGCACGAGCACCCACAAGCGCAGCCAGAGCCGCATCTGCATGCGCCGGGCCTGGCCGGGCACGAGCATTGAGCGGCGCGCGGCTCCGCCGGGCGGAGGCCACGGCAGAGCCTGCGGTCCGACGCGCCATCAGCTAGCGCTGGGCCGACCCCCTGAGCGCCTCGCCCAGCATCCACAGCGCGGCGCCGAGCAGCACCAGGTCCTTCAGGATGAACTGGCCGGGCGCCACCGAGAGCGCGGGGAAGCCGCCGAGGGTCGGCTCCCAGCCGGGCGTCGAGATCAGGAAGGTCAGGGTCGTGGCGAAGGTCAGGACGGCGATCGCGCTGCCGAGCATCGCGGCCTTGGCCGACCAGGGCCGGGCGGCGATCAGGAGGCCGGCTGCGACCTCGACCACGCCGATCAGGTTCGAGGCGGCCTGGATGCTCATCAGGTCGTACAGCCAGAACATCAGCGGGCTGTGCGCGACCAGCGGCTGGATCGCCATGGCCTCGTAGGAGGTGAACTTCATGGCGCCGATCCAGACCAGGACCAGGACCACGCCATAGCGCAGCAGCAGGAGCCCAAGCGCCTCGGCCCGCTCGGCCAGGCCGTCGCGCTCGGCGGCGAAGGGATGGGTGGATTGGGTCATCATCGGCTGTGCGGCCATCGCACCATGCTCCAAGATTCGGGTGAGACCAGGCGGTGGCACCGTCGATCGGCCATCCGCTTACCGTCTGAGCTTGCCGGGTCGGGCGCGGCGGCGGAAATGCCGGTTGCCTATGCCCTTGATGCCCGCCCGGCATGGGCCCGCGGCGGCCGCGCTCAGAGCATGTGCTTGAGGTCGGCGGCGAAGGTCGGGAAGGCGTAAATCGCGTCGCGCAGATCGCTGGCCGGGATGCCGTGACGCATGGCAAGGGCGAGGAGATGGATCAGCGCCTGCTCGCCATGGCCAATCAGCTGGGCGCCGAGCATCCGATCGGTCGCGGGATCGAGCAGGATCTTGGACCAGGCGACCGGCTCCGCGAAGGTGCGCGCCGAGAGCCAGCCGCGCAGGTCGTTGACCACCACCTTGGGCTCGAGCCCACGCGCGCGCGCCGCCTGCTCGGTCAGGCCGACCCAGGCGACGCCCGGGACCGTATAGAGGCAGGCCGGCACGCTGCCGTAGTCCGGCTCGTGCTGGGCGCCCTCGACGATGTTGCGGCCGACCAGCCGGCCCTCGTAGGTCGCCAGCGGCGAGAGCTGCGGGCTGCCGGAGACCACGTCGCCGCAGGCGTGAACCGCGGGATTGCTGGTCGAGCGGAGGGCGGGGCCGAGCTGCAGCTTGCCGTCCTTGACCGCGACCTCGCCCGCGGCCAGCGCCAGGCCGGCGAGGTTCGGGATCCGGCCGGCGCCGTTGACCACGCGCTCGGCGCTGACGGTCTGTTCGCGGCCGGCCTCGGTGAACACCACGCGCAAGCGACCGCCTTGCGGCTCGATCGCCCGGACTTCGACGCCGGTCCTGATGACGATGCCGAGCCGGCGGCTCTCGGCCACGATCTGGGCGACCGCATCCTCGTCGAGGGCGGGCAGCAGCTTGGGAACCGCCTCCAGGATCGTGACCTTGCTGCCGGCCCGGACATAGACATGGGCGAACTCGAGCGCGATCACGCCGCCGCCGATGAACACCACCTCGGCCGGGAGCCGGCGCTCGCTCAGCACCTCGTCGGAGGTGATCAGATGCTCGGCGCCCGGGATCGGCAGCGGCCGCGGGGTCGAGCCGGTGGCGAGCACGATCTGCTCGGCCTCCAGGATCGTGTCGGCGCCCTCGATGGCGACCGCGTTGCGGCCGACGAAGCGGGCCTGGCCGCGGATCACCTCGACGCCGCGCTTGGCGAGCGTGCTGGCGAGGGCACCCGGGATGTCCCGGATCATCGCCGCCTTGCGCTCGATCAGGGCGGCCCAGTCCAAGCGGGCTGGCCGACGTGGATGCCATGGGCCTTGGCCCGCTCGATCTCGTCCAGGGCGTGGGCGGCGGCGACCAGCACCTTCTTCGGCGTGCAGCCGCGATTGGGGCAGGTGCCGCCCAGGTCCCAGGGCTCGATCAGGGCCACTTTGAGATCGGCGGCCCGGGTCGGCACGGTCACGCCGATGCCGGCATTGCCGCCGCCGATGATCATGACGTCGTAACGTTCGGTGGCCATGGCGATTGGCTCCTTGACAGGCTCAGCCGGCCGTCGCCGGCAGCCGCAATTGGGTCGCCAGCCAGGCGGCCAGCAGCAGGGACAGACCGATCACGCCGACGCAGGCGGGCCAGCCCAACTGGTCGAACACCTGGCCCAGCAAGAAGCTGCCGATCAGGCCGCCCAGGTAGTAGCTGGCGAGATAGAGGCCGCTCGCGGCCCCGCGGTCGGTGGTGGCCGCGCGGCTGACGAAGCCGGTCGCGGTCGCCTGGGCGAAGAAGGTGCCGACGCCGACCAGGACCAGCCCGAGCAGCACCGCCGCGAGGCTGGGCAGGAGCAGGAGCGGCAGGCCGAGCAGCGCCAGCAGCAGGCCGGCCGTGAGGCTTGGCCGGGTGCCGAAGCGGCTGGCGATGGCGCCGGCCAGCGGCGTGGTCAGGAGGGCCGGCAGGAACACCAGGTAGACCAGTCCCAGGGTCATCGGCCCGAGCGCCAAGGGCGGGCGGACCAGGACGAAATTGACGTAGGTGAAGGTGCCGATGAACGCGAACAGGATGATGAAGCCGATGCCGAAGGTGGCGGCAAGCGGCCGGTTTCGGAGATGCGCCAGCCAGCTCGCGAACGGCGAGGCCGCGGCCGGACCGGCCGCCGCCATCGGCTGGGTGCGCTGCAGGCTGACCAGGACCAGCAGGGCGCCGGCGAGGTTGAGCAGGGCGAACAGGTAGAAGTTCGCCTCCAGCCCGAGGCCGCCCGCGACCGCCGCCGCCAGCAGCCGGCCGACCAGGTTGGCCGCGACCACGCCGGTGACGTAGGCGGCGAGCGCGCCCGCGGTGTCGGTGGCGCTGCAGCGCTCGGCCAGATAGGCCATGGTCAGGCTGAACGCCGCCGCCATCAAGATGCCCTGGACCACCCGCAAGGCGGTGAAGGTCGCGAGGTCCGGCATGCTGGCGAGCAGGCTGGTCGGGATGGCGAGCAGCAGCAGGCAGATCCAGATGCCGCGTCGGCGATCCAGCCGGCGGCTGATCAGCGCCACCACCAGCCCGGCCGCCGCCATGCCGAAGGTGCAGGCGTTGACGACCGTCCCCATGACCGCCGGCGCCACCTGGTAGCGGTGGGCGAGCGACGGCAGGATCGCCTGGGTCGCGAACAGGTCGACCAGCGTGAGAAAGCCGATCAGGCCGATCACCAGCTGCCGGCCGAGAGCACCGGCCGGCGACTGCCGGGCGGCGGCAAGGTCAGGGTCGGGCAGGACGCTTGCGGAGGTCATGGCGGCGTGCTCCCGGTGAGCCAGCGGCCCGGCGGAGGGTGCGGCCGCGGGGCCGCCCCTGCCGGGCCGAACGGCGCTCACATCATGTGCTGGTCGGCGGCGCTGTGCAGGATGTCGGCGGACAGGAGCACCGCCGGCTGGTCGCTGTCGTTCTGCCACCAGTGCGACGTGCCGCGCATCTCGGGCGTCACCTCGCCGGCCTTGTGCAGGATCGGCACGGCGCAGGTGCTGGCATATTCATGGACCTCGCCGGACACGACGTAGATGATCGCCGGCCGGTCGTCGTGGCTGTGCCAGGGCACCACGCCGCCGGGCTGGATCACCAGCTGGCGCAGCCGGAGCATCCGGTCCGGCGTGGCGATCGTCTCCTTCGACAGGTCGATCGCGGCCAGCACGTTGTCGGTCACGTCCTTGGGCATGGTGGCGCCGGGCTGCATCACGTCCTTGCCCCGCTGATCCGCCGGGCATTCGCCCGCGCCCGCGGTGCCGGCGGCCAGGGCCAGCGCTGCGCCGACCAGGCCGGCGAGCAGGGGCTGCAAGGTCTTCGCCATGGTCATCACTCCTTCGGTCCGATGCTCGGCTGGCGGCGTCATGCCGCCGGCTCGATGGGTTGAGGATGCCGGGGTGCGGGGCGCGGCGGAAATGCCGAGGAAGCTTTGATTCGATAGCGTCGGGCTATTGGTCCGGGCGGCGGGCCAGCGCGCACGGCCAGGGCCGGCCGCCCAGGCGCATTGCCGAGGCGGCCGGCCCTGGCTGGCCGGTGACCGGCGCGCGCCGGTCAGAGACAGGGCGGTCAGAGATAGGCGGTGCGGATGTCGATCGTCGAGCTGCGGCCGAGCTGCTCGAAATGCTGCTCCAGCCAGGCTTCGGCGTGGGCCCGGCCGTCGGCCTGGAGATGGGTCAGGAACTCCCAATCCGCATTCAGCTTGCTCGACACCGAGAGCTTCTGCATGACCTCGTCGGCCGAGATCGCGTGGATCAGGACCTTCTTCAGCGAGCCATCCGCGATCTTGCCCTCGTCGACCAGCTTGCTGACGAAGGCGATCGCGCGCATCTCGCGCATCAGCGAGGAATTGAAGCTGATCTCGTTGATCCGGTTCATGATCTCGTGGGCCAGGCGCGGCAGCTCCGGGCGCGTCATCGGGTTGATGTGCACGACCACCACGTCGGCGCTGGCGCAATGGTAGATCAAGGGATAGATCGCCGGATTGCCCATGTAGCCGCCGTCCCAATAGGCCTCGCCGTCGATCTCCACGGCGTGGAACATGAAGGGCAGGCAGGCCGAGGCCAGGACCGCGTCGGCGCAGATCTCGGCATTGCGGAACACCTTGACCTTGCCGGTCCGGACATTGGTCGCCGACAGGAACAGCTCGACCGGGCAGGCCTGCTGCAGCCGCTCGAAATCGACCGATTGCTCGAGCACCTGGCGGAGCGGGTTGAAGTTGCCGGGATTGAGCTGGTAGGGCGAGAACATCCGGCTCATCAGGTCGAACATCTGGAACACCGGCGAATGCTCGAGCGCGTGGTTGTGCATCAGCCGGTCGACGAAGGACGGCTGCAGCGGGCCCAGGCTCGCGGCATGGCTGATCCGGCGCCAGAACGAGGCGAGCGCCGTCTTGGCGCCCGCCCGGCCGCCCTCGGTCAGGCCGTAGGCCATGACCGCGGCATTCATGGCGCCAGCGCTGGTGGCGCTGATGCCCTCGAACGCGATCCGCTCATCCTCGAGCAGCCGGTCGAGCACGCCCCAGGCAAACGCGCCATGGGCGCCGCCGCCCTGGAGCGCGAGGTTGATGGTCTTGACCGCGGCCGCGGCCGCGCGCCGGCGGCGTAGCGCGGCGCCGGGCTCGGCGCTGCCGATGGCCGCCTCGGGCGTGGGCCGTGCCGGCGGCGCGTCATCCGTGGTCCGTTCGAGCGTCATGTCGGTTCCTCCCCTGGCCGCTCTTCGCGGCGTCGCTCAATGGGCGGTCCAGCCGCCATCGACCGGCAACGCCGTGCCGGTGATCGAGGCGGCGGCAGCGCTGCACAGGAAGCTGGTCAGCGCGCCCAGCTCCTCGACCGTGGCGAAGCGCTTGTTCGGCTGCTGGGCGAGCAGCACGTCGCGGATCACCTGATCCTCCGAGATGCCGTGCGCCTTGGCCTGATCGGCGATCTGCTGCGCAACCAGGGGCGTCCAGACATAGCCGGGGCAGATCGCGTTGCAGGTGATGCCGGCCTCGGCCAGCTCTAGGGCGGTCACCTTGGTCAGGCCGAGCAGGCCGTGCTTGGCGGCGACGTAGGCCGCCTTGAAGGGCGAGGCGACCAGGCCGTGCGCCGAGGCGATGTTGATGATCCGGCCGAAGCCCGCCTTGCGCATATGTGGGATCGCCGCCCGGGTGGTGTGGAAGGCCGAGGACAGGTCGATCGCCAGGATCGCGTCCCATTTGGCGGCCGGGAAGTCTTCGAGAGGCGCGACATGCTGGATGCCGGCATTGTTGACCAGGATGTCGACCGAGCCGAAGCCGGTGGCGCAGGCGGCGACCAGATCCGCGATCTCGTCCGGCCGGCTCATGTCGGCGCCGTGGAAATCGACCTCGACCTCATGCTCGGCCATGAGCTGGTCGCGCAGAGCGGTGATGCCGTCGGCGCCGATGCCCAGGCCGTTCAGCACCAGATTGGCGCCGTCCGCGGCCAGGGCGTTGGCGATGCCGAGGCCGATGCCGCTGGTCGAGCCGGTCACGATGGCGCTGCGGCCGGCCAGCGGCCGGGCCAGGGCGGCGGGCTTGGGACGGGCGTGCAGGCTGGGCATGGTGGTTCTCCCGATGGTGATCGTCGTGCTGCTGGCGAGCGCCTTGGGCCTGCGGTACGCTCCTGGCGGGGGTTGCCGCCGGGCCGGGCGCCGGGTTTTCTGCTGTTCACCATGCGCCGGCCATGTCAGGCACGGGAAATGCCGAAGCGCTAGCAAGTCGATAGACGGGCGCTATCAAGCCGGAGATCGCTCGTGGAAATTCACCAGATCAAATACTTCTCGGCACTCTGCGAGACCTTGAACTTCACGCGCGCCGCTGAGCGCTGCAACGTCACCCAGCCATCCTTGACCCGGGCGATCAAGCAGCTGGAGGACGAGCTGGGCGGGCCGTTGTTCCATCGCGAGCGGGCGAACACCCATCTGACCGAGCTCGGTCGGCTAATGCGGCCGCATCTGGCCCAGGTGCTCTCGGAGATCGAGGCGGCTAAGGATCGCGCCAACGAGGCCCGCAAGCTGGAGCGCTCGACGCTGACCGTGGGCGTGATGTGCACCATCGGCCCGACCAAGCTGATCGAGCTGATCGGGGCGCTCCGGCGCAACTATCCGGAAACCAATCTGCAGCTGCGCGACGCCAAGGGCTGTGTGCTGCAGGAGATGCTGATCGCCGGCGAGCTGGAGGCGGCGATCTTCGGCCTGCCGGACCCGCTGGACGAGCGCCTGCATCTGATGCCGCTGTTCGACGAGCGCTTCGTGATCACGATGCCGCCGGGCCATCGCTTCGAGGCGTTCTCGGCGATTCGCTGCGACGATCTGCAGGGCGAGGCCTTCGTCAGCCGGGCCAATTGCGAGTTTCACGACCACGTGCTGCAGGTGTTCGCGCAACGCGGCATCGTCAGCAGCCAGAGCTACCTGAGCGAGCGCGAGGACTGGTGCCTCGCCATGATCCTGGCCGGCATCGGCATCGGCTTCACGCCGGAGCACGCGGCCGGCCTGCAGGGCCTGCAGTCGCGGCCGCTGATCGAGCCGGAGTTCGTGCGCACGATCAACATCGCGACCGTGCGCGGCCGGCCCTACTCGCCGGCGATCGGGGCCTTCATGCGCGAGGCGATGGCCTGGCGCGCGCGCGGCTGCCCGGCCCCGGGCGGGGCGCTTCGGGCCGCCTAGGCGGCGGCCGGCGGGCGCGCCTCGGGCCGTGCCGCGACCGCCTGCGGCGGCGGGATCTGGCCGGTGATCAGGCGCGCCCCGCGCTCGAAGGTCAGGTAGTTCCAGAGCCAGTTCAGCGCGACGATCAGCCGGTTGCGCCAGCCGATCAGGAAATAGACGTGCGCGCCCGCCCAGAGCAGCCAGGCGGGAAAGCCGCTGAGCCTGAGCCAGCCGAAATCGACCACCGCCGCCTTGCGGCCGATCGTGGCGAGGTTGCCCTGGTGGCGGTAGTGGAAGGGCGGCGGCGCCGGCTGGCCGGCGACCCGGGCGGTGATCACCTGGCCGACATAGGCGCCCATCTGCTTGGCCGCCGGCGCGATGCCAGGCACCAGCTGGCCGTCCGGCGCCAGGACGCTCGCAGTGTCGCCGAGCACGAAGATCTCCTTCTGGCCGGGCAGCGACAGGTCCGGCTCGACCTTGACCCTCCCGGCGCGATCGGCCTGCGCCTGCAGCCAGCCGGCCGCGGGCGAGGCCATGACCCCGGCCGCCCAGATCACCGTCCGGCTCTCGATCCGCTGGCCGGCCGCGACCACGCCCTCGCCGTCGCACAAGGTCACGGCCTGGTCCAGCCGCACCTCGACGCCGAGATGCTGGAGCGCCGTTTGCGCCTTGG
>CADEGR010000031.1:5997-39215 GCA_902826935.1 uncultured Alphaproteobacteria bacterium | reverse complement strand
AGCGCTATCTGGAGCGCTTCGGCACGGCCGAGGGTGCGATCATCGTCGCCGCCTAGGACGGCGATCGCATCATCGGCGCCGCCCGGCGCTCAGCTTGCCGGCCAGCTGCCGCAATTCACCTAGCCCGTCGCCCAGCGCGGCTACGATCGCTCGACCCCGCGCGGCAGCGCCCCTAGAATCAGCGAAGCCGAGGATCGTTGCTTCGTTCCTTCAAGGATCGGCGCGCGACCTCTATCCGGCGCCCGCTCGGGCTGAGCAGGCCAGGGAGATCCGTTGATGGCCATTCGCATCGAGCCGATCCCCGCCAAGGGCTCGACCGCCGCATTGCAAGCGCTGGCGGAGCTCCGGATCGAGGTGTTCCGGGCCTTCCCTTACCTCTATGACGGCACGCTCGATTACGAGCAGCGCTATCTGGAGCGCTTCGGCACGGCCGAGGGTGCGATCATCGTCGCCGCCTATGACGGCGAGCGCATCATCGGCGCCGCCACCGGCGCCCCGCTCGCCGGTCAGCTGCCGCAATTCGCCGAGCCCTTCGCCCAGCGTGGCTACGATCTCTCGACCCTGTTCTATTGCGGCGAATCCGTGCTGCTGCCGGCCTATCGCGGCCATGGCATCGGCCATCGCTTCTTCGACGAGCGGGAAGCCCATGCCCGGCGGCTGGGCGGCTTCGACCATGCGACCTTCTGCGCCGTCATCCGGCCGCCGGACCATCCGCTCCGCCCGGTCCACTACCGGCCGCTCGACCCGTTCTGGGCGAAGCGCGGCTATCAGAAGGTCGCGGGCCTGATCGGCCATTTCTCTTGGCAGGACGTCGACCAGCCGGCAGCGACCGAGAAGCCCATGCAGTTCTGGCTGCGCCGACTCTAGGATCGAAGAGCCCGATCACCTCTGGCAGCTGACCGGCGAGCCCACCCCGCCGCCACCGCCACCACAGCCGTCGGCACCGCTCATCGTTCCTTAACCCCTCGCGCCGAAGCTGCCGCAGCCTGCCTGGTCCATGCGACCACAGGAGTCGGCCGCCCTCAGCAAGTCGACTGGTCGACGCGCGGACTCCCAGGATCGCATGGACCATGGGCAGGCTCGCCGGGCCGGCTGAAGATTGGGTTAATCCGGCTCCGCGCGGTTCGGCAGATCGGGTCTTGACCTGGCCGGACAGCTTGTCTCGCCAATTCGGATCCGGCAGGTTGGTGCGATCAGCTCCTATCTTGCCGGAACGAGACCTGCCCATGACCCGCCCGCCCAGCCTGATCAGCGCCATGACGCCCTTTCCCTACGACATCGGCGCCGACGCCCCGCTGACCGAGGCCGAGGCCTTGATGCGCGCCCATGGCGTGCACCATCTGCCGGTCACCGAGGGCCGCCGCCTGGTCGGCGTGCTGAGCGAGCGCGATCTGATCCAGGCCCGCGCGGCCGGCTCGAGCGCTACCCGGGTGCGCGAGATCTGCGTGCCGGAGCCTTATGTGGTCGATCTGGAGGAGCCGATCGAGACCGTGCTCCTGACCATGGCCGAGCGCCATATCGGCTCGGCGCTGGTGACCCGCCAGGGCCGCCTGGCCGGCGTGTTCACCTGGGTTGATGCCTGCCGCGCCTGCGGCGAATACTTCCAGAGCGTCTACGGCCGGCCGGACGGCGGCAGCGCCGCCTGAGCCTGGCTCAGTACAGATGGCAGCGGACCAGCTGCGGCGCGGCCGCGCTGCCGAGATCGCGGGCGGCCGGCGGCTCGGTCCGGCAGCGCGCCATGACCATCGGACAGCGCGGATGGAACGGGCAGCCGGCCGGCGGCTGCTCCGGATTGGGCACGTCGCCGCTCAGCACGATCCGCGTGCGCTGGCGCTCCGGATCGGGCTGCGGCACCGCCGAGAGCAGCGCCTGGGTGTAGGGATGGCCGGGGGCGGCATAGATCCGCTCGGCCGGACCCTGCTCCACGAACTGGCCCAGATACATCACCGCCACCTGATCGCAGATCTGCCGGATCACCGCCAGATCATGGGAGATGATCAGGTAGGACAGGCCCAGCCCGGCGCGCAGATCGGCCAGGAGGTTCAGGATCTGCGCCTGGATCGAGACATCGAGCGCCGAGACCGGCTCGTCCGCCACCACCAGCTTGGGTGCGGCCGCCAGCGCTCGCGCGATCCCGATCCGCTGCCGCTGGCCGCCCGAAAATTCATGCGGATAGCGCAAGGCCGCACCCGGCTCCAGCCCGACCAGCGCCAGCAGCTCTGCGACCCGGGCCTGGCGCGCCGCCCGCTCGCCCAGCCGGTGCACGATCAAGGGCTCTTCCAGGCTGGCGCCGATCCGCATGCGCGGGTCGAGCGAGGCGAACGGGTCCTGGAACACCAGCTGGAGATCGCGCCGCACCGCCCGCAGCGCCCGGCCGCGCAGCCCCGTCAGCTCGACCCCGTTGAAGCGGATGCTGCCGGCCGAGGGCTCGATCAGGCGCAACAGCGTGCGCGCAAGGGTCGACTTGCCGCAGCCCGATTCGCCGACGATGCCGAGGCTGCTGCCAGCCGCCTGCTCGAAGCTGACGCCCGCCACCGCCCGCAAGACCGCGCCATTCGGCCGGTGGAAATGCTTCGCCAGCGCGCGCACCGCCAGCAATGGCTCGCTCATGCCGGATTCCAGCAGGCGAAGGCATGGTCGGGGCCGGCCTCGACCAAGGGCGGCATCTCCCCTGGGCAGCGGGGCAAAGCGCGCGGGCAGCGGCCGGCGAAGGGGCAGCCCCGCGGCCGCAGCCGCGGCGCGGGCACGCTGCCCGGGATCGTCGCCAGCCGGCCCGCTGGCCGCTCCAGCCGCGGCATCGAGGCCAGGAGGCCCTGCGTATAGGGATGGCGGGGGGCTTCGAACAGCGCCCGCACGCCGGCCCGCTCCGCGAGCCTGCCGGCATACATCACCACCACCTCGTCGGCATTCTCCGCGACCACGCCCAGATCATGGGTGATCAAGAGAATCGCCATGCCAAGCTCGGCGCGCAGCCGCAGCAGGAGGTCCAGGATCTGGGCCTGGATCGTGACGTCGAGGGCGGTGGTCGGCTCGTCCGCGATCAGCAGCTTGGGCGCGCAGGCCAGCGCCATGGCGATCATCGCGCGCTGGCGCAGCCCGCCGGACAGCTCATGGGGATATTGGCCAAGGCGCCGCTCCGGCGCGCCGAAGCCCACCAGCTGCAGCAGCTCCAGCACCCGCGCCCGGCGCGCGGACCGGTCCAGCTTCTGGTGCAGCCAGAGCGCCTCCTCGATCTGGCAGCCGATCGGCCAGGTCGGGTTGAGGCTGGTCATCGGCTCCTGGAAGATCATGCCGACCTGGTTGCCGCGCAAGCCGCGCAGCTGGCGCTCGCTCAGGCGCAGCAGATCCTGGCCCGCCAGCAGGATCCGGCCCTGCTCGATCCGCGCTTGCGGCCGCGGCAGCAGCCCCATCACGGCGCGCGCAGTGACGCTCTTGCCGCAGCCCGATTCGCCGACCAGCCCGACGATCCGGCCCGGCCCGACCGCGAACGACAGGTCCTGGACCACCGGCACCGGCCCGTCCGCGCCGGCAAAGCTGATGGTCAGGTGCTCGACCGCGAGCAGGGCCATGAACCGCGGCGGCGCCTACTCGAACACGATCCGTGGGAAGTAGAACGAGACCACCCAGTTCGGCTGGTCGACGATCTCCGAGATCCTGAGATCGGCGCAGACGCTGCACAGCATGTAGGCGTCGACCGGCGCCAGGCCGAAGCGGTCCGCGAGCAGGTCGACCATGGCGCTGACCGCATCGCGCGCCGCCTGGAACAGATCCGGGCCGATCCCGGTCGTGACCTCGTAGCCCTTGCCGTCGAGATGCCGGCTGACCGGGCCAGGCGTGGTGAAGCGTGGGAAGGGCAGCTTGGCGCCCTTGACCAGATCGACGCTCAGCGTCACCGCCATCGGGCTCTCGATCGCCGTGCCGCAGACCTCGCCGTCGCCCTGGGCGGCATGGGTGTCGCCCAGCGAGAACAGGCCGCCCGCCACCTCGACCGGCAGATACAAGACCGTGCCGGCCGCCAGATCGCGCACGTCCATGTTGCCGCCGACCCGGCGCGGCGGGACGATGCCGTGGGTCCCGGCCTCGGCTAGCGCTAGGCCGATCGTGCCGACGAAGGGCTTGAGCGGCACCCGCCCGCCCGGGCCATACATCGCCGGCGCCAGCGTGGCCGCGTCATACTGCCAGAGCTGCAAGGCGGGCTCGGTGAACTGCTCGGCCAGCAGCCCGAAGCCCGGAATGTTGGCGGTCCAGCCCCAGCCCGACGGCTGGAACGCCTCGATCGTGACCTTCAACGCATCGCCGGGCTCGGCGCCGTCCACGAACAGCGGCCCGGTCACCGGGTTGACCTTGCTGAAGTCGAGCTTGGCGATGTCGGCGACGGTGGCGCCTTGGCCCAGCTGGCCGCCCGAGCTGTCGACCGTCTCGAAGGTCACGGTGCTGCCCGGCGCCACGGTCAGCGCCGGAGTGTTGGCCCGGTCCCAGCCCAGATGATGCTGGTGCTGGTGGATCGTGCGGACGGGGCTACTGGGCATCTTTGGCATAGACCTGGACATAGTGGACGGGGATGTGGACCGGATCGACGAAGATCGCATCCGGCCCGCCCAGGCGCTCCGACTTCATGGTGAAGCGCAGCTCGTTGAACACCGGCGCCCAGGGCGCATCCGCCATGACCCCGCCATAGATCTTGCGCCAGGCCGCGAGGCGCTCTGCCTGCTTGGCCGGATCGGTGATCGCATCGGCCGCGGCCGCCTGCTGGTCCAGCTCCTCGTTGCAATACCAGGCCCAGTTCCAGCCGCCCGGCACCGCCCCGCCGCAGCCCAGGATCGGGCCGTAGAAGTTGGAGGGATCCGGGAAATCGGCGATCCAGGCCATGCCGCCGGACCAGATCATCGGCGCCTGGCCGGGCTCGCCGCCGGCCGCGATGACATTGGCCTGGGCCAGCGCCTTCAGCTCCGCCTTGATCCCGACCGCCGCCAGATCCTGCTGGATCGCCTGGGCGATGCGCGGGTTGGGATCGGTGTTCATCGCCAGCAGCTCGGTCGCGAAGCCGTCGGCGAAGCCGGCCTCCTGCAGCAGCGCCTTGGCCTTGGCCGGATCGTAGGCGTAGCCTTGATAAGCTTGGTCATAGCCCGGCATGGCGGGCGGCAGCGGCTGGTTGGCCGGCACGGCGCGGCCGTTGATGATCTTGACGATCCGCTCCTTGTTGATCGCGTGGTTGACCGCCTGGCGCACCTTCAGATTGTCGAAAGGCGGCATCTTGACGTTCATCGTGACGTAGCCGGTGTGCAGCTGGTTGCCCTGGATGATCATGCCGGCATTGGCCGGGTCGTTCTTGACCTCGAGGAACTTGGCCGGCGGGATCTGGTCGCCCAGGATGTCGACCTCGCCCTGCTGCAGCCGCAGGAGGGCCACCAGCGGCTCCTGGCCGAACTGGAACTCGATCCGGTCCAGCTTGGGCAGGCCGGCGTGGAAATAGTCCGGGTTGCGCTCCAGGACCAGGCGCTGGCCGAGCGTCCACTCGGTCATCTTGAAGGCGCCGGTGCCGACCGGATGCTTGCCGAAATCCTCGCCGAACTCCTCGACCGCCTCCTTGGGCACGGCGAAGCTGAAATTGATCGCCATGACGTGCAGGAAGGTCGCGTTCGGCTGGCTGAGCGTGATCTGGACGGTCTGCGGATCGACGGCCGTGATGCCCGAGAGCGTCTCGGCCTTGCCGCCGGCGACCTCGTCATAGCCCGCGATCATGCTGAAGAAGCCTTGGCCTGGGCTTTGCGTCGCCGGCCTGACCGCCCGCTCGATCGACCATTTGACGTCGTCCGCGGTCACGGCGCGGCCATTGTGGAACTTCACGCCCGGCTGCAGCTTGAAGATGTAGGTCAGGCCGTCGGGCGTCATCTCGTAGCTTGCGGCCAGATCCGGCACCAGCTCGGTGGTGCCGGGCTTGTAGTCCATCAGGCCGTTGAACAGGCTCTTGATGATCGACCAGTTCTGCCAGTCATAGCCGATCGCGGGATCGAGGGTGCTGACGTCGTCCTTGTAGGTGACGATCATCTGGCCGCCCTGCTTGATCTCGTCCGCGGCCGCCGGCAGCCCGCCCAGCGTGGTCGCGATGAGTGGTGCCAGCAGCGTCGAGATCCGCAACAAGCTGTGCATCCCTGTCCCCTCGAAAGTGAACACCGGCCGGCGCCGGCTTGTTGATTGTCTGATCCGTTGGCGGGCAATCTAGCGCAGCCGGGCGGCCCGGTCGATCGCCCAGGCCGCGATCAGGCGGCCCGTAGAAGATCGTCCAGATCCAACCGATGCGTGAACATGGCGAGCCCGCCATCGGCGCCCCGCGGCCAGTCCGCCTCGGGCCGATCCCAATAGAGCTCGACGCCGTTGTGGTCGGGATCGTGCAGATAGAGCGCCTCGCTGACGCCATGGTCGGCGGCGCCATCGAGCGGGATTTTGGCAGCGATCAGCCGGTGCAAGGCCTCGGCCAGCTTGGCCCGGGTCGGGTACAGGATCGCCAGATGATAGAGGCCGGTCGTGCCCGGGGCCGGCGGCTGGCCGCCTTGGCTCTCCCAGGTGTTGAGGCCGATATGGTGATGGTAGCCCCCGGCCGAGATGAACGCCGCCTGCCGGCCGAAGCGCTGCATCAGGGTGAAGCCCAGCACGCCGCAATAGAAGCCTAGCGCCCGCTCGAGATCCGCGACCTTGAGATGGACATGGCCGATCCGGACCCCGGGATCGATCGGCTGGCTGGTATTCGGCGCGTCGGCCATGGCGGGCTCCTTCGTGGTTGCCTGGCCAACTTAGAGCATGGCCGGGTGCCATGGGGAGCCGAATCGGGGCGGCGGATCGGCGGGGCGGCTTGCTTAAGCCTTTATTAGGGCGGGTGCGGCAAGCTCTGGGCGTGCCGCCGCGAGCGGCGCTCGGTGCTGCCGTCAGGGCTGAGGATGCGAATGCGGGCGCGATGCTGGGGCAAGGCGATGATCGGGCTGCTGCTGGGCCTGCTGCAGGCGCCGGCAGCTGGCAGCGCGGACGTGATCCGGCTGCGGGCGGATGCCTGGTGCCCGTTCAATTGCGAGCCGGCCGCCCGGCAGCCGGGCTACATGGTCGAGATCCTGGCCGAGGTGTTCCGCGCCGCCGGCCACGAGATCGATTATCGCACGCTCAATTGGAGCCGCAGCATCGAGGAGACCCGGCGGGGCCTGTACGAGGCGGTGCTGGGCGCGGTGCCCGACGAGGCGCCGGACTTTCTGTTCTCGCAGCCGCTCGGGGTGACCCAGGATGTCTATGCCATGCGCCGCGGCGAGCGCCTGGCGAGCACGGGCGATCCGTTCGCGGGGCGCGTGGTCGGCGGGGTCGCGGGCTATGGGTATAGCGGTCCGATCGCCGGCTTCCTCGCAGCCCATGGCCAGGATCCAAGCCGGGTCCAGCTGCTGGCCGGCGACGATGCGCTGATCCGCAATCTGCGCAAGCTGGCGGCCGGCCGGGTCGATGTGATCGTCGACGACCGCAACCGCGTGCAGTCGACGATCGGCACCCTGGGCCTGGCCGACCGGATCGAGATCGTCTGGCGCAGCGAGGCCGAGCCGGTCTATGTCGCGTTCTCGCCGGCGGCACCCAAGGCGGCCCTCTACAAGCGCCTGGTCGACGAGGGCGTGCAGCGGCTGCGGGCGTCGGGCCGCTTGGCCGAGCTGCTCCGCCGCTACAACCTGACCGACTGGGCGGGAGCCGAGATCCAGTGAGGCCCGGCCACGGGTCGTCGGGTCGGGGCACCAGCCTGCTTTGGGCCTGGTGACGGCGCATGGCAGAAGGCTTGGATCACGCGGTGGCGGCACCGATCGGTCGCCGGGTGGCGCCTGCGGGCAAGCGGCGGCGGCGCAGCCTGCAGAGCCGGATCCTGTGGACGGTCAGCAGCCTGGTCTCGGTGCTGCTCGCCCTGGATGCGATCAATGCGCTGCGCCATGAGCGGGCCGCCCAGTTCAGCACCCTGGCCGAGCGGGCCGGCATGCTCGCGACCGTGCAGGCCGACGCCCTGGCGGCAGCGCTCTGGGATTTCAACGACCATCAGGCCCAGGCGGTGCTCGATGCCTTGCGGCTGGATCCGGATTTCGAGAGCGCCATCGTGCGCAACGAGCAGGGCGCGGTGATCCTCGCGCGCGGCGCGGCCGGCGCTGGTCCGAAGTCGCTCACGGTCGAGCGGCCGATCGTCCATCTGGATCAGGCCGAGCCGCGCGTGCTCGGCCGGCTCGAGCTGACCGTCGGGACCTCCCGCATGATCAGCGCGATCCGGCAGGAGATCCAGCTGCGCCTGCTCCTGTTCCTGCCGCTGCTCGTCCTGGTGCTCGCGGTCATCCACGCGACCTTCAAGCAGATCGCGACACCGCTCGGCGGCATGGCGCAGACCTTGAGCCGGCTGGCCGGCGGCGAGCGCGGCGTGCCGGTGCCGGCGCTCGACCGGCCGGACGAGATCGGCGACATGGCGCGCGCGATCCAGGTGTTCAAGCAGCAGGCCGAGGAGCTGGAGCGGCTCCGCCAGATCGAGGACCGGCTGGCCGCCGAGGAGCGGCTGCGGATCCGGGCGGCGGTCGACAGCAGCGCCGATGCCGTGGTGATCACGGACGCCCTAGGCCAGCTGATCTATGTCAACCCGGCCTGCCGCCGCCTCCTGGCCCTGCCGGCGGCGCCGGCGGCGGCCAGCGGCGACCTGTTCAAGCGGTTCGTGCGGCCGCAGGATGCGGTCCGGCTGCGCCGCGCCTTGCGCGCCGCGGGCACCTGGCACAACGAGGTGCTGCTGCGGGCCGGCGGCGACCGTCTGGCGCAGCTGCATCTGCGCGGCGACGCGATCCGGGCGGCCGATGGCCGGCCGCTCGGCTTCATCGTGCTGGCGACCGACGTCAGCGACCGGCGCGCCGCGGAGGCGCGCATCCAGTTCCTGGCCCACCATGATCCGTTGACCAGCCTGCCGAACCGCGCCGCGCTGCAGTCGCGGCTGGTGGCGGCGCTGGCGGAGTGCGGTCCGGCCGGCCGGGCCGGCGCCCTGCTGCTGCTCGATCTGGATCGCTTCAAGGAGGTCAACGACACCATCGGCCATCCCGCCGGCGACGCGCTGCTGCAGGCGGTGACCGAGCGGCTGCGCAGCGTCCTGCGCGTCCAGGAGACGGCGGCTCGCCTCGGCGGCGACGAGTTCGCGATCCTGCTGCCGACGATCGGCGAGGCCGAGGCCGCCTGCGCCCTGGCGGAGCGGCTGATCGCGACGCTGGCCAAGCCCTTCCTGATCGACGGCCACGAGATCTTCTCGGGCACCAGCATCGGCATCACCTTGTTCCCGCGCGACGGGGCGACGCCGGAGCGGCTGCTGCAGACCGCCGACATGGCGCTGTACTACGCGAAAGCCCGCGGTCGCGGCGCCTACAGCCTGTTCTCGCCGGCCATGGAGCAGGACGCGCAGCGCCGCAAGGATCTAGCCAGCGCCATGCGCCAGAGCCTGCAGCACGGCGCCTTCGAGCTGCATTATCAGCCGCAGGTCGGCCTGCCGGAGCAGGCTCTGATCGGGCTCGAGGCGCTGCTGCGCTGGCCGAGCGTCGGTGGTCAGCAGGTCGGCCCGGCCGATCTCATTCCGATCGCCGAGGACACTGGCCTGATCGTCGAGCTGGGCGCCTGGGTGCTGGGCCAGGCCTGCGCGCAGATGCGGCAATGGCTGGCAGCCGGCCGGGCGCCCGAGCGGATCGCGATCAATGTCTCGCCGATCCAGTTTCGCGACGGCTTGCCCGAGCAGATCGAGGCCGCGCTGCGCCGCGCCGACCTCGCGCCGGAGCGGCTCGAGATCGAGGTCACCGAATCGGTCCTGCTCAAGGATACCGACGCCGTGGCCCGGCTGTTCGGCCAGCTGCGCGAGATCGGCGTCGGCCTAGCCCTCGACGATTTCGGCACCGGCTACGCCTCGATCAGCTATCTGCGCCGCTTTCCCTTCAACAAGATCAAGATCGACCGCTCCTTCGTGCATGAGCTGGGCGTCCAGGCGGATGGCGCCGCCCTGGTCGGCGGCCTGATCAAGCTGGGCCACAGCCTCGGCATGACGGTGACGGCCGAGGGCGTCGAGACGCCAGCGCAGCTGGAGCATCTCTGCCGCCTGGATTGCGACGAGGCGCAAGGCTACCTGTTCGGCCAGCCGCTGCCGCCAGCCGGCCTGGACCCCGAGCGCCTGCCGGCGATCGCCAAGCCCCTCGCTCCGGCCACGGCCTGGCTCACGCTCTAGGCGTTGCCTCGCGTCACCGCCGGTCTGACCGACCTGGGCAAGCCGACCGGGGCGCCGCGCCGGCGACCCCAGCGAGCCCGCGCCGCCCTGGCGCCGGGAACAGTCGAGCAGGCACCGCGCGGCATAGGGCCGGCATGCGACCAGGCCCGCTTGGCTGCGCCGGCGGGCGCCAGGCACAGCCGATCGCCGCGCCCGCTACACCCAGCAGTCGCCGCCCGGCATGACGCAGGGGCAAGATCCAGACGCGCAGCCGCAGGCCGTGACGCGGCTCAGCCGGTCAAGGCAATGGCTCCGGCATGCAGGGCCACTGCAGCGTCGCGCGAGCACGGACCAACTGCCGCGGCAGAAGGCGATCCGGAGCACTGCGCGGTGCGATGCCTTCAAGCCGCAGCCGTGGAAGGGTAGGCCCTCAGACCGGCCAGGCTCTGCCGGGCGCTCTGGCAGACGATCAGCCAGAGCAGGTCCGGCCGCCGCCCTCCGATGCCAGAACGCTACCGAAGGCGCCGCCAGCGGACAGCGGCCGCGGCAGGGCAGCGCGGTCGGTCGGCTGGTATGGCGCCCTGGCCAAGCCGATGCCGGCCAGCCGCCAGGTTGGCGCGCACCACGATTGGCTGCTCGGGGACCTGTGGAACTGCCGGACCTAGCCTTGAGCCGGGCCGCGGTTACGACACCAGAGGTCGTGATCGCCAGAGCTATCGGCAGGGCTGCCTCGGGCCGACATGCGGCAAGGACGTGACGCTCGGCATCGGGGGCAGCCCTGGATCGACCGGCACGGCTAGTGTTGCTGGACCAGACCGGCGCCAACACCAAGCCTACCCGCCGTTGCGGCCGCTGCCCGATCGGCCAGCGCCGCCGCCTGCGGCAACTTAGGGAGCGCGCGGTCGACACGGCTGCATCGCCGCCGCCTCGAACGTCATCGCCGCCTCGGGATCGATCGATCGACGCCGGCTGGATGATCGACGGCGCCGGGGGCAGCTTGCCGCGCCTGGCTGCGGCGTGGCAGGACCTTCGCGCCGGCCGTCACGACCTGATCGTCGTTGCCCCGCCGGCCCGCAAGGTCCCCGACAGCATGCCGTGGCTGGCCGCGCGGGCGCTGCGCCTGCGGTCGCGCCGGGCACCCTGGCGCGCCGGCTGGCTAGCGGCCCTTGAAGCTGGGCGGCCGCTTGCCGAGGAAGGCGGCCAGCCCTTCGGCAAAATCCTCGCTGCGGCCGGCCTCGCGCTGGAGATCCCGCTCCAGCGCCAGCTGCTCCTCCAGCGTGACCGTGCCGGCATTGACCGCGCGCTTGATCAGCCCCAGCGCCCGGGTCGGGCCGGCCGCCAGCTGCAGGCAGAGCGCCCAGGCGGTCTCGGCCAGCGCGTCATCCTCGACCACTTGCCAGATCAGGCCCCACTCGGCCGCCTGCTCGGCCGAGAGCGGCTCGCCCAGCAGCATCAGGCCGAGTGCTCGGGCCCGGCCGACCAGCCGCGGCAGCAGGAACGTGCCGCCGGCATCCGGGATCAGGCCCAGCCGACAGAACGCCTGGATGAAGCTGGCCGAGCGGCCGGCCAGCACGATGTCGCAGGCCAAGGCGAGATTGGCGCCCGCCCCCGCGGCGACGCCGTTGACCGCGCAGACCACCGGCCGCTCCAGCGCCCGGATCCGCTTGATCAAGGGGTTGTAGCTGCGCTCCAGCGCCGCGCCAAGGTCGAGCTCGGCCTCGCTCAGCTGGCGCTCGGCCAGATCCTGACCGGCGCAGAATGCTCGCCCCGCGCCGGTCAGCAGCACGGCGCGGACCGCGCGATCCAGCTCGATCCGGTCGAACACGTGGCGCAGCTCGACATGCATGTCTTCGTCCAGCGCATTGACCCGGTCCGGCCGGTTCAGCGTGACGATCGCGACATGCTCAACAATCTGGAACAGAACCTTCGGCTCGCTCAACGGGGCCCCCCAACCGATTGGCAAAGGAGCCGCTCGAGCCAGGCTCCCAACGGTCATCGTAGCATAAGCAAGGTTGCCACGACGTTAATCCAGCCTCCCGGATTCCAGCCTGCCTGGCGCGGCCGAAGTTCGGCCTGGACAGCGCCCGCCGGCTCGACTAGGGCAGGGCCATGCAAGGTGGCGCATGAGCGACTGGATCGCGTTCCAGATCAAAGGCGACCGTGGACCGCCCTTGATCTTCCTCCATGGCATCGGCGGCGCCGCCGATGCCTGGCAAGCGCAGCTCGACCATTTTGCCGGCACCTACCGGGCCATCGCCTGGGATATGCCGGGCTATGGCGACAGCCGGCCGCTGCCGGACTTCACCTTCGCCCGCCTCGCGGGTGCCTTGCTCCGCCTGCTGGATCGCCTGCAGATCCGGAGCGCCCATCTGGTCGGCCATGCCATGGGTGGCATGATTGCGCAGGAGCTGCTCGTCCGGCAGCCGGAGCGGGTCTTGTCCTTGACCCTGGTTGCGACCAGTGCTGCCTTCGGCCGGCCCGATGGCCAATGGCAGCAGCGCTTCGTCGAGCAGCGCCTGGCGCCGCTCGAGCGGGGCCGGCGGCTTGGCGAGCTGGCCCCGGAGCTGGTCGCCCGGCTGGTCGGCGAGGCCGCGGACGAGGCCGGCGTGGCGCGCGCGATCGAAACCCTGGCGGCGGTCGACGAAACGATCTATCGCGCCGCGATCAGCAGCCTGCCGAGCTTCGACCGGCGCGCCGAGCTGGCGGCGATCAAGGTGCCGACCCTCCTGGTCGCCGGCGGCCTCGACCGGGTTGCCCCGCCGGCGATGATGGCGCGGCTGGCCGAGCAGATCAGCGGCGCCCATCTGGTGGTCCTGCCGAGCGCCGGCCATCTGGTGCCGCTGGAGCAGCCGGCCGCATTCAACCGCACCTTGCAGCTGTTCCTGGCCGGGCTGACGCCGGCGCCGCCGGCCTGACGGCAAGCGGCCGCAGGGCCGGGCGGCTCGTCACAACGTGATGGTCAGGCCGTCTTGGGCCGGCTCGAATGGGCCGAGGTCGAGCTTCGGCAGCTCGGCCAGCATGCTGGCGCTCATATGGCTGAGCAGGATCCGCCGGGCGGCCAGCTCCGGCGCCCGCTGGCGCAGCGTCTGCCAGTCCAGATGATGCTTGCCATTGCCGCGCGGGCTGTAGCACTCGGCGATGAACAGGTCCGCCTGCCGGGCGATCTCGATCAGCGCCTCGCTCCAGGCGGTGTCGCCGGTATAGCCGATGGTCCGCCGGCCGAGCCGCAGGCGCAGTCCCAGCGCCGGCGCGCCGGACGGGTGGTCGACCGCGAACGGCATGATCCTGAGCCCGCCGAGCGCGCAGATCTGGCCGGGCGTCAGCTCGATCAGCTGGAGCGGAAAGCGCCAGGTCAGGCTGGCCGAGCCTGGAAACAGGACCTCGAGGGCGGCGTTGATCCGGCTCGCCATGCCGGCCGGGCCGGCGATCGCCAGGCCGCGCCGGCGCTTGGCGACGTAGTGGGCATGCAGCAGGAAGAACGGCAGGCCGCCGAAATGGTCGCCGTGCAAATGGCTCAGCACGATCGCCTCGATCGCGCCCGGGTCGACCCCGAAGCGCTGCATCGCGATCAGCGAGCTGGCGCCGCAATCGAGCAGCAGGCTGTGCCGGTCAGACTTGAGATGGAAGCAGGTTTGAAAGCGCGCGCCGCTGCCGAAGGCATCGCCGCAGCCCAAGACCCGAAGCTCCACGCTGGCCATCGCGCGAGCTTGGCGGTTGGCCGGGCCAGAAGCTGTGAATTAGCTCACACCCGGACCGGCCGGCCAGGCACGATCACGTGATCACGATGCCGTCCAGGCCGCTGGCCGGCGGATAGCGCAGATCCAGCCGCTCCAGATGATGGCGGATGATCCGCGCGATCAAGGCGTTGCGGTACCATTTGCGATCGGCCGGGATCACGTACCAGGGCGCATGCGGCTTGCTGCAGCGGGTCAGCGCCAGCTGATAGGCCGCCTGGTAGTCGTCCCAGAGGGCGCGCTCCTTGAGATCGCCAGGATTGAACTTCCACTGCTTGGTCGGGTCGGCCAGGCGCGCCTCGAGGCGGGCTTTCTGCTCGTCCTTGGAGATGTGCAGCAGGAACTTCAGCAGCGTGACGCCATTTTCGGCCAGATGCTGCTCGAAGGCGTTGATCTGGTGGTAGCGCCGCTCGATCACCTCCTTCGGCGCCAGCCCGTGGACCCGGACCACCAGCACATCCTCGTAATGCGAGCGGTTGAAGATCCCGATCTCGCCCTTGCCCGGCACCGCCTGGTGGATCCGCCACAGGAAGTCGTGGGCCAGCTCCTGCGGGGTCGGCGCCTTGAAGCCGGTGATCCTGAGGCCGAGCGGGTCGATCGGGCCGAACACCTTGCGGATGGTGCCGTCCTTGCCGCTGGTGTCGGTGCCCTGGAGCACGATCAGGAGCGCATGCTTGCTCTGGGCGTAGAGCACGTCCTGCAGCTCGTCGATCCGGGCGATGTCGGCCATGGTCTGGACCTCGGCCGCGGCCCGGTCGGGCAGGCCGGTCTTGGCGCCCGGGTCGATCTCGGCCAGGGCGAAGCCGCGGCCGTCCTCCGGCACGCGGGTGCGCTCGATCAGGTCGTCGGTCTTGGCGCGCTTGGCCATGGCAGCTATCCGGACGGGCAGGGGACAAGGGACAGGGAGGCGGCGCTAGTACAGCCCGCCGGTCTTGGGCGCGCTGGCGCCACCGCCGTCATTGCCGCGCGGGCCGCCGACGATGCCGGTCGAGCTGGTCGCGGCGGCGTTGCTGGTGCCGCTCTGGGTCGGCTCGGTGCCGGGCAGGAAGGCCTCCAGGATCACCGTGCTGCTGCTCGGGCCGGGCAGCAGGCCGGTCTGGGCGTCGACCCGGACCAGCCGGACCCCGGACGGCACCCGGAACGGCGTCGCCGGCTGGTCCTTGAGGGCGCCCTTCATGAACTCCACGAACACCGGCAGCGCCGCCGACGAGCCGGTCTCCTGGTCGCCCAAAGAGCGCGGCTGGTCGTAGCCGATATAGACGCCGACCACCAGATCGGGCGTGAAGCCGACGAACCAGGCATCCCGGCTGTCATTCGAGGTGCCAGTCTTGCCGCCGATCGGCTTGCCGATCTCGGCCGCCTTGTGGCCGGTGCCGCGCTCGACCACGCCCTGCAGCAGATTGACCATCTGGTAGGCGTGGGCCGGATCGATCACCGCTGCCCGCCGGTCCTCCAGGACGGGGGTCGCCTGGCCGACCCAGGACACGTCCTGGCATTCCGGGCAGGGCCGGTCGTCGCGCCGGCGCACGGTCCGGCCATGGCGGTCCTGGATCCGCTCGATCAGCGCCGGCTGGATCCGCCTGCCGCCATTGACCAGCATGGCGTAGCCGGTGGTCAAGGTCAGCAGATCGGTCTCGGAGGCGCCGAGCGAGGCCGCCAGATTGCGGCCCATGCCGCGGCTCAGCCCGAACCGGTCGACCATCTCGACCACCCGGTCCATGCCGACCGCATTGGCCAGGCGCACGGTCATCAGATTGCGCGACTTCTCGATGCCCAGGCGCAGCGTGCTGGGCCCGTAGAAGCGCTTGGTGTAGTTGGCCGGCTTCCACTTGCCCTGGCCGCCACCCTGGTCGATCACGATCGGCGCGTCGAGGAAGATGCTGGACGGGGTGTAGCCATTGGCGAGGCCGGCCAGATAGACGAAGGGCTTGAGCGCCGAGCCCGGCTGGCGCAGCGCCTGGGTCGCCCGGTTGAACTCGCTCTGGGCGTAGCTGAAGCCGCCGGTCATCGCCAGGACCCGGCCATTATGCGGATCGAGGGCCACGATCGCGCCTTCGACCTGCGGCGCCTGGCGCAGGCCCAGGCGCAGCGCCGCGGGCGCCGCCCCGGCCTCGGCGGGCGCCGCCGGCAGGGGCTCGACCCAGACCACGTCCAGCACCTGCAGCACCTGATCGACCCGCTGCGGCTCCGGCCCCAGCTGGTTCTCGGGCAGCGCCGGCCGCGCCCAGGCGACCTCGGCCAGCGGCAGGACGCCGGTCTGGCCATCCACCAGGCCGATCGTCGCCTGCTCGGCGCCGGTTTCGGTGACCACGCCCAGCTGCCAGCTGCTGCGGCCGTCGCTCCGGTCGATCGCCGCCAGCTGCTCGCGCCAGTTGTCGGCATTGGGCAGCCGCGCCTTCGGGCCATGCCAGCCGCTCCGCCGGTCATAGCCGAGCAGGCCGTCCTGGAGCGAGCGGTCGGCCAGCTGCTGCAAGGTCGGCGAGACCGTGGTCCGGATCGACAGGCCGCCCTCGTAGAGCGCCGACTCGCCGAAGTCCTGGATCAGCTGGCGGCGGACCGCCTCGGTGAAATAGTCGGCCGTGACCCGCTCGGTGTCGGCCCGCCGGGTCAGCAGCAAGGGCTCGGCGGTCGCCTGGCGCGCCTCCTCCTCGTTGATGAAGCCCAAGATCAGCATGCGCGAGATCACCCAGTCGCGCCGGCCCTTGGCGGCCTCCGGATCGCGCTCCGGATGGTAGCGGGACGGCGCCTTGGGCAGGCCGCCCAGGAACGCCGCCTCGGCGGTGGTCAGATGGTCCAAGGACTTGTTGAAGTAGTTGAGCGCCGCCGCGGCCACGCCGTAGGAGCCGACGCCGAGATAGATCTCGTTCAGATACAGCTCGAGGATCTGGTCCTTGGTGTAGGCGCGCTCGATTCGCAGGGCGAGCAGGCCCTCCTTGATCTTGCGCTCGTAGGACACCTCGTTGCTGAGCAGGAAGTTCTTGGCGACCTGCTGGGTGATGGTCGAGGCGCCGGCCGGCCGGCGGCCCTCGAAATAGTTCACGACGTTGCTGCCGACCGCGCGGACCATGCCGAGCGGATCGATGCCGCGATGGCTGTAGAAGTTCTTGTCCTCGGCCGCCAGGAACGCCTGGATCAGGCGCTTGGGCATGGAATCGACCGGCACGAAGACCCGGTTCTCCTGGGCGTACTCCGCCAGCAGCCGGCCGTCCCCGGCATGGATCCTGGTCACCGTGGGCGGCTGGTAGTTGGCGAGCTGGCGGTAGTCGGGCAGATCGTTGCCGTAGCGGTTCAGCAGATAGAAGCCGGCGGCGGTGCCGGCGAGCACCACCAGCAGCAGCAAGCCGAACAGCAAGGCCATAAGTTTCAAGACGATGCGCAATGCGGATCCCCGAGCTGGGCTCTGGCTGGGCTAGGACGATTCGGCGCGGAAGAACTTGTCCACCGCCTGCACGATCGCGCTGGCCAATCTAGCGAGGTAAGTCGGATCTGTCAGCCGACGCTCGTCGCCGGCATTGGACAGGTAGCCGAGCTCGAGCAGCACCGAGGGCATGTCCGGCGACTTCAGGACCACGAAGCCGGCCTGCTGGCGCTGCTTGCGCAGCATGTGGGTCGCCCCGTTCAGGTGGTTGACCAGGGTGTTGGCCAGCTCGATCGACTTGTTGTTGGCGTCCCGCTGGGCCAGATCGATCAGGATCTGGGTGACCACCGCCTCCTGGTTGGACAGATCGAGCCCGCCCAGGATGTCAGCGCGGTTCTCGTCGTTCGCGAGGCGCGCCGCCTCCTCGCTCGAGGCGCGCTCGGACAGGGTGTAGACCGCGCCGCCGCTGACCGAGCGGTCCTTGACCAGGCTGTCGGCGTGGAGCGACATGAACAATTCGCCGCCGGCGGTGCGGGCAATCTGCAACCGGTCGCGCAACGGCACGAAGGTGTCGTCGGACCGGGTCAGCACGACCCGATAGCGGCCGGTCGCCTCGAGCTGGCGACGCACCTCGCGCGCCGCCGCCAGGACCACGTTCTTCTCGCGGGTGCCGCGCAGGCCGAGCGCGCCGGGATCGACCCCGCCATGGCCCGGATCGAGCACGATCACCCGCGGGGCCAGGGGATAGCTGGGCTTGGCCATGGGCACCGGCGTGGCGGACGCCGCCCGGGGTGCGGTCAGCATGGCCAGCTGCTGGGCCTGGGCCTCGGCCGGGGTCGCGATCGGGCGCGGTGCTTCGGCCACGGCCAGGCTCGCCGGGCGACCGCCGTTGACCAGGCGCGGCGCCATCGGGGTGCCCGGCGGCAAGGGCGCCAGCTCGGCCACGATGCGAAACCCGCTGGCGTCGTTGGCGGCCAGCTCGAGCATCCGGCTGACATCGAACGGCCCGGCCAGATCCAGGACCAGGCGGGAGGTGCCGGGCCGGAACAGGCCGAAGCGGAAGCCCTTGACCATGCCGGCCGGCCGCTCGCCGCGGCTGCTCGGCACCAGCCAGGAGACCTCGGGCAGATCGAAGGCGAGCCGCGGCGGGTTGGGCAGGAGCAGGTAGCTGTAGGGTGCCCGCTGGTTGAGGTCGATCAGGACGCGCACGCCCTTCTCGTGCGGGATCACCCGGATGTCGCGGACCGTGCCCTGGGCGCCGGCCGGCTGGAGGTCGGCCAAGGCGACCAGCAGGCCCAAAGCCAGCGCCAGCCGGCCGAGCCGAGCCAGGCACCAGGCTAGGCGAAAGCTCGGCCAGGGGCCGGCCGGCCCTTGCCGGGGCGGCCGCGCCAGGCGCTCCTCGATCGCGGAATGGTGGTTCACTGACCTCAGAACGACCCAGAGATATTCGGATTGTGGCGCCAAACCGAAGTTACTATAGTGGCCCGACAACGGTTTGTCGTCGATCGGTGTGATTTTCGCGCACCCTGTTGCGCCCGAGCCACCGGTCGGCTCACTGCCCGTGCAATCGGCAGGTCATCCCGGCAGCGGCCGCAAGTGACAGAGCGGGCCTCCGCGGTCGGCAAACGGACGTGATGGACGACGACGTGATTCGGCGAACACTCAGGGGTCCTCGTGCAGGCAAGGCGGGCTTTGGCCGGTCTGCCGCCGAGTGGATTCTGCTGTCCGAGGATGATCGACGCCTCCCGGCGGGTGCGGCATGCAGCCGGCCGCCGGGCTCATCGTCGATGGAGTTCTTTTTGCATGACGAGATCAATGCTAATCGACGCCTCCCACCCGGAGGAGACCCGGGTGGTGGTCGTCAAGGATCGCCAGCTTCAGGAGTTTGACTACGAAAGCGCCAACAAGAAGCAGCTCAAAGGCAATATCTACCTCGCCAAGGTAACGCGGGTCGAGCCTTCGCTGCAGGCGGCGTTCGTGGACTATGGCGGTCAGCGCCACGGCTTCCTGGCGTTCAGCGAAATCCACCCCGACTACTACCAGATCCCCCAGGCCGATCGCCGGCTGCTGGAGGAGGCCGTCCAGGCCGAGCAGCAGGCCGAGTCGGGCGACTTCGAATCGGCCCATGCCGAGGGCGAGGACGAGGCCGTGGAAGCGGTCGCGACCGATCCCGACGAGGAGACCGCCGAGGTCTATGCCGAGCAGGCGCGCAAGCGGCAGCGCCTGCTGCGCAGCTACAAGATCCAGGAAGTCATCAAGCGGCGCCAGATCCTGCTGGTCCAGGTCGTCAAGGAGGAGCGCGGCAACAAGGGTGCGGCGCTCACCACCTATCTGTCCCTGGCCGGGCGCTATTGCGTGCTGATGCCGAACACCGCGCGTGGCGGCGGCATCTCGCGCAAGATCATCAATCCCAAGGATCGCCACCGGCTGAAGGCGATCGCGCGCGAGCTGGAAGTGCCGCAAGGCATGGGCCTGATCATCCGGACCGCGGGCCAGGAGCGCAACAAGCTCGAGATCCGGCGCGACTACGACTATCTGCTGCGGCTGTGGAGCGACATCCGCGAGCGCACGCTGGCCTCGATCGCGCCCTGCACGATCCACGAGGAAGGGGCGCTGATCAAGCGCGCGATCCGCGATCTCTACGAGAGCGACATCGACGACATCATGGTCGAGGGCGACGAGGCCTATAAGGCCGCGCGCAAGATCATGAGCATGCTGATGCCGTCGCGGGTGCGCAAGGTCAAGCAATACAAGGAAGATCAGCCGCTCTTCCACAGCCACGAGATCGAAGCCCAGCTCGATCTGCTGCACAAGCCGGCCGTGGAGCTGCGCTCGGGCGGCTCGATCGTGATCCACACCACCGAGGCCTTGACCGCGGTCGACGTCAATTCCGGCCGGTCCACGCGCGAGCGCAATATCGAGGAGACCGCGCTCAAGACCAATCTGGAGGCGGCCGACGAGGTGGCCCGCCAGATGCGGCTGCGCGATCTGGCCGGGCTGATCGTGGTCGACTTCATCGACATGGCCGAGGCGCGCAACCAGCGGGCGGTCGAGCGCCGGCTGCGGGATGCGCTCAAATATGATCGGGCGCGGGTCCAGCTGGGCCGGATCAGCGCCTTCGGCCTGCTCGAACTGTCACGCCAGCGGCTGCGGCCGAGCCTGCTGGAGCTGTCCGCCCAGCCTTGCCCGACCTGCGCCGGCTCGGGCACGATCCGGTCCACCGAATCGGCGGCGCTGCAGGCGCTCCGCCAGGTCGAGCTGGTCGGCATCAAAGGGGCGGCCGCGGCGGTCAGCCTGAGCCTGCCCTTGCCGGTGGCGCTCTATCTCTTGAACCAGAAGCGCGACCTCCTGGTCGGGCTCGAGCAGCGCTATGCCATGGGCGTCGATGTCCGGGTCGGCCCGCAGCTGATCGCGGGCGAATTGGCATTGGACGTGCTGCAGCCGCGCGAGAAGGCGCTCGACGAGGTCCAGCGGGCCGCGCCGGCCGAGCCCGTTGCCGAGCCGCCGGCGGAGGCGCCGGCCAGGGTGGCCAAAGCGGCGCCGCCGCCGCGCCCGGCCGCCCGGCCGCCGGTTGCCGCCGACGCGCAGGAGGACGACGAGAACGGCCAGCGCAAGCGGCGCCGGCGGCGGCGGCGGCGGCGGCGGGGCGGCGGCGAGGCCGAAGTCGAGAACCAGCCGCTTGCGGCCGGCTCGGACTTCGAGCCCGAGCCCATTACGCCCGCGGCCGATGCCGATGCCGAGCTGGCGCTGCCGGTGCTGGCGGAGGTGCCGCTGCCGGCCGAGCTGCCGGCGGCCGACTCGGACGAGCCGGCGGTCGCGGCGGCGAGCGATGGCGAGGGCGACGCTGCCGCGCCGAGCCCGCCGCGGCGTGCTCGGCGGCCGCGCACGCGGCGTGCAGCCGGTGCGACGGTGGTGGCGGCCCCGTCCGAGCCGGCGCCCACCCCTGTCGCAGCCGATGCGCCGCTTGGCGCAGCCGATGCGCCGGTCGCGGCCGAGGGCGAGGCCGACGAGGAGCGGGCACCGCGGCGCCGGCGCCGGCCGACCCGCAGCCGCCGCGCCGAGCCCGAGGCGGCGCCGGACGCCGCGAGCCCAGCCGCGGCCTCGCCCGTGCCGGCCGCCGAGCCGGTCGAATGGACCGCCGCCGCCAAGCCTGCGGCCGTGCCGGTCAGCTCGCCCGCGGCGAGCCCGCCACCGGCCGCCGAGCCGGCGCCTGCCGCCGAGGGGCCGACCCGCAATGGCGGCTATCCGCTGGCCGCGGCGGCCGCGGACGAGGCGGAGCCTGCCGAGGACGAGCTGCCGCCGGCCATGGTCGCGGGCGGCGAGGACGCCGAAGACGACGGGCCGCCCCGGCGCGGTTGGTGGTCGCGCTTCGTGCGCAAGGAGTAGCCGAGCCAGAGCCGTGGCGGCGCTAGCTCGGGCCGGCCGATGGGCTGGCCAGCTGGCACCGCCAGCGCGCCCGCAGGCGGGCCGGGCGGTCGGGATAGCGCAGGTCCAAGAAGCTCGCCTCGACCATCCGGTCGGTCCGGAAATGGCGGAAATCCTGGCGCAGCTCGCACCAAGCGGCGAGGATTCGCACGGTCTCCAGATAGGCCAGCGTGACCGGCCAGACGACCCGCTCGGTGGTCCGGCCCTGCTCGTCCCGATAGCGCAGCCCCAGCTTGCGGCCAGCCCGGATCCATTGCCGCAAGCGCGCCATGTCGAGGCGGTCCGGCGCGATCTGGCCGGCCTCCGGCGCGCTGGTGACCGGCTCCAGCAGGACCGGCCGCAGCCGCTCGGGCACGGTCGCGGCGATCTTGGCCAGGAGATCCTGGGCGGCCCGGGCGAGGCCCGGATCGCGCCGGCCGATCACCCACTGCGCGCCCAGCACCGCCGCCTCGATCTCGGCTTCCGTCAGCATCAAGGGCGGCAGATCGAAGCCGCCCTCGAGGACATAGCCAAGCCCGGCCTCGCCGCGGACCGGCACCCGCTGGCCGATCAGCGCGGCGACGTCCCGATAGACCGAGCGCTGCGAGGTCTCGAGCTCGGCCGCCAGCTGCGCCGCGGTCACCGGCCGGGCCTGACGGCGCAGGATCTGGATGATCTGAAACAGCCGGTCCGCGCGCCGCATGCCTGCTGCCCTCCTGCTGGACATGACAGCATCCTGGCAGCAGCCGCAGGCCAGGCAAGTCTGATTGGATGCCGTGCCGCCGTCCGCCGGCCGTCACCATTGCCAACGCGGAACCGGGATTGGCCGTAGACGGTTCAGCATACGTTCAATTGTCGGCGCCTAAGCTGCGGGCATCGTTAGTGGAGGCGGAGATGGTTGCGGTTGCGGTAAAAGGTTTCGGCCGGCGCGCTCTGGTGGGCGTCGCCTTGATGGTGCTGGGCCTGACTGGCTGTGCTGCGGACTATGGCGAGTATGACGACCACGTCTACCGCGACTCCGACACGACCTATGACCGGCCCTATTATCGCTACGATCGGCCGTCCTATCGGCGTTACGACGACTGGCCGGGGCGCGACCATGACATCTTTCGGGATCGCTACTGGGGCTACAATCGCGGCTACGGCGACGGCTATCGCGATGGTCGCTGGCGGGATGACCGCGACGAGCGCCGGTGGCGCGAGCGGCACCGCGACAATGACCGGGAGGATCATGCCAGGCGACCGCCCAAGGATCGTGATGACGGCTACCATGGCGACAAGCCGCGCCGGCCGCCGCCCGCCGATCGGCCGGTGCGCGGGCCCGATCCGGACAAGGTGAAGCAGGTGCAGCGCGCGATTGGCAAGACGCCGCCGGCCGACCAGCCGCCGCGCCGCCGCGCGCCCGCCTGTCCGCCGGCGATGGCGGCGCTGGGCAAATGCGGCTAGCGCCTACGGCCTGCGAGCAGATCTAGCGCCGGCAACCGCTGACATAGTGGCAGGAATCGTGCAGCGACCGCAGGTACCAGGGTGTCTTGGCCGCGCTGCGGTTGCCGTAGCCTTCGCGGTCCTGCGCATCGAAGCTGGTCCAGCGGCTCGGCACCCGCGTGGTGACGACCTTGCTCGCAGGCCAGGTCCGCTCATCGGGCCAGACATCGCTGTAGTCGGTGCCAAGCTGAGCGTAGGCCGGCGGCTGATAGCCGACCGGCGCCGACCAGCGCGGCGCGCAGGCCGCAAGCGGCGCCAGCGTCATGACGAGCAAAGCACAAGCCGCAATGCGGCTGGCCATGGCGTTTCTTCCCAAACCATTTTTGTTCGGCTTCGGACCGGCAAGGCGTCAGCGTCGGTCGACCGATTGTCCCGCCACTATAGGCAAAATGCGGCGCCGGTCCACCTGGGGCGGATGCCAGCCCCTTCAGCCGTTGGACCTTGCCTGCGACCGCTAGAACTTGAAGGCGAAGGTGATCGCCGCAAAGCGCTGGGGGTCGTCCTGGGTCTTGAACTCCTCGGTGCGCTGGACATAGGTGTAGCTGACCTGGACGTCCTTGAACTGCGTGACCAGGCCCGCCTGGAAGTCGGCGACGAAGTAGCGCTTGTCGACGCTCGGCGAATCATCGTCGAAGCTGTTGCCGTCGAGGAAGATGTTGCGGGCGACCGCCCGGCCTTGGACCCCGGCGAACACATAGGCGCTGAACGTGCTGGTCGGGGTGAAGAAGCCGCTGCCGGCGAGCGATGGCCGGATCCGGGGCGGGCCATAGTCGTCGGCCAGATCGGTGCCGATCCGCAAGGTCAGCCCGGCGGTCGCCTGAGTCATGACATTGCCCAGCTCGACGCCGAAATCGGGCGTGAGGTCGATGCCAAGGCCGATTGCCCGCGCTTCGGCGAGCGCCCGCAGCTTGGTGTCGTAGCCGATCAGGATGCCGGGCTCGTCGTCGAGCTGGTCGTCCCAGCCTTCGGCCTCGGCCGAGCCGATCAGGTCGTGGAAATTGTTCTGGACCCATTCGCCGCCAGCGCTCGGCCCGACCACGCCAAGCTGGAAATAGAGCTGGTTGATCGAGTTCTCGCCTTGCGCCAGGAGCGCATATTCGCCGTACAGCCAGCCGGCATAGGGATGCTGATCAGCCGGGGCGCGCCGCAGCTCGGTGTCCTCCGGCGTGAAGATGCTCTGGCCGATCGCGAAGCCCTGCCGGACGCCATCCTCGGGACCCGCACCGAGCAGGTTGCGGGCGAAGAAGCCGCTGATGCCGGTGACCGGCTGGAAGCCGCTCAAATAGGCCAGGCGCAGCCCGTTGGTATAGTTCTGGTCGGTATTGGCGAAGACATCGTTCTCGATCACCAAGGAGAACGTCCCTCGGGCATCATTGTCGGCCAGGACATCGGCCGCCGCCGCGAACGGCCCACTTAGGCAACCGAGACCCGCCATCGCTGCGCACCACAGCTGGCGCCCGCTGGTTCGCTTGCGCGGCATGCTTCTATCCCCCGCCTTGGCGCCGCCCGCAGGCGCCGACCTGATCATCTTGATCCTCGGCTGAGAATAACGCTCCAGCGCGGAAAAAGTGCCACGGCCCCGCATGCTTGGCGGCGCGGCGCCCGCGCAGCCTCAGGCCTGGTGCTGCAGCCAGTCGACCAGCCGGTCGGCAGCCTCGACCAGCCGGGCATGGTCGCCGGGGAACGCGATCCGGATGTAGCGGTGGCCATGGGCGCGATCGAAATCGGCACCCGGAGCCAGCGCCACGCCGGTCTCGGCCAAGAGCCGCTCGCAGAAGCCCTTGGAATCGTCGGTCAGGTGACCGACATCGGCATAGAGATAGAACGCGCCGTCGACCGGCGCGAAGCGGGCGAGGCCGGCTGCTGGCAGGCGGGCGAGCAACGCCTCGCGATTGGCCCGGTACGTGGCAATCCGCTGATCCAGCTCCGGCCGGCAGTCGAACGCCACCAGGGCGGCCTCCTGCGACAAGGCCGGCGCGGAGATGAACAGGTTCTGGGCGAGCAGCTCGATCGGCCGGGTCAGATCCTCCGGCATCACCATCCAGCCGAGGCGCCAGCCGGTCATGCAGAAATATTTGGAGAAGCCGTTGATCACAATCGCATCGGGCGCGCAGGCCAAGGCCGTGGCAGCTGGCCCGTCATAGGTGATCCCATGATAGATCTCGTCGGCGATCAGCCGGATGCCTTCGAGGGCGCAATAGTCGGCGATCGCCGCGAGCTCACGGGCGCTCAGCATCGTCCCGGTCGGATTGCCGGGCGAGGCGATCAGGAGGCCGGCCAGCGGTCGGGGCAGGGCGGCCAGCTGGGCCAGCGTCGGCTTGAAGCCGGTGTCGGGCCCCAGCGCCAACGGTACGACCTCGCAGCCGAGCGCCCGCAGGGTCGCCTTGTAGGCCGGAAAGGCCGGCTCCGGCACGACCACCCGGTCGCCCGGCTCGAAGGCCGCGAGGAACGCCAGGACGAAGGCGCCGGAGGCACCGATCGTGACCGCGATCCGCTGCCATGGAACATCGAGGTCATAGCAGTGTTCGCAATGGCGGGCGATCGCGTGGCGCAGCGCCGGCATGCCGAGCGCTTCGGTATAGCCCAGCGGCCGGGCCGCCAGCCGGGCCGCGGCCGCCGCGAGGACCGCCTGGGGCGGGCCGCCGGCGGGCTCGCCCAGCTCCAGATGGAACACGTCCCGGCCAGCGGCCGCCTGGGCGTTGGCGGCGGCCAGCACATCCATGGCGATGAACGGCTCGACCATGGCGCGGCTCGCGGCTTTCAGGAGGCTGGTCGACTGGCGGTTGGGTTTGAACGCAGGCAGGGACATCGCGCGGGCGAGGCTCCGATGGCGTGGGCGGGCAAATGCTTCTAGGATCGAGCGGCAACGTGCCGAACCGTATGCGCCATGGCGCATGGCCGGTCAATCGGCAGGGTGGCGGAGGGTGTCGCGGCTTGCGTGCCTGGCGAAACATCGGCTTGGCCATGGCCGGCCTTGCTGCACTGGCCTGGCCGGCGCAGGGTCCGGCGCTGGCCGCCGGGATCAGCCTGATCCGGGATGCCGAGATCGAGCAGACCCTTGACGCGATCACCAACCCGATCCTCGAAGCGGCCGGGATCGAGCCAGGCAGCGTCAAGCTCTACATCGTCCGCGATCGCCAGCTGAACGCGTTCGTCGCCGGCGGCATGAACCTGTTCTTGAACACCGGCCTCCTGATGAAGACCGCCGATCCGACCGAGCTGGCCGGCGTGATCGCCCATGAGGTCGGCCATATCGCTGGCGGCCATCTGACCCGGGCCGGCCTCGCGCAAAAGCGGGCGGCGGCCGAGATGATCCTGGGCGCGGTGCTGGGCGCGGCCGCGGCGGTGGCGGGCGCGCCGGCGGTGGGCGCGGCGCTGATGACCGGCGGCCAGACCGTCGCCCAGGGCAATTTCATGAGCTTCTCGCGCAGCCAGGAGCAGGCGGCCGATCAGGCGGCGATGAGCATCCTCGACCGGCTGCACGTTTCCGCCGACGGCCTCGCCCGGTTCTTCGGCGTGCTCGAGGACCAGAATGTCCTGAGCGTGAGCGGCACCACGCCCTATCTGCGCAGCCACCCCTTGACCCGCGACCGGATGCAGTTCGTCGAGGCCCATGCCGCCGCCAGCCGGAGCGGCGCCCGGCCGCCGCCCACCGCCTGGGTCGAGGGCCATCAGCGCATGGTGGTCAAGCTGACCGCGTTCCTGGACGATCCGGTCCAGGCGCTGCAGCGCTTTCCGGATGATGGCAGCCTAATCAACCGTTACGGCCGGGCGATCGCGCTCTACCGGCTGCCCGATCTGAGCGCGGCGGTGGCCGAGATCGACGGCCTGCTCGCCGAGCATCCGGACGATCCCTATTTCCACGAGCTCAAGGGCCAGATGCTGTTCGAGAACGGCAAGGTTGGCGACGCCATCGCTCCCTATCGCGAGGCGGTCCGGCTGGCGCCGGGCTCGGCGCTGCTGCGGATCGGCCTGGCGCGCGCCCTGATCGAAGCCGGCGTCGAGCCGAACCATCGCGAGGCCATCCAGCAGCTCGAGCAGGCGCTCCAGGTCGAGCCCAACAATGCCGATGCCTGGCGCCTGGAGGGCATCGCCAAGGGCCAGGCCGGCCAGGAGGGGCCATCGTCCCTGGCGCTGGCCGAATGGGCGCTGCTGGTCGGCAAGGAACGCGATGCCAGGCTCTATGCCCGCCGCGCCGAGGCCAATCTCGACCCCAAGGATCCGGGCTGGCTGCGGCTGCAGGACATCTTGAAGGTCATCGAGGAAGGCTGAAGCTGGCGGCAGGTGGCGCCGATCGGCGGTTTTGCCGTGGCCAGCGCGGCGCCGCGCCGATAAGGTGGCCGCCACGGTCGATCACGGGAGCGGACAGCATGCGTCGGTTGCGCAATCTTTGCCTTGCCATCATGGCCGGGCTCGCCAGCTTCGCTGGCCCGCTCGCCGCCGCCGAGCCGGCGCTGGACAAGACCCAGATCGAGCAGATCGTGCATGATTACCTCATGCGCAATCCGGAGGTGGTCTACCAGGCGCTCCAGGAGCTGCAGCGCCGCCAGACCGCCGCCAAGGAGCAGCAGCAGAAGGACGCGATCGCCGAACATCGCGCCAAGCTCGTGGCGGATGCGACCGATCCGTCGGTGGGGCCCAGCGAGGCCGACGTCACGCTGGTCGAGTTCTTCGACTACCGCTGCACCTATTGCCGCAAGGTGGTCGATCAGATGCAGGCGCTGATCGCCGAGCAGCCCAAGCTGAAGGTGGTGTTCAAGGAGTTTCCGGTGCTGGGCGAAGACTCCTTGCGGGCAGCCAAGGCGGCGCTCGCCAGCCGCAAGCAGGGCGAGGAGCACTACCTGAAGTTCCATTTCGCCCTGATGCGCAGCCCGGACCTGTCGGACGCCGGGATCAGCGCGGCCGCGCAGGACGCCGGCCTCGATCCCGTCAAGCTCGCCCAGGACATGGCCGATCCGGAGATCAGCCGCGCGATCGAGCGCAACTACACCCTGGCGACCACGCTGGGCATCGAGGGCACGCCCGCCTTCGTGATCGGCGACACGCTGGTGCCGGGCGCGGTCGGCAAGGAGCGGCTGGTGGCGTTGATCGAGGAAGCGCGCAGCAACTGCGTCAGCTGCTGAGCGCCCCCTCGATGCTGGTCGGCGGCTGACCGCTGGCTTGGTCAGCCGGCCTTGACGGCGGCCAGGACCTCGCCGGCATGGCCCGGCACCTTGACCTTGCGCCAGACCTTCTTGATCACGCCCTGGCCGTCGATCAGGAAGGTCGAGCGGTCGATGCCCATGTAGCTCTTGCCGTACATGCTCTTCTCGACCCAGGCGCCGAGCGCCTCGACCAGCTTGCCCTCTTCGTCGGCGGCGAGCCGAAAGGGCAGGCCATACTTCGCCTTGAACTTGTCGTGGCTGGCGACGCTGTCCTTGGACAGGCCCAGGATCTCGACCCCGGCCGCCTGGAAGGCCGCGTAGTCCTCGGCGAAGGCCTGGGCCTCCTTGGTGCAGCCGGAGGTGTCGTCCTTGGGATAGAGATAGAGCACCAGCTGCTTGCCGACGTAGTCGGCCAGCCGCGCCCGGCCGCCGCCATCGGTCGGCAGATCGAAATCGGGGGCACGCTGGCCCTCCAGCTCGCTCGTCATGAAGTCCCTCCTGAAATGCCGGGTGGCTCGCCCGTCGGGTCGATCGGCTGCGGACAGAGCCGATTGAACAGCGCCGCCACGGCCTTTTGCCTCGCCCTCAAGATTTCCTCGACCGCCGCGAAGTCAAGGCCTGGCCGGGCAATTTCCGGATCGAACTGGACCGCGCCCACCAGAACCTCGCGCAGGCCCTTGGGCGCCGCCGCCGGCTCGAAGCCCTGGACCGACAGCCGCAGCACCGCCTGGATCCGCCGGTAGAGTCGGACCGCCTGGACCAGCAGCCGGGCGGCCTCGGGCTCGAGCAGGCCCAAGGCCGCCGCGCGCTCGAAGCTCTCGGTGGTGCTGCGGGTCAGGATCGCCGGCTGGCTGGCGGCGTGGCGGAGCTGCAGGTATTGCGCCAGGAACTCCGCCTCGACCAGGCCGCCCCGGACATGCTTGACCCGCCAGGGATCGGCGCTGCCATGCTCCTTGAAGATCCGCGCCCGCATGCCGGCCACCGCCTGGCGCAGCTCGGCCTCCGGCCTGACCTGGCAGAGTGCCCGCTGGATGATCGCCTCGACCCGCTGGCCGAGGCTCGGGTCGCCGGCGATGACGCGGGCGCGGGTCAGCGCCTGGTGCTCCCAGGTTTCGGCGGTGCCCATCTGGTAGCGCTCGAAGTTCTCGAGCGAGCAGGCGACCGGGCCGAGATTGCCGGACGGGCGGAGCCGAGTGTCGATCTCGTAGAGCCGGCCTTCCGGCGTGGGCGCGGTCAGCGCGCTGACCAGCCGCTGGCCCAGCCTTGCATAGTAGGTCGCCGCCGGCAGCGGCCGGGCGCCCTCGGAGCGGGCGGCGGTCGGCGCGTCATAGACGAAGATCAGATCGAGATCCGAGCCGATCGTCAGCTCCTCGGAACCGAGCTTGCCGAGGGCCACGACCACAAAGGAGCCGCCCGGGACCGCACCATGCTGGGCCGCGAGCGCCGCCTGCATCGGTGCCAGCAGACCCTGGATCACGACCGTCGCGATGGCGCTCAAGGCCGGGCCCGCGGCATCGCCATCCAGCAGGCCGAGCAGCACCTGGACGCCGATCTGGAACTCGCGGCTCTGGGCGAAGCGCCGGGCGGCATCGAGCAGATCCTGCTGATCGCCCGCCCGGCGCAGGGCCGCGGTCAGCTCCGCCTCGAGCCGGGCGGCATCCGGCACCGGCTCGAAGAAGTCGGGCGCGAGCATGGCCTCGAACAAGCCGAGATGGCCGCTTAGGTGGCTGGCCAGGCGCGGTGCCGCGCCGACCAGATCGGCGATCAGCCGGAGCAGGCGGGGATTGGCCCGCATCAGCGAGAACAGCTGGACGCCGGCCGGCAGGCCCTGCATCAGCCCATCGAAGCGCTCGAAGGCGTCATCCGGGTCCGGCTGCTCGGCCAGCTCGCGTAGCAGCTGCGGCATCAGCTCGGTCAACAGCTCGCGGGCGCGCGCGGTGCGGGTCGCCCGGATATGGCCATGGTGCCAGGCGCGGATCCGCGCCGCCATCGCCGGCGGCCGTTTGAAGCCGAGCCGCGCCAAAGTGGCCAGCGTGTCGGGATCGTCGTCGGTGCCGGTGAACACCAGCGCTCCGCCGGCGCCGAGATCCAGGCTGCTTTCGAACAAGGCGGCATAGTGGCGCTCGACCTGCTCCAGCTGGACCAGCAGCGCCTGGCTGAACCGTGCGGGCTCGGCATAGCCCATGAAGGCGGCAAAGCGCGCCAGCTGCTCCGGCTGGCTGGGCAGGCTCTGGGTCTGCTTGTCCGCGATCATCTGCAGCCGGTGCTCGCAATGCCGCAGGAACTCATAGGCGGTCTTGAGCTCGGCCGCGGTCTCGGCGGCCAGCCAGCGGGCCCTGACCAGCGCATCTAGCGCCGCACAGGTGCCGCGCAGGCGCAGCTCCGGCACCTTGCCGCCCAGGATCAGCTGCTGGGTCTGGACGAAGAACTCGATCTCGCGGATGCCGCCGCGGCCGACCTTGAGATCATGCCCCTCGATCCGGATCGCGCCATGGCCGCGATAGGCGTTGATCTGGCGCTTGATCGAGTGGATGTCGCGGATCGCGGCATAATCCAGATGGCGGCGCCAGAGAAACGGTCGCAGCCGCTGCAGGAAAGCCTCGCCGGCGACGGCGTCGCCGGCGATCACCCGCGCCTTGATCAGCGCCGCCCGCTCCCAGTTCTGGCCAAACCGCTCGTAATACAGCTCGGCATCGTCGACCGAGAGGGCGAGCGGCTGGCCCGGCGGATGCGGCCGCAGGCGCAGATCGGTCCGGAAGACATAGCCGGCGGGTGTGCGATGATCGAGCAGATAGACCAAGGTCCGGGTCAGCCGGACTGCCAGCGCCATGGCACCATCGCGGCCGGTCGGGCGGAACCGCTCGGGATCGAACAGCACGATCAGATCGATGTCGCTGGAATAGTTCAGCTCGCCGGCGCCGAGCTTGCCCATGCCCAGCACGATGAAGCCGGAGCGGGCTTGCGGTGCGGTCGGATCGGCCAGCGCCAATTCGCCGCGCTTGGCGGCCTCGCGCAAGGCGAAGCCCAAGGCGGCCTGGGTCGCGGCATCGGCAAAGTCGCTGAGCGCCCCGGTCACCTTGGCAAGCGGCCATTGGCCGGCCAGGTCGGCCAGCGCGCAGAGCAAGGCAAGGCGCCGCTTGGCGCGCCGCCAGCCGGTCATCACCGCCTGCCGATTGTCCACCGGCAGCACCGCCCGCTCGGCGCGCAGGGCCTCTGCCACCTGATCGGGGCCGGTCGCGCGAAAGCGGTGCCAGAGATCCGGCTCGGCGAACAGCAGCTCGGTCAGATAGGGGCTGCTGCCGAAGATGCCGCGCAGCAGCGCATCGCCGGCAGCGGCTTCGGGATCTGCTGGCCCCGGCGGCGCGTTACTTGCGAGCGCATGCCAGCGCGCCAGCGTCCGCCCGGCCGCCGCCGGATCGGCGGCGTGGGGCAAAGCGGCGAGCGGGGACTCGTTCTGCTGGTTCACGCGCTTTACTTAGCTGATAAGTGCGCCTGCACGAAAGACGTCGAATGTCCTCCGGTTGAGTATGCCGCTGGTGCGCAGGGTTCTCGATCTCGGTCTGAAGCTGCTTGTCCTGGGGCTGGCGCTGCTCGTCCTGGCGATGGTCGGCTTCGCCTGGAGGTTGAGCGCTGGCCCGCTCTCCCTGGCCTGGCTGACCCCGCGGATCGAGCAGGCGCTGACCCCCGCCACCGGCGTCGCGGTCGAAATCGGCACGACCGCGGCCCGGCTGGCGCCGAACGGCTATTCGCTCGAGCTGATCGCCAAGGACGTCCGGTTGCGCCGCAGCGACGGCCCGCTGCTCGCGAGCTTCGACGAGGTCGAGGTCGGGCTGAGTGCTCGCGCCTTCGTGCAGCAGCGGATCGCGGCGGTCTCCCATGTCACCCTGTTCGCGCCGAGCCTGCGCCTGACCCGGCGGCTGGATGGCAGCTTCGGCCTGCTGCCGGCGGGGGCGGCCGAGGCGGAGCCGGGCGTCGACCTCCTGGCCCTGGTCGGCCGCTTCATGCGGCCGGCGGGCGACGCCGATCCATTGACCTACCTGCGCCGGGTGCGTCTGGCCGACGGCCGCATGACCTTGCGCGATCTGGCGACCGGCGAGCTGATGGCGGCGGAGCAGCTGACCCTCGAGCTGCAGCGCCTGATGGGCGGCCTGCAGGGCAGCCTGAGCGCCAATTTGCAGCAGCATGGCCGACCGGCGCGCTTGCAGATCACGGCGCATGAGGTCGGCCGGAGCGACCGGATCGCGTTCGAGACCCGCTTTGCCGATCTGCTGCTGCCCGAGTTCGCGGCGCTGGCGCCGGCCTGGCCCCTGGCGGAGCTGCCATTGCCGCTGCGCGGCCAGGTCAATGCCGAGATCAGCCTCGCAGGCGTGCTCTCGCCCGTGCGCCTGGCGATCGAGGGCGGGCCGGGCGAGCTGAGCCTGCCGGCGCTGCCGGCGCCGGTGCCGATCAGCGCGCTGGCGCTTGCCGCGACCTGGTCGCCGGCGGCCCGGCAGCTCGAGGTCGCGAGCTTGCGCGCCACCAGCGAGCAGGCGGTGCTGGCAGGGCAGGGCCGGCTGGTTTTGGCCGAGGCCGGTCCGTCGCTCGATGCACAGCTCTCGGTCAGGGATCTGCCGGTCGCCCGGCTTGGCGCCTTCTGGCCGCCCGATTTCGTGCCCGAGACGCGCAGCTGGGTGACCCAGAACATCACCACCGGCCAGGTCCCGAAGCTGACCGCCAAGCTGCAGTTCGTGCCGGCCGATTTCGTGCAGGCCCCCTTGCGCGACGAAGCGCTCGACCTGCAGTTCGACTTCAGCCAGCTGAGCGTGCGCTATCTCGATGAGATGCCGGCGGTGACCGGCCTTGCCGGCCAGGCCCGGATGACCGGCCAGTCG
>CADEGR010000031.1:0-5897 GCA_902826935.1 uncultured Alphaproteobacteria bacterium | reverse complement strand
CGATCGGTCTGCCGCTGCACAGCGGGGTGACCGAGGCGGAGACCCGGGTCGCGGCCGAAGCGCAGCTGGCGGCGGTCGGCATTCGCAAGCTGCGCGGCAAGGTCGATGTCAGCGACGGCCGGCTCGACCTGGTGATCGGCGCGGACGAGCTGACGCTGCAAGGCGAAGCGGCGGTGCTGGGCCTGCCGATGCGGATCGACCTGCGCGAGCCGCTGGATAGAGGCAAGGAGGCCGAGCGCCGGCTGCGGCTGCGCGGTTCGGTCGACCGCGCGGTCTGGCAGCGCTATGCCCCGGATCTGCCGGTGCGTTTCGAGGGGCAGGCGGCATTCGATGCCACCTTGAGCGAGACCGATGGCGTGCTCTGGGTCGATCTCGCCGCCGATCTCGCCGAGACCGGCCTCGCCTGGGATGCGGTCGCCTGGCAGAAGACGCCGGGCGAGCCGGGCGAGCTGCATGCGGCGCTTGCCGTGCCGGCCGATGGGCCGCCGCGGCTCAGGGAGTTCGACTTGGCCACCGCCGGCCTGGCGCTGCAAGGTGTCTTGGAGCTGGATCCCAAGGACCAAAGCCTGGTTCGGCTGCAGCTCCGTCATTTTCAGCTCGACAACAGCCAGGGCAGCGTGATGCTGCAGCGCCAGCGGGACGTCGGCTACGAGGTCTCGGTCAAGGCCGACACGCTGGATCTGGATCGGCTGCTCCTGGGCGGCCAGAACCTCGGCGAAGGGAGCGACGCCCGCTTCCGGCTCGGCTTGCAGGCCAACCAGCTCTATCTGCGTGGCCAGGCCTTCGAGCGGGTGACCGGGCGGCTGATCCGCGCGGCGGTCGGCTGGCAGGATGTCGAGCTGAACGCGGTGCTGCCGGCGAGCGGCGCCAAGGTCGCCTTGACGCTGAAGCCAGAAGCTGCCGGCGGCCAGCGCCTGCGTCTGACCAGCGACGATGCCGGCGCGTTGCTGGTGGCCCTAGAGCAGACCAACCGGATCGAAGGCGGCAAGCTCACCTTGACCGCGCAGATCCTGCAGCAGCAGCCGATGCTGGCGGCGCACGGCTCGCTCGCGGTCGACCAGTTCACGCTGCGCCAGGCGCCGGTGCTGGCCCGGCTCCTGACCCTCGCTTCCTTGACCGGGATCGGCAATCTGCTGACCGGCAAGGAGGGCATCAAGGTCGATCGCTTCCGCCTGCCGTTCGACGTCCAGGGCCAGAAGCTGATCCTCGATCGCGGCCAGCTCAGCGGTTCGCAGCTCGGCTTGACGCTCAAGGGCCAGGTCGATTTCGCGGCCAAGCAGCTCGATCTGGATGGCACGATCGTGCCGTTCTACGCGATCAACCGGATCCTCGGCCGGTTGCCGGTGATCGGCGACTTCCTGGCCGGCCAGGACGGGCTTGGCGCGTTCGCCTTCACCTACCAGGTGCGTGGTCCCATGGCCGAGCCGCAGATTGTGCTGAACCCCCTGTCGGTGCTCGCCCCCGGCGCGATCCGCGACCTGGTCAATGGCCTGGTCAGCGGCGGCCTGGAGCCGCCGGACATGCGGCCCACGGACAACTAGCGCATCGACCTAGACACATCGGTTAGATGTGTCTGGAGACGTTGATGCATCACCAACAACCTGGCGCAGCGACCCATGAATCAAGCGAGTCCGCCGCTGCACTAGGTCCGTGGCTCCGTCCCGGCTAATCGGCGGTCTCGGCCGGCCGCTCCAGCGCAGCTACCGGCTCGAGGGTGAGGTCGCGGCCGGACAGGACCTCGCCTTCGCCCGTGATGTCGACGTCGCTGGCGGGCGCACCCAATGCCAGCCGCTGCAGCTGGGCCGGGTCGACCTGCAGCCGGTAGCGGCCAGGGCGCACTTTCTCGAACAGATAGAAGCCGTCATAGGCGGAGCGCACCTGGTAGGCGACCTCGCCGAGCGGGGAGCGCAGCTGCAACGCGACATTGGCGGCGGGCTTGGTTGCATCGCCCTGGCGGACATAGACCGTGCCGTCGATCTCGCCGGTCGGCACCACCGGGAACGGCAGGACCGGGATCACCCCAGGCCTGGGCACCACGCCGTAGCCGGGACTGCCGGCGGCCCAGTAGGGGTCTTCCAGGCTGCCTTCGCGCAGGGCCAGATCCTCCTGCCGGTTCGGGTCCAGACCGGTCAGGATCGCGCGGCCCAGATCATCGGTCTTGGCATCCGCCTCGATGCTGCCGCGGCTGAACTCGGCATTGGCGATCGGCTCGTCCTTGGGGCCGAGCCGGCCGTCCAGATCGCGATCGAGGAAGGCGACCGGGGCCACCGCCCCGCTGCCCGCCAGCCGGTCGGCCAGCATCACCGGCCAGCCGGAGCGCGGATCGCGCAGCATGCTGAAGCCGAGGCTGACGCCGATGAAGGCGTCGCCCCGCTCGCTGTAATCGGCGCCCAAGCCCAGGATCACCTGGTCGAGGCGATGGTTGTAGGCCAGCGACCAGATCCGGGCCGGGTCGTCGGTCAGCTCCTGGCGGACCCCGAAACGGATGCTGCCAGCCTCGCCGACCAGCAAATCCGCGGCGAGATCGACCGCCTGCAGGCTGAGGCGCGGCGCCAGCTCGTAGTCCAGCTCGGCGCGCAGCAACAGCGGCGCCAGCCGGCTGACCTGGCCGCTGACCCGAAACGCACCCTGCCAGAGCTCCTGGGTCGGGCCGCGGCCGCGCGTGCCGTCATAGGAGATTTCGTTGGTCAAGGCCAAGGGCTTGAGAACGGTGGCGATCCGGGCCAAGGCGGCGATCGTCTGGCGCTGGTCGGCCTGCCGCTCCAGCCGGGCCTGCAGGCTGAAGCTCAAGGGCGGCAGATCGTCGATCCGGGCGAGCGCCGTCTCGAGCCGGGCGGTGCTGCGCGAGCGCAGGCGCTGGTCGCCGCTGCCGGTGTCCTCGCTGACGAAGCCGCGCTCGAACTGCTGATGCTCCACGGCGAAGCCGACCGGTCCGATCCGGCTTTGCGCGCCGGTCAGCCAGGCCAGGCCGCCTCGCTCGTCGACCGCGAGGTCGCCGCGGGCGAGCACGCCGGCCAGCTGCCCACGCAGGCCGGTGGTCAGGTAGCTGGCCCCGGCGCCCGCCAGCGGCAGATGGGCGAGCGCCGCCGACAGCGACAGATCGCGGACCAGGCCGTAATCGAGCTCTGCCAGGACCCGCAGGCCCTCGTCGCCGAAGGTCTGGCGGGCGCGCTCGTCGGCGAGGTCGACCAGATCCCGATTGTCGTCGGTCATCGCCAGGCGATAGTGCAGCTCGCCCGGCTTGACCGCGCCCGGGCCGACATAGACCCGCCGGACCTCCTCGCGTTGCTGGCCCTGGGGGCCGTAGAACACCAGGCGCAGCTCGTTGGCGCCGATCAAGAGGCCGACATCCTCGAACAGGAAGCGGCCATCGCCGCCGGCCGTGCGAAAATCCAGGAGCGCGTCGTTGCGGTAGAGCTCGACCTCCCAGCCAGGCGCCAGGTCGCCCTGCAGCGTGATCCGGTCGAACTCGCTGGCCAGCGCCAGCGGCCGGTTGGTCAGCACGGCGCCGCGGCCGGTGCTGGCCCGGGCGAGCAAGGTACGGCCCGGTGTGACCACATCGAGCAGCGTGAATTCGGTCGCCTTGAGTGGCCCGAGCAGGCTGCCATCCGGGTCGCGCCGGCCGAGCGTCAGGCGGAGCAGATCGAGCGGGTCGTCCTGACTGCCGGCCACGAACAGCTGGCCGTTCAGATAGAGCAGGTCGCCGGCCGCGGTCGCGTTCCAATTGTGCTGGTAGCTGGGCTGGCGATCGGCCGCGATCCGCGCACCGCTCGCCAGATTGACGTCCAGAACCGGCACAGTCAGCAGCTGGTAGGGCAGCGGCAGGCGCGGCAAGGGCGGCCGGTCATAGGCCGGTCCGCCGATCCGGCCGCGCGCCTGCTCGCGCGCGAGGCGCTGCTGGACCGGCAAGGGCTCGCGCGCGGCGAGCTTGAGGCTGAGGCTCGGCAGATCGAGCGTGAAGTCGCCCGGCCACCACAGCGCCAGGAGATCGCTGCGCAGATAGAGCTCGCCATCGGCCGCGAAGCCGTCGCCGCGGGCGAGCTTCATCGGCACGCCGGCGATGGTCGCCTGGGCGGCCGCCAGATCGACCTTGAAGGCCTGGTCCTCCTGCATGAACCAGCCCTCGGCGACCCGGCCATCGGCGCGCAGCTCGATCGGAAACTCCAGGATCGCCGCCAGCTCGCCGACCGGCAGATAGAGCCGCTGCTCGATCTGCAGGGCGAGGAGCGAGTCGGCCAGCACGATCTGGTCGAGCCGGACCTGGAGGATCAGCTCCTCGCCTTGCAGCATCGGATCGGCAGGTTCGGACGCCGTGGCCGCGGCCGCCACCTCGACTGGCCGGGCCGCCGCAGCGGGCTTCAGCATCGGCAGTGGCGCTGTGGCCGCTGCGCCTGGACCTGGCATCAGGCCGAGCAGGATTAAGAGGCCGGGCAAATGCCGGCACCGGCTGCACATCGAGCAAGATAATCCTAAAAGTTGTTTTGCTCGACGTATAAATAACTTTTAGTAGAAGAAAAGGCAACCATAGCGCGTGCGACGGCGCGCCCGCGCGCGCTTCGCTCAGAGCTTCAGGCTGGTCTCGGCCAGCACTGCGCCGCCGGCCTCATCGGGCTCGCGATAGGTGATCAGCAAGGAGCCGCGGCTGAGCCGGGTGCCCTCCGGAGGCGTCAGGCTCACGCGAAACGGCCGCTGCTGGCTGGGCGGATAGCAGGAGATCCCGCGCGCCACGCCCACCTCGACCGGCTCGCCACTGCCGTCGTCAAAGCGCACGCTGATATCACCATAGACCGAGCGATCACCGGTGCGCCGGAACAGCAGGTCGAGGATCGGACCCTGCGGCCCCTTGCTCAGCGCGGCCTTGGCGATCGCGACCTCGGCCGCGAGCTTGCCCTCGCGCACGATGATCGGGATCGATTGGCCGAAGATCGGCAGGAGCTTGACCGCGATGCCGGTGTCGCCGATTGGGACCGGCTCGACATTGTTGAGCGCGTCCGGCGGCGGCACGGCCTGGATCCGCAGATGCGAGCGATACTCGCCCGCCGCCAGCGCGGCCGGCTTGCGCACCATGACCCTGATGGTTTGGCTCTGGCCTGGCGCGATGGCCACTTCACGCGGCGAGAACCGCAGCAAGGCCTTGGCGGAGTGCGGGCCCGGCCGGTCCGGCGGCAGCTCGGTGAGGCCGCCTTCCTCGGTCATCGCGAGGTCGATCAAATCGATCCGGTAGATGCCAGGGCCGCTGCCCTGATTGATCAGGGTCACCTCGGTGGCGCGGGCGCGGCCCTCGAACACGACCCGCTTGGGCGCGATCGTGACGCCGGCATCTTGGGCCTGGCCGTCGTCTGGGCCGAAGAGGCAGACGAGGAGAAGGAAGACGCAGACTCTGAGCAGCATGGTCCGGACAAGGTTGGCGAGGTCGGGAGGCGACCATGGCCGCCTCCCGATCCTGCAGCTAGTTGTTCAGGGTGACGTTGTAGGTGCCGGAATAAGTGCCGGCTGGCGCGGCGGCGGCGACGTTCAGCGTCGCGCCCACCGTGAAATCGATATTGCCGCTGCCGCCCAGGGTGGCGCCAGCAATGGTGGGATCAAAGCCCGCCTGATCCCGGGCGACGAACGTGTCCATCGTGAGCGTGTTGCCGCCATTGGTCAGCGTCGCGCTCGCGGGCAGGACGATGGTGTAGGCCGTGGACGGGATGCCGCCGGAGAATTGGAAGTAGCCCGTGTTGGGCGAGCCGCCGGCCGCGACAACGCCGCCGGTGACGGTCGCCGTGTTGCCGTTGAAGGTCGCGCCATCGACGGTGATGGTGCCGCCGGCGCCGGCCGCGAAATTGCCGAAGCTCAGGGCGCGCGCCTGGTTCAACTGGCCCGTCGACCCGATCACGGTGCCGGATGCGGTGCCG
>CADEGR010000030.1:16131-39771 GCA_902826935.1 uncultured Alphaproteobacteria bacterium | reverse complement strand
CGCGGATGATGTCCATGCACAGCTCGACGCATTCATCGCAGATGAACACGGTCGGCCCCGCGATCAGCTTGCGGACCTCGTGCTGGCTCTTGCCGCAGAACGAGCAGTAGAGCGTGTTCTTCGTGTCGCCGCCAGGCTTGGTCATCTGGGCCTCGTTCCAACGAGCCGCACTGCACTCATGTTAACGGGGGGCCCCTGGGCGAACAACCTCAAATCCCGCAGCGCAGCAAGGGGGGCGCGGTACCGCTACCGCCCCACCATGCCGCCCGACAGTAATGATTCGATTAACACCAGCCCGGCCCGGCTCGCCCGTCGAGCGAGCCCGGCCGATCGCCTCAATCCTTGCCTGGCCGCGGCCGCTCGCTGACGACATCGTCGACCAGCCCGAATTCCTTGGCCTGCTGGGCGGTCAGGAAGTTGTCGCGCTCCATGCTGGCCTCGACCAGCGCGATATCCTGGCCGGTATGCCGGGCATAGATCTCGTTCAGCCGGGCCTTGGTCGCCAGGATGTCGCGGGCATGGATCTCGATATCGGTCGCCTGGCCGCGGAAGCCGCCGGAGGGCTGATGAATCATGACCTTGGCATGGGGCAGGCAAAAGCGCTTGCCGGGCGCCCCGGCAGCCAGGAGCAAGGAGCCCATCGAGGCCGCCTGGCCGATGCACAAGGTCGAGACGTCCGGGCGGATGTACTGCATGGTGTCGTAGATCGCGAGGCCGGAGCTGACGATGCCGCCTGGCGAATTGATGTAGAACGAGATGTCCTTCTCGGGATTCTCGGCCTCCAGGAACAGCAGCTGGGCGGTGATCAGGCTGGCCACGCCGTCGTCGACGGGGCCGGTCAGGAACACGATCCGCTCCTTGAGCATCCGCGAGAAAATGTCGTAGGCACGCTCGCCGCGGCTGGTCTGCTCGACCACCATCGGGACCAACTGGCTCATCAACCGCTCCATGTCTGCTCCGTCTGCTGCTGGCGCGGGCTCAGGCACCGGCCGTCTGATCGGCCGGCGCGGCCGCTGCGGCGTCGTCGTCGGGGTCGCGCATCAGCTCCTCGGGGGTCACGGTCTCCTCGGTCACGCTCGCCATCTCGACGATGAAATCGACCACCTTGTCCTCATAGATGGGCGCGCGCAGCTGCTCGACCGCCTGCGGGGTCTTGCGGAAGAACTCGAGCACCTGCTGCTCCTGGCCGGGATAGCGCCGGACCTGCTCGATGATCGCCGCGTTCAGCTCGTTCTGCTCGACCTTGATCTCGTTGGCCTGGCCGATATGGGACAGGATCAGGCCGAGCCGCACCCGCCGCTCCGCGATCGCCCGATACTCCGCCTTCAGCTCGTCCTCGGGCTTGGCCGAGGCCTCGGGATCCTGCTTGAGCTCGGCTTCGATCTGCTTCCAGATGGTCTCGAATTCCAGATCGACCATGCCGGCCGGCACCGCGAAGCTGCTGTGCTCGGCCAGATGATCGAGCAAGGCGCGCTTCAGCCGGGCGCGCGCATGCTTCCTGTATTCGCCGGCCAGGCCGTCCTTCAGCGCGGTCTCGAGGGCGGCGAGGTCGGCGAAGCCCTGGGCGGCCGCGAACTCATCGTCCAGGACCACGGGCTTGGGCGCCTCGATGGCCTTGAGCGTGACCTCGAAGGTGACCGGCTGGCCGGCCAGATCGGCCCGCTGGTAGCTCTCGGGGAAGGTCACCTCGAAGGTCTTCTCGGCACCGGCATCCAGCCCGATCAGCTGGTCCTCGAAGCCCGGCACCATCATGCCGGAGCCCAGCACCAGCGGGAAATCGGTGGCGGCACCGCCCTCGAAGGGCTCGCCGGCGACCTTGCCGACGAAGTCGAGGGTGACCCGATCCCCGGCCTGGCTCGGCCGCGGCTCCGCCAGGGCCTCGAACTGCTGGGCGCGACGGGTCAGGTTGTCGCGCGCCTTGGCGAGCTCGGCCTCGCCGACCGGGGTGGTCAGGCGGGTGAGCTGGATCGCGCGCAGGTCGATCTCGGGCACCTCGGGCAGGATCTCGAGCGCCATGTTGAACTCGAGGTCCTTGCCCTCGTCGAACGAGGTGATCTCGATCTTGGGGCGCAGCGCCGGCTTCAGATCATGCTCGCTGATGGCGGCTTGCGAGCCCTCGTTGACCGCCTGCTCCAGGATCTCGCCGCGGATCGAGCTGCCATATTGCTTCTTGAGCAGGGTGACCGGCACCTTGCCCGGCCGGAAGCCCGGCATCTTGATGGTGCGGCTGAGCTCGGACAGACGCCGGGCCATGCGCTGCTCGATGTCGGCAGCCTCGACCACGACCTGGTACTCGCGCTTCAGGCCGTCGGCCGTCAGTTCCTTGACCTGCATCGTTCTTCCGCCCAAGGCGCCGCAAGGCCTAGCCCGGCAGCGCGCGCTCCTGCGATCGGCAACGGCCGCCGGTGGTGCGGGCGAAGGGACTTGAACCCCCACGGCCGAAGCCACCAGAACCTAAATCTGGCGTGTCTACCAATTCCACCACGCCCGCTGCCGGTGATGGCGGGCGCGCTCGGCGCCCGATGACGCCGCTGCTATAGCATAGAACCTCCGGCTGCCAACAGCTTTCCCAAGGCGGCCGGCGGCTCCGCGCGACCCCAACGGGCGGTGCGTCAGGCGGCGGCCGGACCGGCGAAAGCGCGCTGGTAGAGGGCCTGGTAGCCGGCCTCGTCGAGCGCCACCGGATTGCCGCCAGCGCTCGGATCGGCCAGCGCTCGGGGTGCCAAGAGGGCGGCATGCTCGGCCCGCATGCCGATCGCCTGCAGGGTGTCCGGGATCTCGAGCTGACGACGCAGGCCCAGCACCCAGTCCAGGAGGGCCTCGAAGCTCGGCTCCTCGAGCGCCAGGACCCGCGCCAGCTGGCCGGCACGCTCGGCGATCGCCGGCTGGTTGGCCTGCAGCACGTACGGCATCACGATCGCGATGGTCAGGCCGTGGTGGCTGTCGAGCAGGCCGCCCAAAGGGTGCGCCATGGCATGCATGGCGCCCAGGCCCTTCTGGAAGGCGGCGGCCCCCATGCTGGCGGCGGCCAGCATCTGGGCGCGCGCGATCCGGTCGCTGCCATGCTCGACCGCGCGCGGCAGCCAGTCCTTGATCAGCCGGATCGCCTCGGTCGCGATGCCATCGGCCAGCGGATGGAAGCCCGGCGCCAGGAGCGCCTCCAGGCTGTGCGAGAGGGCGTCCATGCCGGTCCAGGCGGTCAGCTTGGGCGGCAGGCCGAGGGTCAGCTCGGGATCCGCGATCACCTGGCCCGGCAGCATCTTGGGATGGAAGATGATGTACTTCTTGTGGTCGGCCTCGTTGGTCACGACCGCCGCCCGGCCGACCTCGGAGCCGGTGCCGGCGGTGGTCGGGATCGCCACGATCGGCGCGATCCCGGCGGCATCGGCCCGGGTCCACCAGTCGCCGACATCCTCGAAGTCCCACAGCGGCCGGCGCTGGCCGACCATGAAGGCGATCGCCTTCGCGGCATCGAGGCCGCTGCCGCCGCCCAGCGCCACCACGCCGTCATGGCGGCCCCGGCGATAGGCCTCGACCCCGGCCTCGATATTGGCCCCGGTCGGATTCGGCCGGATCTCGGCGAACAGGCGCGCCGGCAGGCCCGCCGCCTCGGCGGTCGCGCGCACGGCGAGGCCGATCTCATGCTCGGCCAGGCCCGGATCGGTCACCAGGAGCGGCCGGGTGATGCCCAGCGCCTTGCAGGCCTCGGCCAGCTCCCGGAGGCGACCGAAGCCGAAGCGGACCACGGTCGGATAGGACCAGTTGCCCCGCAAGGTTGCCGGATCGATGGTTGCTGTCATGCCAGGCCCTCCCGTTCAGCCCGTGCTACTGTCGGACCGCCGAGAGCAGGTCATAGCCCGCTTCGGCCGGGCTGACCATCGGCGGCCGCGCTGCCGGCCGGCGAGCTGCCCAGCGCTTCCGCCAGCAGCTCCGCCTCCAGCTCGGCCAGGAGAGCGTCCTCGGCCTCGCCGGCGACGCTCTCCTTGCTGATCTCGAGCAGGACCGGGATCGCCAGGGGCGAGACCCGGTCGAGCGGGCGGTGCCGGATCCGGCCCTGGACCGCGACCAGGAGGTCGGCCAGGCGACGGACATCCATCAAGCCGACCGCGGCCTCGGCGCGGGTGGCCTGCAGGAGGATATGGTCGGGCTGGTATTTGCGCAGCACGTCATAGATCAGATCGGCGCTGATCGTGACCTGGCGGCCGGTCTTCTCGGCGCCCGGCTGGCGGCGCTCGATCAGGCCGGCGACCACCGCGACATTGCGGAAGGTGCGCTTCAGGAGGCTGGATTCGGCCATCCACTCCTCCAGCTCGTCGCCCAGGATGTCGACCCCGAACAAAGCGGCCGGATCGGGCACCGCCGCCAGGCTCCAGATCGCCAGCATGTAGTCGCTGGCATTGAAGCCGACCGGCTTCAGCCCCTGGCGCTCCATCCGCTGGGTCAGGAGCATGCCGAGCGTCTGGTGCGCGTTCCAGCCGCAAAAGGCGTAGACCACCATGAACTGGCGGCCGCGCCTGGGGAAGGTCTCGATCAGGAGCTCGTCCGCAGCGGGCAGGATCGAGCGATCTGCTTGCGCTTCCAGCCATTGCAGGACCTGCTCGGGCAGGAGCCGCCAGCGGGCCGGATCGGCCAGGTAGCCGCGCACCCGATCGGCCAGATGGGTCGTGAACGGCATCCTTGCCCCCATGTAGCTCGGCACCGACGGCTCCTTACCGGGCGGCGCCGGGCGGACGATCGCGGCGTTCTCGTACATGCGCTCGAAGGCGAGCGCCCGGCCGGCGAACTGGAACACGTCGCCCGGCTTCAGCCACTGCACGAACCACTCCTCGATCTCGCCTAAGGAGCGGCGCTGGTGGCCGAGGCGGACCTGGACCATGGTCGCCTCGACGATCGTGCCGACATTCATGCGGTAGCGCTGGGCGAGCTTGGGGTGGGCCAGATGCCATAAGCCCGCCTGGTCCTGGCGCAGCCGGCGAAAGCGGTCATAGACCTTGAGCGCGTAGCCGCCGGTCGCGACGAACTCCAGCGTGGCGTCGAAGTCGGCCCGGGCCAGCGTGGCGTAGGGCGCCGCCTGGCGGACCTCGTCATAGAGGGCGGCGGCGTCGAACGGCCCGCTGCAGGCGACGCCCAGGATGTGCTGGGCGAGCACGTCGAGGCCGCCCGGATGGGGCGGCTGGCCGTCCAGGCTGTGCTCGGCGATCGCATCCATGGCGGCCCGGCATTCCAGCACCTCGAAGCGGTTGCCGGGCACCAGGAGCGCCCGGCTGGGCTGATCGAAGCGGTGATTGGCGCGGCCGATCCGCTGCAGGATCCGGGACACGCCCTTGGGTGCGCCGATCTGGATCACCAGGTCGACATCGCCCCAGTCGATGCCGAGGTCGAGCGACGAGGTGCAGACGATCGCCTTCAGGCCGCCCCTGGCCATGGCCGCCTCGACGCGGCGGCGCTGCTCGACCGCGAGCGAGCCGTGATGGAGCGCGATCGGCAGATGGTCCTCGTTCAGGCGCCACAGCTCGCGGAACATGATCTCGGCCTGGGCGCGGGTGTTGACGAACACCAAGGTGGTCCGCGCCTGCTTGATGGTCTGGTAGAGGGCGGGCGCGGCATAGGTGCCATAGTGGCCGGCCCAGGGCAGCTCGCCCGGCGGCAGCAGGATCTGGACATCCGGCTCCGGCCCCGGCGCCCCTTGGATCAGGCGCGCCTGGCGGCCGGCCAGCGAGAGATAGCGCAGCAGCACCTCCGGCTCGTGCACCGTGGCCGAGAGGCCGACCAGCCGGGCGGCGGGCGCGATGCGCGCGAGCCGGGCCAGGCCCAGCGCCAGGAGCTGGCCGCGCTTGGTGGGCGCCAGCGCATGCAGCTCGTCGATCACGATGCAGGCGAGCTGCGCGAACAGCGCCGGCGCGTCGGGATAGGCGAGCAGCAGCGCCAGCGATTCCGGCGTGGTCAGGAGCAGGTCGGGCGGCCGCTGGCGCTGCCGCTGGCGCCGGTTGGCGGGCGTGTCGCCGGTGCGGGTCTCGCAGGCGATCGCGAGGTCCATCTCGGCGATAGGGGTCTGCAGGTTGCGGGCGATGTCGGTGGTCAGCGCCTTGAGCGGCGAGATGTAGAGGGTATGCAGGCCCTGCCCGCGCGGCCGCGCGGCCAGCTCGATCAGGCTCGGCAGGAAGCCCGCCAGCGTCTTGCCGCCGCCGGTCGGCGCGATCAGGAGGACCGACTCCCTCCGCTGCGCGGCCGCGAGCATCGCCAGCTGATGGCCATGGGCCTGCCAGCCACGGCTGGCGAACCAGGCCGCGAAGCGGTCCGGCAGCAGGGGCTCGCTCGGTTGCAGCAGGCTGGCCATGGCCGCCAGCCTACCGGCGCCCAGGCCGGTCGTCGATCCTGGCTGAACCACACCGCCGAATGCTTGGGAACTTAAGCAGCGCCTGGCGAGTTACTGCTGCAGCTTAGAACGCGGTAGGAGGAGGCGTGAGATGCGCTTGGGTTATATTTTGCTGGCAACTTTGCCGATCTTGGTGGTCGGTTGCGCCGAGACCCGTAATCTGGACTCCAGCCGGGGCACGGTGATCAAGACCAGCGGCAGCGTCGCTGATCTGAACGATGCCATGGAGGAGGCCGACGACCATTGCGGCCAGTACGACCGGGCGGCCGTGCTGCAGAGCGTGAGCGCCGATGGCGGCGACTATTTGGCGGCGTTCGACTGCCAGCCCGGTCGCGGCAGCGGCATCGCGGTGATCCTGAAGCCGCAGCAGGAAGTCGATGCGGCCCTGCCCCGGGCCGAGAATTACTGCGAGAACTACGACCGCATCCCGGTCCTGCAGTCGGTCAGCCGCCTGCGCCAGGCCAAGGTCGCGAGCTTCAACTGCGCGACCAGCTGAGCGGGTCCAGCCGAGCCATCAAGTGAGACCGCCAGGCGACGCGGTGGCACCCGCGCGCCTGGCGGACTTTGTCTGATCGGGATCAGGCGCTGCGCGCCTGCGGGACCGGCTGCTCCGGCCGGTCCCAGTCGCAGCCCCCGCCGAACCGCTCGACCACGAAGTCGACGAAGGCGCGCACCTTCGCCGACAGATGGCGGTTATGCGGATAGAGCGCATAGATGCCCGACGGCGGCGGCATGAACTCGGCGAGCGCCGGCGCCAAGGTGCCGGCCGCCAGATGCGGCCCGCAGATGAAGCGCGGCAGCCGCGCCACGCCGCGCCCGGCCAGCGCCATCAGCAAGGCGATATCGCCTGAGTTGGTCTGCAGCCGCCCGCCGACCTTGACCGCGATCCGCTTGTGCTGGCGGTCGAGGAAGCGCCATTCGTTGGGGCTGGGGCTGTAGCGGTGGGTGATGCAGCGGTGCTGGACCAGGGCGTCCGGCCGCAGCGGCATGCCGTGCTCGCGCCAATAGGCGGGGCTGGCGCAGATCGCGATCGGATTGTCGGTGAGGCGGCGCACGATCAGCGAGGAGTCCGGCAAGGTCTCGGCGATCCGGATGACCACGTCGTAGCCTTCGTCGAGCGGGTCGACGAAGCGGTCGGTCAGCTCCAGGTCGATGCTCAGCTCCGGGTAGCGGGCCATGAAGTCGGCCAGCGCCGGCCCCAGATGGAGCGTGCCGAAGGTCACCGGCGCGTTCAGCTTCAGCGTGCCGCGCGGCGCGGCTTGCAGGTGGCTGACCGCCTGCTCCGCCTCCTCGGCCTCGGCCACGATCCGCACGCAGCGCTCATAGAAGGCGAGGCCCACCTCGGTCAGCGCGATCCGGCGCGTGGTCCGCTGCAGCAGCCGCGCGCCCAGCCGGTCCTCGAGCGCGGTCACCGCCTTGCTGACCGCCGATTTCGAGATGCCGAGCAGCTGCGCCGCGGCCGTGAAGCTCTGCGCTTCCACCACGCGCGCGAAGACCACCATGCCCGTCAACCGATCCATGGATTTTGCTGCCTGCCTATCCGCTGGTGGTGACCGCTCCACGAAACAGTCTGTTGCCAGTCATAGCGCTGTTCGCTGACGATCGCTATGCCATCTATTGATGGTTTCATCGCAACCGGAGTTAAGCAATGACCAAGGTGCTCGTGCTCTACTATTCGAGCTACGGCCATATCGAGACGATGGCTTATGCCGTGGCCGAAGGGGTGCGGCAGGTCCAGGGCGCGGAGGTCGCGGTCAAGCGGGTGCCCGAGACCGCGCCCGAGGACGTCGCCAAGAGCTCCGGCTTCAAGCTCGACCAGCGGGCGCCGATCGCGACTGTCGAGGAGCTGGCCGACTACGACGCGATCATCTTCGGCGTGCCGACCCGCTATGGCGTGGCCGCCAGCCAGATGCGGGCATTCCTCGATCGCACCGGCGGCCTGTGGATGAAAGGCGCCTTGATCGGCAAGCCGGGCAGCGTGTTCGCCAGCACCGCCACCCAGCATGGCGGCCAGGAGACCACGATCACCTCGTTCCATGCCACGCTGCTGCACCATGGCATGGTGATCGTCGGCCTGCCCTATTCCTGCCAGGCGCAGATGACCCTGGACGAGATCAGCGGCGGCAGCCCCTATGGCGCCACCACCATCGCCGGCGGCCAGGGCCAGCGCCAGCCTTCCGAGAACGAGCTCGGCATGGCCCGCTTCCAGGGCGAGCATGTCACCAAGATCGCCCAGAAGCTGAAAGGCTGAGCGGCAGTCAGAAGCTGATCAGCTGAGGGAGGCGCAAGGATGGGTCAGCTCGTCGATGGCGTCTGGCAGGTGAGCGGGCTGGCAAGTGCCAGCCCGGCCGGACGGTTCGAGCGGCGGGCGACCGCCTTTCGCCACTGGATCACGGCCGATGGCCGACCCGGCCCCTCGGGCAGCGGCGGCTTCAAGGCCGAGGCCGGCCGCTATCTGCTCTATGTCTCGCTCGCCTGCCCCTGGGCGCAGCGCACGCTGATCATGCGCCGGCTCAAGGGCCTGGAGCGGCTGCGCCACGTCGCGGTGGGCCAGCGGCACATGGGCGAGCAGGGCTGGACCTTCGCGCCCGGCCCTGGCGCCACCGGCGAGCCGCTGTTCGGCTTCGACTATCTCCACCAGCTCTACCGCAAGGCCGAGCCCGCCTATACCGGGCGGGTGACGGTGCCGGTGCTGTGGGACAAGGCGACCGGGCAGATCGTCAGCAACGAATCGGCCGAGATCATCGTGATGCTGAACGACGCGTTCCAGGCCCTGGGCGCGCAGGGGCCGGACTACTATCCGGAGCGCATGCGGGGCGCGATCGACGCGGTCAACCAGACCGTCTACGACACGGTCAACAACGGCGTCTACAAGGCCGGCTTCGCGACCCGCCAGGCGGCCTACGAGGAGGCGGTGCTGGCGCTGTTCGCGACGCTCGACGCGCTCGATCAGCAGCTCGGCCGCCAGCGCTTCCTGGCCGGCGACCAGCTGACCCTGGCCGATATCCGCCTCTACACCACGCTGGCCCGCTTCGATCCGGTCTATGTCGGCCACTTCAAGTGCAATCTGCGGCGGCTGGTCGACTACCCCAATCTCTGGCCCTACGCCCGCGCGCTGTTTCAGCGGCCGGGCTTCGGCGACACCACCGACTTCGCCCACATCAAGCAGCATTACTACGGCAGCCATCCGCAGGTGAACCCGACCGGCATCGTGCCGATCGGACCTGAGATCGACTGGCAGGAGCCGCACGGGCGGGGCTGAAGCGGGCGCCCTACCCCTCGCCATCCACCTCGTGCAGGATCTTCTTCTCCATGATCGCCATGAGCACGGCGGAGGCGACGAAGGTGAGGTGGATGATCACCAGCCACATCAGCTTGTCGTTGTTGACCTGCTGCGCGTTCATGAACGACTTGAGCAGGTGGATCGAGGAGATCGCGACGATCGAGGAGGACACCTTCAGCTTCAAGGTGCCGGCATCGAGCTTGCCGACCCAGGCCAGGCGATCGTCGGCCTCGGCCGCCTCGATCCGGGACACGAAGTTCTCGTAGCCGCTGATCATGACCATCACGATCAGGCTGGCGACCAGGACCAGGTCGATCAGGGTCAAGGCAGCCAGCACGACGTCGCTCTCGGGGCTCTCCAGGATGTGCTGGAACAGATGCCAGAGCTCGCGGACGAAGCTCAGGGTCAGCGCGACCAGCAGCACCGCCATGCCGAGATACATGGGCACCAGCAGCCAGCGGCTGGCATAGAGAAAGCGTTCCAGGAGCTGCTCCACCATCGTTCTGCTTGATCCCCGCTTGCCTGCTGGCCGCCAAGTTGCCCGGCTGGGTGCTGCCGTCAAGAGGCCAGCGCTGCCGGCGCGCTGGTATCCTGCTTGAAACCGCCTATGATGCGGCCCTCTTTTCGACCCCGAGGGGCGCGCGGACGGCAGCATGACGGACCTGGAGACGTTGCGGCAGAGCAAGGCCTGGCCGGTGGTCGAGGCGCTCAAGGTGATCGAGCGGGTCGAGCGGCAGCCGCCGAAGAAGGGCTATGTCCTGTTCGAGACCGGCTACGGCCCGTCGGGCCTGCCCCATATCGGCACCTTCGGCGAGGTCTTTCGCACCTCCATGGTGCGCCAGGTGTTCGAGCGCCTCTCCGGCATGCCGAGCCGGCTGTTCGCGTTCTCCGACGACATGGACGGCCTGCGCAAGATCCCGGACAACCTCCCGAACCCGGACATGATCCGGCCGCATCTGGGCAAGCCGCTCACCGCGATCCCGGATCCGTTCGGGACCCATGCCAGCTTCGGCGACCACATGAACCACCGGCTGAAGTCGTTCCTGGACGGCTTCGGCTTCGAGTACGAGCACCAAAGCGCCACCAAGCTCTACCAGGCGGGCGTGTTCAACGACGCGCTGCGCCTGGTCCTGGCGCGCCAGGAGGCGATCAAGCAGGTGGTCCTGCCGCTGCTTGGCCCCGAGCGGCGCGAGACCTACAGCCCGATCCTGCCGATCTGCCAGGCGACCGGCCGGGTGCTGCAGGTGCCGATCCTGGCGGCCGATGCCGCGGCCGGCACGGTGACCTACCGCAACGAGGCCGGCGAGCTGGTGACCCAGTCGGCCCTCGACGGCCATGCCAAGCTGCAATGGCGGCCGGACTGGGCGATGCGCTGGGCGGCGCTGGGCGTCGACTACGAGATGTCGGGCAAGGATCTGATCGATTCGCACAAGCTCTCGGCCCAGATCTGCCGGATCCTGGGCGCGGAGCCGCCCGCCGGCTTCTTCTACGAGCTGTTCCTGGACGAGCTGGGCCAGAAGATCTCGAAGTCCAAGGGCAACGGCATGTCGGTCGACGACTGGCTGACCTACGGCACCACCGAGAGCCTGAAGCTGTTCATGTTCCAGGCGCCGAAGAAGGCGAAGCGCCTGTATTTCGACGTGATCCCGCGCCAGGTCGACGACTATGCGAGCTTCCTGGAGCGCTATCCGGCCCAGGACGAGGCGCAGCGCTTCGGCAATCCGGTTTGGCACATCCACCGGGGCCAGCCGCCGGCCGGCGGCCTGCCGATCAGCTTCGCCATGCTCTTGAACCTGGCGAGCGTGGTCAATGCCGAGGAGCCGGGCGTGCTTTGGAGCTTCATCCGCCGCTATGCGCCGGTGATCGCGCCCGAGGTGGTGCCGATGATGAACCAGCTGGTCGATCACGCGCTCGCCTACTATCGGGACTTCATCAAGCCCAACAAGGCGTATCGGCTGCCGAATGCGGCGGAACGGGCCGGGCTCGAGGAGCTGGCGGCGTGGCTGGCGGACTGCGAGATCGCCTATGGCGATCATGAGGCCGAGGTCGCGGCCGGGGCCAGGATCCAGGAGGAGATCTACGAGATCGGCAAGCGCCACGGCTTCGCCGAGGATCTGCGCAGCTGGTTCAAGGCGCTCTACGAGATCCTGCTCGGCCAGACCGAGGGGCCGCGCTTCGGCTCGTTCGTGGCGTTCTATGGTGCCACCGAGACCAGGGCGCTGATCCTGCGGGCCCTGGCCGGCCAGCGGCTCGACCAGCCGGCCGCATGAGCGCACCGCCGCCGGTCCGCACGCCGCGGCCCCCTGGCCGACGCCGGGCTGCGCCGCCGGCGGCGGCCCAGGCAGCCGCCAGGACGGCGGCCGATCCGCGTCGCCTCGCGCTCGATGTGCTGGGCCGGGTCCTGGGCGAGCGGCGGCCGTTCGACGAGAGCTTCGCCGGCCATCCGCGCCTCGGCGCCCTGGCGCCGCGCGACCGGGCCTTCGCCCGGCTCCTGGTCACTACCGTGCTGCGCCGGCTGGGCCAGCTGGATGATCTGCTGGGTCGGCTGCTGCACCAGCCGCCCGGCAGCGAGCAGGTCCGCAATCTGCTGCGCTTGGGTGCTGCCCAGCTGCTGTGGCTGGGCACGCCGGCCCATGCCGCGGTCGGCGAAACAGTCGCCTGCGCCAAGGCGGTGCGGCCGGCGGCGGCCGGGCTGCTCAATGCCGTGCTGCGCCGGGTCGCGACTGAGGGCGATGCCTTGGTGGCCGGCCAGGACGAGCTGCGCCTGAACCTGCCGGACTGGCTCTGGCAGAGCTGGTGCGACACCTACGGCGAGCCGGCCGCGCGCGCGATCGTCGCGGCCAGCCTCGCCGAGCCGCCGCTCGATCTGACGGTCAAGGCCGAGCGCGCGCTTTGGGCCGAGACGCTGGCGGCGCAGCCGCTGGGCCAAGCGAGCTTGCGGCGCGCCGGTGGCGGTGCGATCGATGCCCTGCCCGGCTATGCCGAGGGTGCGTTCTGGGTCCAGGACCTGGCGGCTGCCCTGCCCGCCCAGCTGCTGGGCGAGGTCGCGGGCCGGCGGGTTCTGGATCTGTGCGCCGCGCCGGGCGGCAAGACGCTGCAGCTGGCGGCCGCCGGCGCCGCCGTGACCGCGGTCGAGATCTCGGCCAAGCGGGCCGAGCGGCTGGCCGCCAATCTGGCGCGCTGCCAGCTCGACGCCAAGATCGTGGTCGCCGATGCCTTGAGCTTCGAGCCGCTGGTGCCGTTCGAGCGGATCCTCCTGGACGCGCCCTGCACCGCGACCGGCACGATCCGGCGCCATCCGGACATCGTCTGGCTGAAGCGGCCGGAGGACGTGCAGCAGATGGCCGACCTGCAGGCGCGCCTGCTGCGCCATGCGCTCGGGCTGCTGCCGCCGGGCGGCGTCCTGGTCTATGCCAGCTGCTCGCTGCAGCCGGCGGAAGGCCTGGCGCAGATCGAGGCGGCGCTGGCCGGCCCCGCCGGGATCGAGCGGCTGCCGATCCAGGCGGCGGAGCTGGCGGGCCTGCCGCTGGCACCGACGGCAGCCGGCGATCTGCGCAGCCTGCCGTCCGATCTGGCGGAGCTGGGCGGCATGGACGGCTTCTTCATCAGCCGTCTGCGGCGGATCGCGTGATTGCGCTGGCCACGGAAGACCGCTACCAGGGCGCCGGTCTCACCTTGGAGCTGCCCATGACCGACCTGCCCATCCGCCGCGCGCTGTTGTCGGTCTGGGACAAGACCGGCCTGCTCGAGCTGGCGAAGGATCTGGCCGGTCGCGGGGTCCAGCTGATCTCGACCGGCGGCACGGCACGTGCCTTGGCCGAGGCCGGCCTCGCGGTGACCCCGGTCGAGCAGGTCACCGGGGCGCGCGAGATTCTGGACGGCCGGGTCAAGACGCTGCACCCGGCGATCCATGGCGGGCTGCTGGCGCGGCGGGATCTGCCGGCGCATCTGGCGACGATCGAGGCGGAGGGCATCGCGCCGATCGATCTGCTGGTGGTCAACCTCTACCCGTTCGCCGCGGCCGTGGCCCAGGAGCTGCCGCCGGCCGAGGTGATCGAGATGATCGATGTCGGCGGACCGGCGATGATCCGGGCGGCGGCCAAGAACCACGCCAGCGTCGCGGTCGTGACCGAGCCTGGCGACTACGCCCCGCTGCAGGCCGAGCTGGCGGCGCGGGCTGGGTCGACCGGCCTGGAGTTTCGCCGGCGCCTGGCGGCCACGGCCTTTGCCCATACCGCCGCCTATGATGCGACCATCGCCGCCTGGTTCGGGCACCAGGAGCGCCAGCTGCTGCCCGAGCGGCTGACCATTGCCGCGACCCGCAGGCAGCTGCTGCGCTATGGCGAGAACCCGCATCAGCAGGCGGCGTTCTATGTCACCGGCGAGCGCCGACCAGGCGTGGCGACTGCGGCGCAGGTGCAAGGCAAGGAGCTCAGCTACAACAACCTCGCCGATGCCGATGCCGCCTTTGAGCTGGTGGCCGAGTTCGAGCGGCCGGCGATCGCGCTGATCAAGCACGCCAATCCCTGCGGCGTGGCCGAGGCGGACGGTCTGGCGGCGGCCTATCGCGCCGCCCTGCGCTGCGATCCGGTCAGCGCCTTTGGCGGGATCGTGGCCGCCAACCGGCCACTCGATCGGGCGCTGGCGGAGGCGATCGTCGAGCGGTTCACCGAGGTCGTGATCGCACCGGCTGCCGCACCCGAGGCGCTGGCCGTGCTGGCGACCAAGGCGGATCTGCGGGTCCTCTTGACCGGCGCCATGCCGCCGGCCGCGCCGGGCGTGCTGCAGCTGCGCTCGCTGGCGGGCGGCCTCCTGGTGCAGGAGCAGGATGCCGCCGGGCTGGCCGGCCTGGATTTGCGGACCGTGACCCGCCGGGCGCCCAATGCCCGCGAGCTGGCCGATCTGCGCTTTGCCTTCCTGGTCTGCAAGCATGTCAAGTCGAACGCCATCGTGTTCGCCAAGGACGGCGCCACGGTCGGCATCGGCGCTGGCCAGATGAGCCGGCTGGATTCGGTCCGGATCGCCACGGCCAAGGCCGGCGACGCGGCCAAGGCCGCGGGCGAGAGCACGCCGCTCACGGTCGGCAGCGTCCTGGCCTCGGACGCGTTCTTCCCGTTTCCCGATGGCCTGGAGGCGGGTCTGGCGGCGGGTGCCACGGCGGTCATCCAGCCGGGCGGCAGCCTGCGCGACGAGCAGGTCATCGCCGCCGCCGACCAGGCCGGTGCCGCCATGGTCCTGACCGGCCAGCGGCATTTCCGCCACTGAGGCTGGGGCGGGCCGGCGCCGGCGCGGCGGGACGCGCGCCAGCTAGTCCAGCATCGCCAGCTCGACCAGGGGGCCGGTATAGAGCATGCCCTGGGGCGGCACCATCGCGGCATGGGCCTCGATCAGCCGGCCGCCGCAGCCGAGCTGCTCGTCGGCGACCTGGATCATCCGCCGGTTCGGCATGGCATGGGGCGCGCTGGCGCGCAGATGCTCGACCGCCACGCGCTCGCGCCGGGGCGCCTTGGCGACCAGGGCGATCAGCGCCGCCGCAGTCGAGCGGCTGATCCCGGCGAAGCAATGGACCAGGAGCGCGCCCGCTTGCGGCTGCCAGTCCTGGATGAAACGGATCAGGGTTTCGACATGCTCCGGGCCGGGCAGAACGTGCCCGTCCAGCGGCTCGCTGATGTCGTGCACGCCGAGGCGCAGATGCCGGCCCTGCCCGATGCCCCGCGGCGTCTCGGGCAGCTCGAGCGGCGAGGTCAGGGAAATCACGTGGCTCGGGCCGAGATTGGCCACATGGCCTGGCATCTCCGCCAGGTTGCAGATATAGATCATCCGGTCGTCCATCCCCGCCTGCGTTCCACCGCCAATCCCTCGACCATGCCATGGCCGCCGGCCCATGGCCATCGGCCGAGCATCGGGTCAGATCGGATGGCGCTGCGTTTTGCGGTGGCGATATTTCCTCTTCTACTTTAGATTGACGCGCAAAGTTCGCTTAAGGGTTGATACTCATGATTGACGCTTTCCTCGCCGCCGGCCTCGAGCCGACGCTGGACGACATGCTGAACGATCCGATCGTGCGCGCCCTGATGCAGCGCGACCAGGTGACCGCGGCCGAGATCCGCCAGATCATGGCGGCCGCGCGCACCCGCGATGGCGGCGGCGGCCCCGGTCGGCCGGGCGAGCCTTGCTTCGCGCCCCAGGAGTGCGACCAGGCGGCGTGAGCCGCCCGCTGCGCTTCGTTCATGGCGCATTCAGGGCGATTGCGTTAGCTAACTTGTCATGCGCGTCCTCGTTCTACTCCTGCTCGCCTTGGCTGGCGGTGCGGCGGCATGGCCCGCGTCGCCGGCCGAGCGGCTCGTGCCTGCCTTGGCGCCGGATCCGTCGACGACGTTGCTGGCCCAGGCGGTTGCGCCTATACCGCTGGAATCGGTGCTCCGGACGATCGATCAGCGCTATCCTGGCCGGGCGCTCGGAGCCCGGGTCATCGACCGCGACGGCCAACGGATCTACCGGATCAAGTGGCTGGGCGACGATGGCCGGGTCCATGAGATCTCGGCCGATGTCGAGAGCGGCAAGATCCTCCGGGTCCGCTGATCTCTGGCACGGAGGCACGGCATGCGCGTCCTGGTGGTCGAAGACGAAGCCGATCTGGCCCGGCAGCTGAAAGATGCCCTGACCGATGCCGGCTACGCGGTCGACCTCGCGACCGATGGCGAGGAAGGCCACTATCTGGGCGCCAGCGAGCCCTATGACGCGGTGGTGCTCGATCTCGGCCTGCCGGTGCTGGACGGCATCACCGTGCTCGAGCGCTGGCGGCGCAACGGCCACCTCATGCCGGTCCTGATCCTGACCGCGCGCGACCGCTGGAGCGAGAAGGTGGCGGGCTTCGATGCCGGCGCCGACGACTATGTCGCCAAGCCGTTCCATATGGAGGAGGTCCTGGCCCGGCTGCGGGCGCTCGTCCGGCGCGCCGCCGGCCATGCCTCGGCGGAGCTGGCCTGCGGCCCGGTCGTGCTCGACACCCGCTCCGGCAAGGTCGCGGTCGCCGGCCAGCCGGTCCGCCTGACCGCGCAGGAATACCGGCTGCTCGCCTATCTGATGCACCACCAGAACAAGATCGTCTCGCGCACCGAGCTGACCGAGCATCTGTACGACCAGGATTTCGATCGCGATTCCAACACCATCGAGGTGTTCGTCGGCCGCCTGCGCAAGAAGCTGGGCGTCGACGTCATCCAGACCGCGCGCGGCCTCGGCTATCGGCTGAGCCCGCCGGCAGATGGCGCTTAAGTCCCTCGCCGCACGGCTGGTTGCGGGTGCCGCGATCTGGTGCACCTTGTTGCTCAGCGCCAGCGGCTACGGCCTCTCGGCCCTGTTCGGCGACGTCGTCGAAGCCAATTTCGACAGCCGCCTGGGCGTGCTGCTGGATGGCATCCTGGCCGGCACCGAGCTGACCGAGGACGGCAAGCTGGAGCTGCGCCTGCAGCTGGGCGAGCCACGCTTCGACCAGCCGTTCTCCGGCTGGTACTGGCAGATCAACGACCACACCAAGCCGATCCGGCGCTCGGCCTCGCTCTGGGTGCAAGCCCTGGAGGTGCCCTGGCCCGGCGAGGACGGCAGCGAGGTCACCGACTCGCTCGATCCTGCAGGCAAGCCGATTCGAATGCTGGCGCGCACGATCACCCTGCCCGGCCGCGAGGAGCCGTTCATCTTCGCGGTCGCGGGCGATCGCAGCGAGATCAGCCAGCAGCGCCAGCGCTTCGACCAGCTGCTCGCCATGACCCTCGCGGTGCTGCTCCTGGGCGTGCTGACCGGCGTGCTGATCCAGGTCCGCTTCGGCCTCGGCCCCCTGCGCCGGATCCGGCAGAGCCTGGCCGCGATCCGCTCCGGCAGCAGCCGCCGGCTGGAAGGCAACTACCCGACCGAGATCCAGCCCTTGGCCGGCGAGCTGAACGCGCTCCTGGACCATGGCGACGCCCTGATCGAGCGGGCGCGCACCCATGTCGGCAACCTCGCCCATGGCCTGAAGACGCCGCTTGCGGTCCTGGCCAACGAGGCGGATCGCGCCGAGGGGCCGCTCGGCCAGCTGGTCGGCCGGCAGGTCGCCCTGATGCGCCGCCATGTCGATCACCATCTGGCGCGCGCCCGGGCGGCCGCGACCGGCTCGATCCTGGGCGCCAAGGCGGAAGTGGCGCCGGTCCTGGCCGACCTGCAGCGCACGCTGCTCAAGATCTACGTCCAGCGCCAGCTCGCGATCGACGCCACCTGCGCGGCCGGCCTGACCTTCCGCGGCGCCCGCCAGGATCTCGAGGAGATGCTGGGCAATCTGCTCGACAATGCCTGCAAATGGGCCAGGAGCCGGGTCGAGATCCGCGCCGAGCTGGTGCAGGAGCGCCTGATCGTGACGGTCGCGGATGATGGCCCCGGCTTGCCGGCGGCGCGCCGGGCCGAGGTGCTGCAGCGCGGCCGCCGGCTGGACGAAACCGTGCCCGGCTCCGGCCTCGGCCTGGCGATCGTGGTCGATCTGGCCGGCCTTTATGGCGGCCGGCTCACGCTCGAGGATGCCAGGCAGGGCGGCCTCGCGGTGCGTCTGGACCTGCCCGGCTTCGTCCAGGTGCCGAGCGCTGCGGCGGCCAGCTGAACCTCCGGTAAACGACCAGTTCAGACGCGGTTCAATGCCGGCCTGGCAAGATCGCCACCATGAGATGACAGCGAAGGGGCGATGCCTGGCTCCGCCTGCCCCAAGGCCGCCAGGACGAACACCTGCTCTCTCCCGCCTCCGGCTTGTCTCTCTCCCCACCCCGCAATTGGCCCGGTCCTCCGACCGGGCCTTTTTTCGAGCGACGTGGGCGGGTCTGGGCTGACCGTTCATCGCGCGGGTTTGGCTTGAAGAGGCGAACTCTGCAGGACGGTGCGGGCGATGTCATTGGGACGGCAAAAAGACCGGCAGTGGGATCTCTTGCTGACTTGGCGTGAGTCGCCGCGCTCGGCCGGAATCCCTTTGCGAACGGCTTCGGGACGTTCTCCAGACGACTGGTTTTGACCGGTTCGTCGAGGATCTGTGCAAGCCGTACTATGCGTCCTCGGCACGAGGACGCTCTTCGCTGCTGCAGCGGGAACTTCATGGGGCGGTCTTTGCCTGGGTTCTGGCACAGTTGGCCGAGCATGGGCTGATCAAGGGCGCAAGGATCGGCGTCGATGGGTCGACCATGGCGGCCATAGCCACATTGCAGGCGATCGTGCGTCCTGACAGCGGTGGGTGTTACCGCGAGATGCTGCAGCGCCGGGCCAAGGAAAGCGGGATCGAGACGCCGACCGCCGATGATCTGGTTCGCCTGGATCGCAAGCAGCCCGGGCAAGAAGCTCTCCAACGATGATTGGCAGAGCAGGAGCGATCCCGATGCCCGGATCCCCAAGATGAAGGATGGGCGGACGCGGCTCGCCTGCCAGCCGGAGCATGCGGTCGATCTTGATACAGGCGCCATCGTCGCCACACCGATCCACAGCGCCGACTGGGGCGCAAACAAGACGCTGCCCGGCACGCTCGAGGTGGCAAACGCCAATCTCGAGGCCGTCGGCCAGGCGCCAAGCCAGGGCGAGCCATCCGAGTTGGTCGCGGATAAGGGCCATCATTCCCGCGACCGCCTGAAGGACGTGGACGACAGCGCTGGCAAAGCAGGATGAACGAGCCCAAGCCGAATGGCATTCTACGCTGGAAGGGCGATGATGAAGCGAAGCGGTCCTATCGCAACAAGCGCGCGCGTCTTCCGGTGTCGTGCGTCAGGCCTTCAAGCTGCGCGACGAGCTGAGCGAACGTGGCTTCGCGCTTGCCCCGGATCGTGGTGGTATGCGCCGGGCCTGGCGGCGCGGCCGTGACAATCTGCAAAACGCTATCTGATCCACATCGGCGGCTGCAATCTCGCCTCCTGACCGGCTTCGGCACGCCAAGAAGCCTTGCCGATGCCAGAATCGCCGTGATCTGGCTACGCTATCCCATCGACGACCAAAACATTCTCCTCCTCGGTTGCTTGGTCGTCATCGACACGCTATTGGGCAACGGGTCGCTGAGCCCGAAATCCAATCAGCTCCTGCTGGCGACCGGCCAGTCCACCTGCCGCTGCCAGCGCCGCCACGACGGTCGATGGCGCCGCCAACCATTTCTTGACGTGTTGGGCCCAACTTGAGGCAGCGTTCCTGGTCCATGCGACCGTGGGAATCCGCCGTCAGCAAGTCGATTGATCAGCGCGCGGATTGCCAGGATCGCATGGACCATGGGCAGGATCGCTGGGTCAGCTGAAGATCGGGTTAATCAGGCGGCGCCGTTCGCCTGATTGGGTTTCGATCTAATCCTCGGCGGCGGTCGTGATCCCGAGCCGGCCGGTCAGAGCCAGCAGCGCCTGGGCGGCCAGGTCGAGCGCCGCAGGCTCGGTGCCGCGCAGCACGATCACGGTGCCGGGGCCGTCTGGGCGGAAGAACGGGTAGCTGCCGATCTCGACGGCCGGATGCGCCACCTGCAATTCCGTCAGCCCGGCGGCGATCTCGCCTTCGGGTGCCAGCACCCTGATCGACCGGGCGATGATCTTGCGGCCGCCTTCGAGCTCGCCCAGCACCTGGTCCAGCATCGCCTGCATGATCTTAGGCACGCCCGCCAGGACATAGACGTTCTCGACCCGAAAGCCTGGCGCCACGCTGACCGGGTTGTCGATCAGGCTGGCACCCTCTGGCATGTCGGCCATCGACAGGCGGGCGTCGTTGACCTTCTCGGGCGGGTAGTAGGCGAGCAGGCGGCGCAGCGCTTCGGGATGGCGCACCACGGGCCGGCCGAAGGCGGCGGCGATGCAGGCCGCCGTGATGTCGTCGTGGGTCGGGCCGATGCCGCCGGTCGTGAACACGTAGCGATGCGCCGCCCGGCAGGCGTTGACCGCCGCCACCACGGCCGCCTGCTCGTCCGGCACGACCCGCGCTTCCGCGAGCCGGATGCCGATCTCGTTCAGCCGCTTGGCCAGATGGGGCAGATTGGCGTCGACCGTGCGCCCGGACAGGATCTCGTTGCCGATGATGATCAGGCAGGCGGTGATCGGTGGCGCGGGCTGTGACAAGAGCTGCTCCCTGGCTGAACCATCCGGCTGGCGGCTGCTGGCTGCAAGGGTCGGCAGCCACTGCTGACCCCCATCCTAGAGCATTGTCCGACCATTCGCGGTCATTTCCTGCAGCGACAATCACAGTGTTCGCATTCGGTGGTGTGAACAGGTCGACGGTCTTGGCGATGGCCTGCCAGAGGTTGTCGACGGCGCGTGCGGCGGACTTGTCGAGGCAGGCTTTGAACTTCGAGAGGGCCGTCTCGATCGGATCGAAGTCGCGCTGGAGGCCGGCAGGAAGCGCAGCTGGGCTCCGGTGCATTCGATCGCCTGGCGGACGGCGATCGGCTTGTGGGAAAATCGGCGATCATGACGATGTGGCCGGAGGCGAGCGTGGGCGCCAGGACCTGTGCGACATGGGCGAGGAATGCCGCGCCGTGTATGTCGCCGCCCTGGATCATCGGCGCGGTGAGGCCTGCAGCCTGAGCGCGCCGACGAAGGTCGTCATCTGCCATGGCCGTGCGGCACGGCTGCCCGCCAGCGTGCGCCGCGGCGCCCGGCCATAGCGCCTGGCCAGCTTGGTCGACGCCCTGGTTGCGCGATCAACACTGGCCGTTCCGGCTCAAGATCGAGCTGAGCATCGAACCAGGCCTGCCGTCTGCGGCGCAAGGCGGGGCCGCTGCAGCCCAGGGCCTTGGGACCTGCGCACTGGCCGACGCCAGAGGATGCTGTGCGCCACCTTCAGGCTATGGGTTTGATGGCGATCGTCGGCCAGCTTGGCGAGCGTGCAGCCAGTGTCATTCGCCAAGGACACGGATCTCGTCGGTGCATGGTGCCGGCTGCGCCCCGGCGCCCCCGCCGGACGATTGTCCGACGGCCAGCCTATGACTACATTGCCGTATGCTTGCCGGCCCAGTTCCACCCGTCGATCATCGTCAAGCAGAGCGCCGTGGTCCGACGGGTCGCGCGCTTGCCGGCGCTGCCGGTCGCAAAATTCGACTCGCCAAGCCCAGGTCGACGGCGATATAACTTATGGTTGAAATGTCGATGCAGGATCAAGTGAGCAGCGATGCCGAGCCGACCAGGCCCCAGGTGCCGCTGCATGATGCGGCCGGGTTTGCCGCGATGCGGCGGGCCGGCCGGCTGGCGGCCGAGGTGCTGGACATGATCACGCCCGAGGTGCAGCCGGGCGTGACCACCGCGGCGCTCGATCGCCTGTGCCACGACATGATTCTGGAGCAGGGCGCGATCCCGGCGCCGCTCAATTACCGCGGCTATCCGAAATCGATCTGCACCTCGCTCAACCACGTCGTCTGCCATGGCATTCCGGACGAGCGCAAGCTGCAGAACGGCGACATCCTGAACATCGACGTCACCGTGATCCTGGATGGCTGGCACGGCGACAGCAGCCGGATGTACTTCGCCGGCACGCCCTCGCTCAAGGCGCGCCGGCTCTGCCAGGTGACCTTCGAGGCGCTCTGGCAAGGGATCCGGGCGATCCGTCCGGGCGCCACGCTGGGCGATCTCGGCCATGCCGTGCAAAGCTATGCCGAGGGCCAGCGCTGCGCCGTCGTGCGCGACTATTGCGGCCATGGCATCGGCCGGGTGTTCCATGACGCGCCCAGCATCCTGCATTACGGCCTGCCCGGGCAGGGCCTGCCGCTGCGGCCCGGCATGATCTTCACGATCGAGCCGATGATCAATCTCGGCACCCATGAGGTGAAGCTCAAGCGCGACGGCTGGACCGTGATCACCCGCGATCGCCAGCTCTCGGCCCAGTTCGAGCATACTGTGGGCGTGACCGAGGACGGCTGCGAGGTCTTCACGTTGTCGCCGGCCGGGCTGGATCATCCGCCATGGTGACCAGCGCCGGCCCGGCCACGCCGGAGGCCGCGCCGCCGCCGGCAACGGCACTGGCGGGCGCCGGGCTGGAGCTGGCTTGCGAGCCGGCGGCCGATGGCGGCTTGGCCTACGTCGTGCGCGGCGACACCTTCGCCCACCGCGCCGAGCTGAAGGCGCGCGGCGGCCGCTGGAGCCAGAGCCGGCATGGCTGGGTGTTCAGCCAGCTGGCCGCGCTGGCCGGCCTGCTCCCGGCGGCCGGTGACGAGCTGGCGACGACCCGGACGCCGGGCCTGGCCGAAGCGCCAGCGCCGTTCGTGCCGGCCAGGCCGCATTATCTGGGGCACCGCCAGCGCCTGCGCGACCGCTTCATGGCGGCCGATCCGGAAGCCCTGCCGGATTACGAGCTGCTCGAGCTGCTGCTGTTCTTCAGCATCGCCAAGATCGACGTCAAGCCGCTGGCCAAGCAGCTCCTGGCCGAGTTCGGCAGCCTGGGCGGCGTGCTCGCGGCCGATCCCCAGCGCCTGGCCGCGATCGGCCTCAGCCAGTTCACGATCGTGCAGCTCCGGGCCAGCCAAGCGCTCTTGCAGCGGGTGCTGCGCGAAACCGTCCAGGACCGGCCGCTGATCGGTTCCGGGCCAGCATTGCTGGCTTATCTCCAGGTGGCCCTTGGCCATGCCCCGATCGAGCAGTTCCGGGTCCTGTTCCTCGATCGCAAGAACCTGCTGATCAAGGACGAGCTGCAGCAGCGCGGCACGGTCGACCACACCCCGGTCTATCCGCGCGAGATCGCCAAGCGGGCGCTCGAGCTGGCGGCATCGGCGGTGATCATGGTGCATAACCACCCAAGCGGCGATCCCACGCCCTCGCCAGCCGACCGCGATATGACCCGGCAGGTGGCGAGCGCGCTGGCGGCGGTCGGCGTGGCGCTGCACGATCACCTGATCATCGGCCAGAACCGGCATCTGAGCTTCCGCAGCGACGGCCTGCTTTAGCACTGGGCTTCGCTCACGCCGGCTGCCGGCGCCGCAGCCATCGTTGCGGCGCCGCCGCGCCAAGCGCATCAGGTCGAGCGCGAC
>CADEGR010000030.1:10453-16031 GCA_902826935.1 uncultured Alphaproteobacteria bacterium | reverse complement strand
GACGTGCGTCCAACCATGGACCAGCCGACTTGGCGCAGTCCGTTGCGATCAGCTTCCAGCGACGCTCATGGCGCACCAGGCCGACCGACCCGCGGTCGGCATTGGCCGCGACCCAGGCATGCACGCCGGCGTTTTTCAGTGGACCGTTATAAACTTTAGGTTGAATATGCCAGATCAAGCCGCTGGCAGGAGTCGCTGATGCTGCCGATCGACGATGATCCGGGCTACGCCTTGAGATGGGACGGAGCGGCCGGTCCGGCCGCGGGGCCGGCCGGCGCAGCGATGGCCGCGGAGCGCCTGCTGCCGCTCGGGATCGAGGTGACGGCGGCCGGCGCCGCGCTGCCGGAGGCCTGGTTGCTGTCCGGCAATACCTACCCCTGGAACGATCAGCTGGCGGCGGCCGGCGCCAGCTGGGATCGGCAGCGCCAGGCCTGGCTGGTCCAGGATGCCGCAGCACTCGGCCAGCTGGCCGTGGCGCTCGCACCGGTCAGCCCCGGTCTGGCCGAGCAGGCCGCTTCCTTCGAGGGCTTTGCCCCGATCGATCCGCTGCAGGCGCGCTTCTTCGAGATCGGGCCGCATGCGCTGAACGATCACGAGCTGTTGCAGCTGCTGCTGTCGCTGCAGGAGCTGCCGGGCGAGGCCCAGACGCTGAGCCAAGCGCTGCTGGAGCGGTTCGGCGGGCTGAGCGCGGTGTTCGCCGCTGATCGCCAGCGTCTGGCCGAGATCGATCAGGTCAGCCGCAAGACGATCGCTCTGATCAAGGCCATCCAGGTGGCGCTCGAGCGCATTCTGCACGCGCCGATCAAGGAGAACCCGATCATCGGCTCCTGGAGCGCCTTGATCGACTACCTGAAGGTGGCGCTCCGCCACAAGACGATCGAGCATCTGATGGTGCTCTATCTCGACCGCAAGAACCGGCTGATCCGGGACGAGGTGCAGCAGCAGGGCACGGTCGATCACACCCCGCTCTATCCGCGCGAAATCGTCAAGCGCGCCCTCGAGCTCGCCGCCTCCTCGATCATCCTGGTGCACAACCACCCGAGCGGCGATCCCACACCGTCCCCGGCCGACGTCAACATGACCAAGCAGGTGGTGCGGGCCCTGGAGGCGGTCGACATCACCGTGCACGACCACGTGATCGTCGGCCTCAATGACTATTTGAGCTTCCGAGCGAAGCGACTGCTCTAGCCGCAGAGCGCTATGAATGGAAGTCTTGCCGCCCGCTGCCCGGCTGATCGACCACTGGGTCCATGACGCGCACCGCGCACGGACTGCTGGCGGAATGCGCCACAGGAACGATCAGCCCGAGCACCACTTCGCCCTGTCCCGGGGCCGTTGGTAAGCGGCGTCTGCCGCGCGCGGAATCCGGTCGAATGCCGGTTCGGCAGGCGCCAAGACTGCCACCGCATCGCCAGACGCTATGACCAGCTCGACAATAATACTGGTCGACTGACTGAGCCTGGCGCCTCGGGCATTGGCTCACCTGGCAGCTTTGCGGACATTGAGTCAGGTGACGGCGTTTGCGATCGGGTTCAGTTCCGGCGCGCAGGGCCTGGCCGAGCATGGTGCGCCCCGCCACGTTCCGGGCCGGATTGGCCATGACCTCGCGGTTGCCGAGCTTCAGCCTCGGCGCGGCAGCCGAAGACAGGGAAGGCAAAGCCCTCGGCCCGGCGAGCGCCGAGGCGCGGTGAGCCGGTCGGATCGAAGCGGGGATGCAGGTCAGCATCTGCCAATCGCGGTGGCGAATGGCGTTCGCCAGCAGCGCATCGAGCCGGCCGCGGCCACCGAGGCGCTTGAGCTTGGTCTCATTGAGAAAGACCACTGGAGCGGGTTGATCCACGGCCGCACCCGGCGCCAGGCTCGGAGGCGTTGATGCACGTCCGGGCGCTCCGAAAGCCGGCATCGGGCCGCGCCTGGCGGAAATGCTCCGGTGTGGCTGGGTGGCGATAACCGGCACCCCTGCAGGAGGGTCCGCTGCAGACGTGATGAGCCTCGGCACGCTGCGGGCGTGGCGGCGTGGTCAGTCCTGATACTGGAGCAGGCTGGCGCTCGGGACGTCGAGCTTGGCGCGCCCGCCGAGCCCGGCCAGCTCGATCAGAAAGACCGCGCCGACCACCTCGGCGCCGACCTTGCGGAGCAGGGCGACGCTGGCGGCGGCGGTGCCGCCGGTGGCGATCAGATCATCGATCAGGACCACCCGGCTGCCGCTGGGCAGCAGATCGGCGGAGATCTCGATGTGATCGGCGCCATATTCGAGCGCATAGGTGTGGCCGATCACCGAGCCCGGCAGCTTGCCGCGCTTCCTGATCAAAGCGAGCCGGGCCTGGGCAGCCAGCGCGAGCGGTGCGGCGAACAGGAAGCCGCGCGATTCGATGGCCGCCAGGCAATCCGGCCGATAGCCCTGCACCAGGCGGTCCAGCCCGGCAATCGCCGCCGCGAAGGCCGGCGGCTCGGCCAGCAGGGTCGAGATGTCGTAGAACTGGATGCCGGGCTTAGGAAAATCGGCAATCGTGCGGATGTGGGCCTTGAAGTCCATCGATCGCGCCTGCTCACCTGAAGACGATCGGGCCGCTGTTGCCAGCGGCCCGAGCATTGGCCGATCGCGATCGATGGGTCAAGCCCGCGCCCATGGGCGCGGCGCTCAGCCGCGGTGATAGTACTTGGTGTACTTGTCGTCGTAGTAATAGCCGGAGTCGCGATAGCCGTAGCGCGCATGCTGGCGGACATTGACCCGGCTCAGCACCACCCCGGCTAGATCGGCGCCGGCGTCGACCAGCTGCTTGACCCCCATCATGACGTCGTGGCGCCGGGTATGGCCCCAATGCACCAGGAACACGGTCTTGTCGACCATCTGGGCCAGGACCCGCGCGTCGGACACGCTCAAGACCGGCGGGCTGTCCAGGATCACGAGGTCGTAGCGGGCCGAGGCCACCTGCAGGAGCTGCTGCATCCGATCCGAGGCCAGCGCCGCGGCCGGGTCGTGGATGACGCCGCCGGCGGTGACGAAGGTGGCACCCGACTTGGCATCCTCGTACGCCACCTCCTCGAGCGAGCGGTGCTGCACCAGGATGTCGGTCAGGCCGCGCTCGTTGCTGACATTGGCGAGCTCATGCAGGCGCGGCCGACGGACGTCGCAATCGACGATCAGGGTGCGCCGGCCGGAGCTCGCATGGACCCGCGCCAAGCACATCGCCAAGGAGGACTTGCCTTCGCTCGGCACGGACGAGGTGAGCAGCAGGATCCGCGGCGGCGAGGCGCCGCCGGCCAGGAGGATCGCGGTCCGCAAGCTGCGCACGGCTTCGCCGAACGGCGAGTTCGGATGGTCGAGCACATAGTCCTCGGGCGGACCGTAGCGCCGCTCCAGGCCCAGGATCGCCGGCACCAGGCCCAGGGTCGGCAGGCCCAGCACCTGCTCGACCTGCTCCGAGCTGCGGAACGTGTGATCCAGGCGCTCCAGGCCGAACACCACCAGCGAGCCGAGCAGCAGCGAGCCGAAGAACGCGACCCCGAAGATCATCGGCCGGCGCGGATAGGTCGGCTCGTTCGGCACGACCGCGCGCGAGATGATCCGCGCATCCGGCGACTGCGCCTTCTCCTGCGAGGCGATCTCCTTGACGCGATTGGTATAGGTGTCGAGCAGCTGGCGGTCACCTTGGGCATCGCGCTCCAGGGCGGCCAGCTGGATGCCGGCCTCATTGAGCGTGCCGAGCTGCGCCTTCAGGCCCTCGATATTGCCGGCCAAAGCGGATTCGCGCGAGCGCAGCACCTGGACCTCGTCGCGCAGGCGCTGGACGATCTGCTGGATCTCGACCCTGGTCCGCTGGCCGATGCTGGCCAGCTCGGAGCGCAGATTGACCATGGTCGGATGGCGCTCGCCGAATTCGTTGGCGAGCTCGGCCATCTGGGCGTTGACCTCGATCTCGCGGGCCCTGAGCGCGGTGAGGCTGGGCGAGTCCAGCAGCTGCGACGCGGCCTCGAGATTGGGGTTGCTGGTGACCAGCCGCTCGACCTGGCGCAGGCGCGCTTCCGACTGGGCACGCTCGCTGCGCGAGAGCACCAGCTGGGCGGTCAGCCCGGCCATCTGCTGGGCATCGACCGGCTCGGGGCCGGCATTGACCAGGCCGGTCTTGCGCCGATAGGCCTGGATCGCCTCCTCCGCGGCCGACACGCTGGCGCGCAGCCGCACGATCTCCTGCTCCAGGAACTCCCGCGCCTGGCGGCTGGCGGACTGCTTGGTCTCGAGCTGGGCTTCCAGGAACAGCTCGGACAAGGCATTGGCGCCGAGGGCTGCCAGCTGCGGATCGGCCGAGATGAAGCTGAGCCCGATCACCGTGGTCTGGCCGGCCGGTGCGGCCTGGATATGGCCCAAGGTGCGATCGACGATCTCGGTGCGCAGCACGGTGGCGCGCGCCTGATCGCTCATTTGCGCATCCGGATTGGCGACGATCAGCGAGTCCGCCCAAGCCTTGGGCAGATGGTCGAGCAAGGCGACCGGCACGAGGCGCGCCGGCGACAGCCAGCTGGCGAGGCCGCCCTCGCCTTGCTGCAAGGCGGGGTTGAACTCCGGCAGCAGCTGAAGATTGAGCCGGTCGACCAGCCGCTCAGCCATGCTGCGCGAGGTGATCAGGACCACCTGGCCCTGCAGCCCCTGCTCGTCCGGCGGCGTCGCCGCCACGACCTCGGGAATGTCGACGACCTGGCTCGGCCCCTGATTGAGCATCACCTGGGATTCGGCGAGGTAGCCGGGCGCCAGGGTGCCGACATAGGCCGCGGTCAGGCACATCACGATGCCGATCAGGCTCGCCAGGAACAGCTTGCGGCGCCACAGCGTGCGGCCGAGCTTGAGCCAATCGAGCTCGTCCTTCGCGGCTTCGCGCGGGCCGGGCAAGGTCGCGGGATAGGCGATCCGGCGCGGATTATGGACGTCTAGTGCCATGGCCTCTTTCCGACCTGTATCCTGACAGCAACAACGGGCTCACGCTAGATACGGGGCTTGGGCCATTCTGGATCGAGACCCTTGAGCTCGGCGAAATCCATCTCCTCGACCGACCAGCCTTGCGCTAAGTTGCGCCAAACTCGTCGGCCGATACCGCCCGGCCAGCGCCCTGACGCTCAGCACGGCAATGCCGCGTACCTCGCGAATCATCCTTACTTTGATTTCATTGCTAATTGGTGAATAGCTCAGCGCTCTAACCTTTTGGAATTTAGAAGAATGAGCTTAAAATCTCAACGAGAAGGTGGTTGTCATGGTCGTGGCGTGCTCGGTTTTCAGCCAGCTGTGGTGGTGATGTCGCGCCTGCTCAACCACTGGCGGCTGGCGCTCGTTCTGGCTATGGGCTGGCTCACACTGCTCGGCGCCGGCGCCGCGACCGCCCAGCTGGTCGACTTCGCGACCAGCCAGCTCACGATCGAAACCCGCCGCGGCGCCTTCGCCTTCGAGGTCGAGCTCGCGATCACGCCGGCCGAACGGCAGCAGGGCCTGATGTATCGCAAGACCCTGGCTGCCGATCGCGGCATGCTGTTCGACTTCGGCAAGGCCTCTCCGGTCTCCATGTGGATGCGCAACACCTATCTGTCC
>CADEGR010000030.1:0-10353 GCA_902826935.1 uncultured Alphaproteobacteria bacterium | reverse complement strand
ACCTGCTCCAGCAGATAGCGTCCGACATCCTCGCTGGTCCGCAGCACCTGGCCATCGGGACCACGCCGGCCGATCATGCCGGCACAGCTCGGATAGACGTAGAACGCCCCTTCGGGGCTGTGGCAGCGCAGGCCGGGCGCCCGGTTCAGCTGCTCGACCACGAGATCGCGCCGGGCCTGGAACACCGCGGTGCGCTCGGCTATGAAGTCCTGCGCCCCGTTCAAGGCGGCGACCGTGGCCGCCTGGCTGATCGAGCAGGGATTGCTGGTGCTTTGCGACTGGACCATGGCCATCGCCTTGATCAGCGCCTTCGGCCCGCCGGCATAGCCGATCCGCCAGCCGGTCATGGCATAGGCCTTGGCGACGCCGTTCATGGTCAGGCAGCGCTCCTGCAGGCCTGGCTCGACCGCAGCAATGCTGTGGAACACGAAGCCGTCATAGACCAGGTGCTCGTAGATGTCGTCGGCCAGGACCCAGAGCTGGGGATGACGCAGCAGGACCTCGGCCAGCGCCTGCAGCTCCGTCTCGGTGTAGGCAGCACCGGTCGGATTGCTGGGCGAGTTCAGGATCAGCCACTTGCTGCGCGGGGTGATCGCCTGCTCCAGATCCTCGGGCCTGAGCTTGAAGCCGGTCTGCTCGGGGCAGCCCACGATCACCGGCGTGCCGCCGGCCAGCAAGGTCATATCGGGATAGGACACCCAATAGGGTGCGGGGATGATGACCTCGTCGCCCGGGTTCAAGGTCGCCATCAGGGCGTTGTAGATGACGTGCTTGCCGCCGGCGCCGACCGTGATCTGGTCGGTGCCGTAGTCGAGCCGGTTCTCGCGCTTGAACTTGCCGGCGACCGCGGCCTTGAGCTCGGGCGTGCCGTCGACCGCGGTGTATTTGGTCTGGCCGCCGCGGATCGCCTCGATCGCCGCCGCCTTGATGTGGTCGGGGGTATCGAAGTCGGGCTCGCCGGCGCCCAAGCCGATCACATCCCGGCCAGCTGCCTTCAGCTCGCGCGCGAGGGTGGTCACGGCGATCGTCGGCGATGGCTTGATGGCGTCGAGGCGGCTGGCGAGGAAGGACATGGGCGTGGCTCCAGACAACGATTGGCGCCGACCTTAAAAGGGCCGGCTGGCTGGTGCAACCCAAGCGAGATCCTTAGCCAGCGCCGCTGGCGCCTGCCCTGCCCGTCCGGCGCCGGCGCGGCCTCAGCGGCCGCGCACGATCGGGATGCCGCCCGGCCGGGTGCGCACGGCCGGCCGGCCGCCCTGGAACCAGATCGAGCCGCTGCCGGCAGCGCTCGGCCCGCCGATGATGACCGGCAGGCGGCGCTCGGCCATGGCCCAGAGCGGCTCGTCCACGACCGGCGGCGGACCGCCGGTACGCAGGCCGTCCCAAAGCCGGTAGACCCGCTCGCGATAGGCATAGCCGCGGCTGGGATCGGCGGAGTGGTAGCGCGCGGTGGCCATGCTCCAGGACCGGGTCTCAGCCTGCAGCTGCTTGAGGAAGCCCGCGCCATAGGTGACGTTGGCGTTCGGATCGAAGGCCTCGTCGAGGTTGGCGAAGGCGGCCGGATGATAGTGCAGGTTGATCTGCATGCAGCCGACATCGATGTTGGTGCGGCCCTCCGCCTTCAGCGCCCGGACCTTGGCGATGGCGCTCGGCTTGTCCGGCAGATAGAAGCTGTCCGTGCCGGAGGCGACCGTCCAGGGCCAGGGCAGGCTGCGGCTGCGGTCAGCCCACCAGCGGCCGGATTCAGCCAGGGCGACGGCCTGGACCAGGCCATCCGGGATCCGCTCGGCCTGCTCGATCCGGCTGGCCAGCGCCAGGCAGACCTCGCTCGGCGCGTTGGCGCGCGCGGCCGCCGGCGCCAGCGCCAGCACGGCAGCCAGCGCCATGACCGCGGACCGGCAGCGGCCGGCGAGGGTGCGATGGGGCGACACTCCGCCATCATCGGCCGGCGAAATGATGAATCGGTTAAGGTGCCGGCGAGCTCGGCGCGGCAGGCCGCTATTCGGCCGCCTCGCTCAGCGGCTCGGGCGGCTGCGGCCGGGCGCGGCACCAGCCCCGCATGCCCTCGGCCAGCACCTGCAGCAGCTCGGCCAGGACCGCCTGCAGCGGCGCCATGCCGGCATGGGGCCGCAGGCTCGCCTCATCCATGTAGAGGCCGCGCCGGATCTCGATCTGCAAGGCATGGACCGCCTCGTCCGGGCGGCCGTAATGGGCGGTGATATGGCCGCCGGCATAGGGCCGGTTGCGGGCGACCTGCAGGCCGTGGCCACGCAGCAGGCGCTCCGCCCGCTCGATCAGCTGCGGCGCGCAGCTCCGGCCGAAGCGATCGCCCAAGGCGATGTCGATCAGGCCACCGCCGCCGGCCGCACCGGTCGCGGTCAGGCTGGGCATCGAATGGCAGTCCAGCAGCAGAACGCCGCCGAAGCGCAGCCGGGCCTGATCGAGCAGCGCCCGCAGCGCCTGATGGAACGGCCAATAAGCGAGCCGGGCGCGGCGTTCCGCCTCCTCGAAGGGCAAGCGGCCGCGATAGATCGCATGGCCGCCGATCCGGCTGGGAATCATGCCCAGGCCGGCGCGCGCCTTGACCGAGGCAAGGTTGACGAAGGCCGGCAGGGGCCCGGCGAACAGCTCGCCATCCAGCTCGAAGGGCTCGCGGTTGGCATCGACATAGGCGCGGGCGAAGCGGGCGGCGAGCAGCGGCGTGCCGTGCTCGGGCGCTGCCGCCATCAGCTGGTCGACCCAGCAATCCTCGAGCCGGCGCAGCTGGGCCTGATGGACCCTGATCTGGGCCAGCAGGCTGGCCGGATAGACCTGGCCGCTATGGGGCGACGAGACCACCAGGGGCACGAGTCCGCCGATAGGCTGCTGGATCGCGATGGGCGGACCGAACTCTGGAGTCATGCCATCCTGTCTCGTTCGAGGCTGTCCCATGACAGCACAGCGCGCCCTTCGGCGACAAGCCCACGCCAGCCCCCACCAAGGCGCGCGAGGAGGTTGAAATCCCCGGCAAATGGTCTTAGGAACGTCGGCGTGGGCGCTTAGCTCAGCGGGAGAGCACTACGTTGACATCGTAGGGGTCACTGGTTCAATCCCAGTAGCGCCCACCACCCCACCAGCCTCGCCTCGGCCGCCGGTCCGGCGGCCCGCCGTTCAGCCAAACTCAACGATCACGCTGCCGAGATCGGGATAGCGCGCCTCGATCCGGCAAGGCGGCGCAATCCGATGGACGCCGTTCAGGGCGCCCGTGGTCACGATCTGGCCGGCTTTCAGCCCGCCGCAATGGCGGCTGGCCTTGGCGGCCAGGGCGGCGACCAGGCGGCGCGGGTCGCCGGCGGCGTTGCCGCCCGTCGAGCGGGTCAGGATCCGGCCGCCGATCGCGAGCTCGATCACCTGGGCGGCCGGATCATGGGCCTGCCAGCCGGCGGTCGGCGGCCCGACCACCAAGGCGCCATTCACCTGGTTGTCGGCCAGCTTGAGATAAGGCAGCGCGTCCAGATTGCCGTCGATGCGCGAGGCCACGATTTCCAGCGCCGGCAGCACCGCATCGATCAGCCGCTCAAGGGGCACGGTCTCGCCTGGGGCCACGTCGCAGGCGAGTCGATAGGCCAGCTCGCATTCGAGCACCACCACCGGCCAGCGGCCGGGCGCGAAGGTCGCCGGGCTGGCGCAAAGATCAGCCGCCAGGATCGGCGCGAAGCTGGGCACGGCATCGGGGGCGGGCGCCCCGATCTTCCAGGCGCCGATCGGGCCGAGCTCGGCCGCGACCCGGGCCTGGACGGCATAGGCCTCGTCTGGTCCGGCGAGCTCGGCGCCGAAGGCGCCAATCGGCACCGCCTGCCCACTCTGCCGGGCCTCCAGCAGCAATGCCGCCGCCCGCTCGACCCGCTCCCTCATGCCGTCGCCCATCCTTCGCAGCCGATCATCCAGCGCGGGTCATAGGAGATCGGACGCGGCTGGTCAAAGGTCAGACGGCGCCAGCCGGTCAAGGCGCCTGGACGCCGGAGGTGGCAACGAAGACCGAATAGAGCGAGCGCGTCGCGGTGATGAACAGGCGGTTGCGCTTGGGCCCGCCGAAGGTCAGGTTCGCGACCATTTCCGGCACCCGGATCTTGCCGAGCAACGTGCCCTCGGGGGTGTAGCAGTGAACCCCGTCCTGGGCGCTCGACCAGATATTGCCCTCGATGTCGCAGCGGATGCCGTCCGGCACGCCGGGCGAGACCTCGACCACGACCCGGCCGCCGGCGAGCTTGCCGTCGGATCCGACCTCGAAGGCGCGGATGTGGTGCGGCCCGGCGGGATCGTGGCTCAGGCCGGAATCGGCGACATAGAGGAGGCGTTCATCGGGCGAGAAGGCCAGGCCGTTGGGCATGGCGAAGTCGTCGGCGGCGATGCTGACCGCCCCGGTCGCCGGATCGATCCGGTAGACGAAGCAGCCGCTCTGCTCGGGCTCGCCGCGATGCCCTTCATAGTCGGACATGATGCCGTAGGTCGGATCGGTGAACCAGATCGAGCCGTCGGATTTGACCACGACGTCGTTGGGCGAGTTCAGCCGGCGGCCGTCATGGCGGTCGGCCAGCACGGTGATGCTGCCATCCGGCTCGGTCCGGGTGACCCGGCGGGTGCCATGCTCGCAGCTGACCAGGCGGCCCTGGCGGTCGCGGGTATGGCCGTTGGCGAAGCTGGAATCCGCGCGGAACACCGAGACGCCCTGGTCCGGCAGCCAGCGCAGCATGCGGCGGTTGGGAATGTCGCTCCAGACCAGATAGCCGCCATCGTTGAACCAGACCGGCCCTTCGGCCCAGCGGCAGCCGTCGAACAGCCGCTCGACCTCGGCGGTCGGCACGGTCAGCCGGTAGAAGCGCGGATCGACATAGTCGTAGCTGTCGCCAACCAAGGCCATGGTGCTGGCTGCTCCCCAGGTTCAGCGCGCGCGCTGGCGGCCGCTGGCCGCGATGATGACGGCAATGATGATGATCCCGGTCATGACCAGGCGGATGCCAGCGCCCAGGCCGAAGGTGTTGAGCATGGTGACCAGGAGGAACAGGAACAAGGCAGCGCCCCACAGGCCCGGCACATTGGCGTTGCCGCCGGCGACCGAGGTGCCGCCGATGACCACGACCGCGATCGAGGCGAGCAGATATTCCTCGCCCATGTTGAGGGCCGCTCCGCCGGCGAAGCCGGCCTGGACGTAGCCGCACAAGCCGGCCAGCGTGGCGCACAGCATGTAGGTGCCGAGGCGGATGCGGTCGACCGGGATGCCGGCAAGACCAGCCGCTCGCTGATTCTGGCCGATCGCGAGCACGGCGCGGCCGTAGCGGGTGCGGGTCAGGAGGACGTGCATGAGCACGGTCAAGAGGATGACGCCGACCGCCAGGACCGGCACGCCGGCGACCTGGGCGGTGGCGAACTCGGCCAAGGCCGGCGGCGGCTTGATCCGGATGCCGCGATTGTACCAGATCGCGGTCGACTGGATCAGGAAGCTCGACGACAGGGTCGCGATGATCGGCGGGATGCGCAAGGCGCGGATCAGGCCGTAGTTGATGGCACCGATCACGACGCCGCAGCCGAGCGCCAAGGCGAGGCCCGGCAGGATCAGGGCCTCGTGCCCATCCATGATCCGCATGGCGAGCGTGCCGGCCAAGGTCATGGTGGCCGGGATCGAGAGGTCGACATTGCCAGGCCCCAGCGTCACCACGAACATCTGGCCGATGCCGACGATCACGAAGAAGGCGGCGAAGGTGAAGGCGGCGGTCAGGACCTGGCCGCCGCCCTGGCCCTGGGTGAAGGCGATCGTGGCGGCCCAGACGCTGGCGGCAGCCAGATAGGACCACAGCCAGGGCTGCGCCAGCAGGCGCTGCCAGGCGGGCTCGGCCGCCATCAGCGGCGCGCCTCCGCCCGGTTGATCAGCATGCGCAACGCCAGGACCAGGATCAGGATGGCGCCCTGCGCGCCGATCTGCCAATCCGGCGAGAGGCGCAGGAACGACAGAAACGAGCCGGCCAGCGTCAAGGTCATGGCGCCGATCACCGCGCCGATCGGCGAGACCCGCCCGCCCACGAACTCGCCGCCGCCCAGGATCACGCCAGCGATCGAGAGGAGGGTGTAGCGGAGCGCGATATTGGCATCGGCCGAGGTGGTGAGGCCGACCAGCGCCAGGCCGGCGAGGACGCCGAAGCAGCCGGCCAGCGCGAACATCGTGACCTTGATGCGCAGCAGCGACCAGCCGGCGCGCGCCACGGCCTTGGGGTTGCCGCCCGCGCCGCGCAGGACCGCGCCATGGGCGGAGCGCATCAGGCCGAGATGCACGACCAGGCCGATCACGATCGCGGCGATCACGCAAAACGGCACCAAGGGCGTCTTCAGCTTCATCAGCGCCTGCAGCCAGCCGGGTGCGGTGCCGCCAGGGGTCGGCAGCAGCAGCACCGACAGGCCCAGCCAGACGAAGGACATGCCGAGCGTCACCACGATCGAGGGCAGGTCGCGCAGATAGATCAGGGCGCCCAGCAGGGCATAGACCAGGATGCAGCCGAGCAGCGCCAATATGCCCAGTAGCGGCATCTCGCTCAGCCAGGTGGCGGCGATGCAGGCGACGAAGCTGACGAAGCTGCCGATCGAGAGGTCGAGATCGTTGACCGTGAGGATGAACATCTGGGCCAGGGTCGCGAGCGCGATCGGCACCGCGAGGTTGAGCAACAGATTGATGCCGAAATAGCTCATCGCGCGCGGCTGCAGATAGAAGATCGCCACCAGCAGGACGGCCAGCGACAAGGCTGGCAGCAGGCTGCGCAGGACGCGGGGGGTCAGCAGGCCGGCGGTCATGCCGCAGCTTCGGCGAAGGAGGCCTGGAGCACCTTCTCCTCGGCCAGCTCGCTGCGCGCCAGATCGGCCACGATCCGGCCGTTGCGAAAGACATAGACGTGATCGCAATGGGCCAGCTCGTCCATCTCGGTGGTGTACCAGACGAAGCTGCGGCCCTTGGCGGCCTCGGCGCGGATGATGCCGTAGACCTCCTGCTTGGTGCCGATATCGACGCCGCGCATCGGATCATCCATCAGCAGGATCGAGGCGGCCGAGCCGAGCGCTCTGGCGAACAGGGCCTTTTGCTGGTTGCCGCCGGACAAGGAGAGGATGTTGTGCTCGAGGTCGGGCGTGCGGATCTGGATCCGCGCCTGCCACTCACTCGCCAGCGCCTGCTCGGCGGCCGGATCGATCAGGCCGAAGCGGGTCATCCGGCGGAGCGAGCTGATCGTGATGTTCTTGGCGATCGACCAGAGCGGCAGGATGCCGTCCGCCTGGCGATCGCCGGCGACCAGCGCCACCTCGCCGGCCACCAGGGTCCGGCCACCGCGCCGGCCGGCGGCGGCGAACAGCTGCAGCAGCATGTCGGTCTGGCCGTGGCCGGCGAGGCCCGCCAGGCCCACGATCTCGCCCGGATGGACCACCAGCTCCTGGCCATCGGTCTGGCGGGCCGGCTGCGCCCGGATCCGGGCGCCGGTCCCTGCCCGGCCGGCCGCGGCCGCTGGCCTTGCCCCGGGCTCGGCCTTGGCGACGCTGCCCATGGCCGCAACCAGGCTGTCGCGGGTGAACTCGGCGGCCGGGCGGGTCGCGACCACCTGGCCATCGCGCAGCACCACGATCCGATCGGCCGTGCCGAGGATCTCGCCCAGCAGATGCGAGATCAGGATGGCGCTGCCGCCGGACGCGGTGAAGCTGCGCACGAAGGCCAGCAGCTGGCCCGCGACCATGGCATCCAGGGACGAGGTCGGCTCGTCCAGGATGACCAGGCGGACCGGCACGTCGGTCACCGTGAAGGCACGCGCGATCTCGACCATCTGGCGCTTGGCGATCGACAGGTCGCCCACGACATCGCCGGCAGCGATGCCGTGGCCGGGGAAGATCCGATCGAGCGCCTCCCCAATCAGCCGGCCGGCCTGCGCCCGCCAGCCGAAGCCGGTCAGCGCCGGATGCAGGATCCGCGCGTTCTCGGCGACGGTCAGGTTCGGGCAGAGCGAGAATTCCTGGAACACGCAGCGGATGCCCTGGCGCTGCGCCACGACCACGTCGTAGCGGCCGGTCAGCACCTCGCCCTGGACCGCGAGCGCGCCCTGATCGGGCCGGAGCGTGCCGGCCAGGACATGCATCAGGGTCGACTTGCCGGCACCATTATGGCCGACCAGGCCCAGGCATTCGCCCGCCGCCACCGCCAGATCCACGCCGGCGACCGCGCGGACGGCGCCGAAGCGATGCTCGACGCCGTCCAGACGCACGACCGGGCTGGCCGGATCCGCCATGAAGCAGCCGCCCGCTTCGGCTACTGCGCGCCCTCGATCACCTTTTGCGCGTCGGCCTGGCTGTATTCGACATTGGCAACGCCGCCGACGGGCGTGGTCTTCAGGCTCTCGGCCAGAGTGTCCTGGTCGATCCGCAGGAACGGCACGACCAGATCCTTCGGCACCTCCTTGCCGTCGAGGATCGCCTGGGCGACCCAGAAGGCGAGCGTCGACACGCCGGGCGCGATCGAGACCGACATGGTCTCGTAGCCATTGGCGTCCTTTTGCTCCTGCCACCAGGCGAGCTCGTCCTGGCGGTTGCCCATGATGATCAAGGGCGTCGGCCGGCCGGCCGCCTTGAAGGCCTGGGCGGCACCGTAGCCATCGCCGCCCTGGGTGACCACGGCCGCGATCTCCGGCAGGCTCGGCAGGATGCCGGCGACCGCCTTTTGCGCCACGTCCTGGGCCCAGTCGCCATGGACCGAGCCGACGATCTTGAACTGCGCGTTCTCGGCGACGCCCTCATGGATGCCAGCGCTGATCTCGTCGTCGACGAACACGCCGGCGAGGCCGCGGATCTCCAAGAGATTGCCGCCGTTCGGCATCTTCTGGGCGACGTAGGTCACCTCGTCCTTGCCCATCTGCTTGAAGTCGACCGCGATCCGCCAGGCGCAGGGCTCCTTGACCACGCCGTCGAAGGACACGACCGTGATCCCGGCATCGCAAGCCTCCTTGACCGCGCCGTTCAAGGCGGTCGGCGAGGCGGCGTTGAGCACGATCGCGTCGTAGCCCTGCAGGATCAGGTTCTGGATCTGGGCCGCCTGCTCGGTCGCCTGGTTCTCGGCCGTGGTGAAGGCATCGGCGGCCGCGACCACGCCGTCGCTGACCGCCTTGGAGGTCACCTTCTGCCAGCTCTCCAGCATGGCCTGGCGCCAGGAATTGCCGGCATAGTTGTTCGAGAGCGCGATCTTCTTGGCCGACGTGTCGGCTACTGCCGCGCCGGCGGCGACCGTGCCGCCCAGCGCGATCGCCGCGATCACCAGCTTCTTCATCCCTTCAAGCCTCCTTGGTCCACCCATTCGGGGTTGGTTGAACATCCTTGGGTCAGCCGCCGCGGCCTCACCTGCCGCGCTAGCCCTCGCGCGCCGCCGGCGGCAGGCCGTCGAGGGCCTGCTCGAGATCGGCCAGCGCCGAGGTCAAGAGGCCCGCCATGGCGGCGCGGGCGGCCTCGGCATCGGCGGCGACGATCGCTTCGAACACCGCCTCATGCTGCGGCAGCGCCTCATGGCGGTTGCGGGGATCGAGATTGGTCAGGTTGAAGCTCATCAGCAGGCCCGGCGCCAGCAGGTGGCCGATCGAGATCAGGAACTCGTTGCCGGTGGTGGTCAGGATCGCCTGGTGGAAGCCGAGATCGGCGGCGACCCAATCCTCGCGCCCGGTCGCCACCGCCATCTGCTCCAGGGCGACCCGCATCCGCTCGATGTCGGCACCCGTCCGCCGGGCGGCCGCCAGGGCCGTGGCGGCCGGCTCGATCACCTGGCGGAACTCGAACAGCGCCCGGCCGACGCTGGCGCTGGGGCCGGTCTCGAACACCCAGGTCGCGACATCGGCATCCAGCATGTTCCAGTCAGCGCGCGGCCGGACGCGCGTGCCGGTCTTGGGGCGCGACTCGACCAGGCCCTTGCCGGCCAGCATCTTGATCGCCTCGCGGAACGAGGTCCGGCTCACCGCCAGCTGCAAGCTGTAGTCCCCTTCCGTCGGCAGCACGCTGCCAGGGGGAAACCGGCCGGCGACGATCCGCCGTCCGAGCTCCTCCACGATCTGGCCATGGACGCTGCGCCGCCGTCCCTGTCGCCTCAATGTCGGCTTCAGCCTGTGCCTCCCGCCGCCAGATCGAATGTCCAACGTTTTGTAATATGATAGCAGAAAAGCAGCCGCCCGCAATCGGCTCGGCCGGGACGGCCCGCTGCCTGCGCTGCGGGCTAGGTCATAGCTGGCGGCTAAGCTGACCGCGGCCAATCCGCGTGGCGCGGCCTGCCCAACATGGCTAGGTTGAGAGCGGCAAGACCAAAAGGCGCGCTAG
>CADEGR010000029.1 GCA_902826935.1 uncultured Alphaproteobacteria bacterium | reverse complement strand
CATAAACCTTTAAGTTGAGTATGTGTTAAGAGTATATCCTCATTGACTTTAGCGAAAATTTCGTGTTCTTTGCGCCTCTATGCTCCTTAAGGTTGTTCTTAATCAAAGCGTCTTCGCTTTATAGTTTTTAGGCGGGCGCGGTACGAGGGTCGGCGATGACGCTGTTTGGGCATCATATCCGTCGGATCACCGTCGTTCTGACCACGATCGAGACAGCCATCTTCTGTCTCGTCTTCCTGCTGTTTGCCGAGACCATGCTGGTCGATGGCGGCTTCGGCCGGCCGGATCTCGCCCAGTCGGTGTTCATGCCGGTCGGCATGATGCTGCTCTGCCTGATGGCGATCGGCAGCTACGACCGGAGCGCCTGGCAGAACGTGCCGACCATGGCCTGGCGCCTGGGCCTAGGCGCCATTGCCAGCGTTGCCTGCATCATTCTCGGCCGGCAGCTCGCGCCGAGCGCCGGTGGTTCCCTCGGCATGATCGCGGGGCCGGTGCTGGCCGGCTGCTTCCTGGCTTTCCTCCTGCGCCTGGCCGGCCGCCAGCTGCCGAGCCTGCGCGCCCGGCTCAAGCCGCGCACGCTGGTGCTGGGCGCGGGCAACCAGGCGGCCGACCTGTGGCGGGCGCTGCGCCAGGGTGCGGCCGCCGGCTGCGGCTTGTGCGGCTTCGTCAGCTACGACCACGACCACCGCTCGCCGAGCCTGCCGACCGGCAAGGTTCTGGCGCTGCCGGGCAGCCTCGCCGCCTTCGTCGCCGCCGAGCGGATCGACGAGATCGTGATCGCGCGCGATGCCAGCCATCGGCCCCTGCCGGAGCAGGAGCTGATCTCCTGCCGGCTGAACGGCATCGCGATCTTTGACGCCGCTTCCTTCCTCGAGCGCGAGCTTGGCCGGATCAATCTCGACCTCCTCGATCCCCATTGGCTGATCTTCTCGCCCGGCTTCCGCCGCGCCTTGTGGCGCAAGCGCCTGAAGCGCCTGGTGGATGTTCTGGTGAGCGCCCTGGCTGTCTCGCTGCTCCTGCCGCTGCTGCCGCTGATCGCGCTGGCGATCAAGCTGGATTCGCGCGGGCCGGTGCTCTACCGGCAGGACCGGGTCGGGCTGAACGGCCAGCTGTTTCAGATCTACAAGTTCCGCAGCATGCGGGCCGATGCGGAAGCCGATGGCCGCGCCCGCTGGGCCGGCTCTGCCGACCACCGGGTCACCCGGGTCGGCCGGCTGCTGCGGGCCTCGCGGATGGACGAGCTGCCCCAGTTCATGAACGTGCTCAAGGGCGAGATGAGCTTGGTCGGGCCGCGGCCCGAGCGGCCCGAGTTCACGCGCGAGCTGGCCCGCGAGATCCGCTTCTTCGCCGAGCGGCACTGCATGCGGCCGGGCATCACCGGCTGGGCGCAGATCAACTACCACTACGGCGCCTCGGTCGAGGACGCCAAGGTCAAGCTCGAATACGACCTCTACTACATCAAGAACCATTCGACCTTCCTGGACCTTTTGATCCTGTTCCACACCGCGCGGATTGCGCTCAGCGGCTTCGGCGCGCGGTGACCTTGGGCGATGGCAGGCGAGGCGGGTGGATGGCGCCAGCGACTGACGAGCGGACAAGCATTCTTGGGTGATCTGGGCATGACAGGCTGGCGGCAGGAACGGATCGGGCTGAGGCTGGGCGGCGGGCTGCTGCTCGCTGGCATGGCGGCGCTTTCTGGCTGCGGCGCGGTGGCGCCACCACCGCCGCCGCCCTTGGCCGCGGACGAGATCGGCGCCACGCCGGACTATGTGATCAGCCCGCTCGACACCGTGCAGGTCTCAGTCTGGCAGGCGCCGGAGCTGTCGGTCACGGCGCCGGTGCGGCCGGATGGGCGGATCACGATCCCCTTGATCGAGGACATGCCGGCGGCCGGCCGGACGCCGACCAAGCTCGCCCGCGACATCGAGGCGGCGCTCCAGCGCTTCGTCAAGCAGCCCAAGGTATCGGTGGTCATGGCGTCGTTCGCCGATTATGCCGACCAGACCGTCAAGGTGATCGGCGAGGTCAAGCGGCCGACCACCATTCCGTTCCGGCCGGATCTGAGCGTGCTCGACGTCCTGGTCGCGGCCGAGGGCCTGACCGAGTTCGCGGCCGGCAATGACGCCAAGCTGATCCGCAAGGTGAGCGGCCAGGAGACGATCTACCGGCTGCGCCTGCAGGAGCTGATCGGCGACGGCAATATCGAGGCCAACGCCAAGCTCCGGCCAGGCGACATGATCGTCGTGCCGAAGAGCCTGCTCTAGCGGCGCGGAGCGAGCCATGCCGCATCTGCAGGATCTGATCGAGCCGCATCTCGCGGCCTTGTGGCGGCATCGCTGGTCGGCGCTGGCAGCCGCCTGGCTGATCTGTCTCGCCGGCTGGGTGATGATCGCCATGCTGCCCGATCGCTACACCGCGACGGCGCGGCTGTTCGTCGACACCGAGACGATCCTGGGCCCGCTGATGAAGGACCTGGCAGTCACGCCGGACTTCGACCGGCAGGTTCAGATGATGCGCCAGACGCTGCTCTCCGTGCCCAACATGGAGGAGCTGATGCGCCGGACCGACCTCGACTACACGGTCGAGGGCGATCTCGAGCGGGCGGACCTGATGCAGAGCCTGATCAAGGCGATCGAGCTGAAGAACTCCGGCCCCAATCTGTTCCAGCTAACCTACACAGCGGGCGACGCGCAGCTCGCTTATCGGGTGGTCGACACGATCCTGCAGATCTTCGTCGAGCAGAATCTCGGCCACTCGCAGCGCGACGTCGAGACGGCGCGCGCCTTCATCGACAAGCAGATCGCCGACTATGAAGGCAAGCTGCGCGCGGCCGAGCTGAAGCTGGCCGAGTTCCGGCGCGCGCATGCCGAGGAGCTGGGCGGGGTCGATCGCAATCTGCGCAATCTCGAGCAGACCGAGACCGAGCTGCGCCAGCTGCAGGCCGAGCTGGAATCCGCGACCTGGCGGCGCGATCAGATCAAGGCGCAGCTGGATCAGACGCCCAAGACCGTGAGCGTCGGCGAGACCACGCTGGGCGGCCTGTCGCCCGCCCAGCTGCGCCTTCAGTCGCTGAGCCAGGATCTCGCCAACAAGCAGCGGATCTATACCGACGAGCATCCCGACGTGATCGCCCTGCGCGCGGCCGTGGCGCGCGCCAGCGCCGAGGTCCGCCGCGGCGGCGATGGTAGTCGGATCACCAATCCCGTGCGCGCCGAGCTCGGCAACCAGCTGCAGGTCGTCGAGGTCTCGCTGAATGACCTGCAGCGGCGGATTCAGCTGACCCGCGAGGAGCAGAACCAGCTCGCCGGCAAGGTCGCGCAGACGCCCGAGATCGAGGCCGATCGCGCCCGTCTCAACCGCGACTACGATGTCCTCCTGGCGCAATACGAGAAGCTCATTCAGCGGCGCGAATCGGCCCATCTCGCCAAGGATCTCGATACCGACACCAGCCGGATCGAGTACCGGGTGGTCGATCCGCCGAGCGTGCCGCTGCGCCCGAGCGGGCCGCCGCGCGGCATCCTGTTGACCGCCGTCCTGCTGCTCGGGCTGGCCGGCGGCGCGGCCTTCGCGATCGCGCGCCAGATGGCGAGCGAAAGCTTCCTGACCAGCCAGACCCTGGCCCGCGAGTTCGATCTGCCGGTCCTGGGCGGTGTCGCCCAGGTCGGCGGACCCAATGGCGACGACGCGCATCTGCCGCCGGTGCTGCGGCAATACGGCCTGCCGGGCGGGGCAATGCTGCTGCTCGGCCTGTTCCTGCTGCTCTGGCTGACCTTTCAGCTGCGCGCCGCGCAGGCGGCCGCAACCCTTGGCCACTTCCCCTCATTGCTCGGATAGCTGCAGCAGCCATGGCTCTGGTTTGGGACTATCGTCGCGAGGACAGCGTTTCGGCCTCGGCCTATGTCAATCCGCCCTGGACCAAGGCGGCGCCCGCCTCGGCCAGCGAGCGGCCAGGGAAGATCGCGCTCGACTTCGATCATCTGGAGCAGCTGGGCTTCATCACGCCGAGCCGGCTCGGCCGCGATCTCGCCCGCGATTTCAGCGCGGTCAAGCGGCGGCTGTTCCGCCGGCTCGACTTCTTCCAGCGCAAGCCGCGCCCCGAGGCGACGGCGCCGACGGTCTTGGTCACCTCCGGCAATCCCGGCGAGGGCAAGACCTTCAGCGCGATCAATCTGGCCTTCAGCCTGGCGATCGAGGATCAGCTGCGGGTGCTGCTGATCGATACCGATCTCGCCAAGCCCAGCATTCCAGTGGTGTTCGGCTACGCGCCCGATTTTCCCGGCCTGTTCGACCGCCTGACCGGTGCCCTGGATAACGATCTGGAGATCCAGATTCCGGTCAGCCAGCTGCCGCTGACCATCGTGCCGGCCGGCCATGCCACGGTGGCGCCGGCCAGCCTCCTGGGCGGCCGGCCGATGGCCGACTTCCTGAGCCGCATGGCCAACGCCGGCGAGCATGACGTGCTGGTCCTGGACGGCCCGCCGCTCCTGGCCACCACCGAGGCGGCCGCCTTGGTGCCGCATGCCACCGAGGTGGTCCTGGTGGTCGGTGCCGGCATGGCGAATCGCCGGCAGATCGCCGCTTCGCTCGACCTGCTCGAGCATGTGATCGATCGGGTCAGCCTGCTGCTCAACCGCGCGGTCTTTTCCGACCGGGCCGCCCAGTACGGCAACTATGGCTATGGTAGGGAGAGCGCGCCTCAGAGCCGGCGGTAGACGCCGATCAGGCAGCTCTCGGGATAGGCCAGATGCAGGCGCCGGCAGAGCGTCTGCAGGCTCAGCTCGACCTGGTTCAGCGCCTTATAGGCGCCGGTCACGCGGCAATCGTCGATCTTCTTGAGCAGCAGCTCCTGGAAGCCATGGCGGCCGAAATGGCGGCCAAGGTCGCGGCGCGTGTTCAGCCGGTAGTAGGCGGGGCCGGCCGTGGGTGCCTCGGGCTGGCGCAGGATGCGCTTGACCGACGGGTGCCAGCGGGTCGGGATCAGCTGGCCGGCGAGGCTGGCGATCGACCAGCGATAGGGCGTGTAGACGACGACCACGCCGCCCGGCGGGGTCAGCCGGGCGAGCCGCGCCACCGCCTGGTCGGGCGTCTTGATGTGCTCGGCCACCATGCGCAAGGTCACCACGTCGAAGCCAAGCTCGGTCGGGCAATCCTCGAGCCGGCCGTGGTAGCGATCGGTCAGGAAGGGATTGGCCAGCACGCCCGGGTCCGGATCGATGCCGAACACCCGGCTGGCGCGCTCGGCCAGGCGCCCGGCCAGGCGCGGATTGGCCGGGAAGAGGTCCCGGCCGCAGCCGATATCGGCCCAGCGGCAGCCCGGCCGGACCAGCTTGTCGACCAGCGCCTCGTAGTAGTCGTCGGGCGTGAAATAGGCAAAGCGCCGCCGCAGCTGCGGCCCCCAGCCAAGGCCGTCCTGGCGCATGTACTTGTCGGCAAAGGTATGCTCGAGGTCGCTCAAGGTCGGTGCGAGGCAGGACATCGGGGCGGTGGTCCTTCTCATGGACGCGGGCTGGACAGATCGGCCGGATCGGCCAAGACGGCGCCCAGATGCGACGCGGCCGCGTCGGCATCGGGCTGCGCGCGGGCGGTGCCGCGGCGCGCCACGGCTTCGAACAGCGTGCGATAGGCGGCGGCCACCGTCGGCCAGGGCCGCGCGGCGACGAACTGGCGGCCGGCCGCCTGCAGCGCCGGCCAGCGCTCGGGCGCTTTGAGCGCGCCATCGACGCACTCGATCAGCGCATCAACCTGGCCGGCGGTGAACAACAGGCCGGTCTCGCCGGGCGTGATCAGCTCGCGATGGCCACCCAGGTCGGCGGCGAGCACCAGTCGGCCATGGGCCATCGCTTCCAGCGGCTTGAGCGGGGTCACCAGCTCGGTCAGGCGGCAGGGCAGGCGCGGGTAGAGGCAGAGATTGATGGCACCATAGAGCGCCGCCACCTGGCCGTGCGGCACCTGGCCGGCGAAGATCACCTGGCGCGCCAGGCCCAGGGCCGCGACCTGCGCCCGCAGCGCCGCCTCCTGCTCGCCGCCGCCCACCAGCAGCAGGCGCAGGCGCCCGTGCTCCGCCAGCAGCCGTGGCAGGGCGCCGATCAGGAGCGCCAGGCCTTCATAGTCATAGAACGAGCCGATGAAGCCCAGAACCAGACAGCCATCCAGCCCGAGCCGCTGACGGGTGCTGGCAATGGCGGCCGGATCCGGCAGCGCCGCCGGCAGATCGACCGTGTTCGGCACGACGGTGAGCTTGTCGGGTGCAATCCCCCGCGCAATCAGGTCGCGTCGCAGGCCCTCGCAGATCGTGACGACGCCGTCGGCCCGGCGGCACAAGGCGGTCTCGAGCGCCCGCGTCGCGCGATAGCGAGCACCCCAGGCGGTCTGCTTGCGCTGCTCGACCGCGGCGTCCTCCCAAAAGGCGCGGATCTCGTAGACCACCGGCAGCTGGCGCCGGCGGCCGACCCAGAGCGCCGGGTAGCCGTTCAGGAGCGGCGAATGGGCGTGCAGGAGGTCCGGCCGGAGCCGGCGGCACAAGGCGTCGAGGCGGCGCGCGGTCGCGCGCATCTCGGCCAGCTCGCCCAAGCCAGCGGGCCAGCCGGCGCCGACCGCCGGCGTCGGCGCAAAGCGCAGCGCGTTCGCGCCGGCCGTCGGCGCCGGCTGGCCCGTCTGCCGCGGCGAAGTCAGATGATAGGTCTCGAAGCCCAGCGCCCGCTGGCCCTGCAGCAGGCCCAGCGTGCGATAGACATAGCCGTCCTGGGTCGGCAGCGCGTGATCGAGGATGTGCAGCACCCGCATGGAAGCCCTCCGCCGCCGGGTCTAGGAGGCCGCGAGCGCGCTCAGAAAGCGCTCGATCTCGCGATGCTGGCGCAGCAGCGGCCGCAGCGTCGCCAAGGTGGCATTCGGCACGTCCTCGACCGGCGCGCTCAGCGCGATCAGGGCTGCCGGTGCTGCGCGGCCGGTCAGCGTGCGACCGATCTGCCAGAGCTTGGCCTGCCAGGCCTGCGCCGTGACATGGCCGCCGACCCAGTACCAGGCGAGCACCACGCGCAACCCGTTTGGGCCGCGCTGCTGCTCGAGCCGGACCTTGGCCGGCAGGCCGGCGATCTTGGGGTCGTACCAGCCGCTCGCCACCCGCTTCCAGGTGACCCCGTCGTCAAGCCGGTTGGCGTGGTTGACCAGCTCGACGCCTTGCGTCTCACGGGCGTAGAGCGCCACGAACAGATCGACGGTCTGGCCCCGGCAGGCCAGGCTCTCTGCCAGCGTGACATCGGCGCCGGCAAAGCGAGGGCTCCAGTCGGCAGTGCTCGGCGGGCCCTTCAGGCAATCGAGGTCGAGCGCCAGCATGCTGCCTGGGTCGCTGGCGAACGGCTTGGCGCCGCTGGCCATGATCGTACGGGCGTAAATCTGCGGTGCCACCAGGAGCAGGACGACCGGCAGCATGTGGACCACGCGCCAGGGTGCCCGGATCGGCATCAGGCGGGGGCCGGGATCCTGGACCAGGACCGGCCAATCGGCGAACCGGCTGCCGAGCGCCAGGCAGGCGACCATGACCAGCGCGAAGAAGATCCAGCCATAGAGCAGATGATCGACGCTCGCGGCCTGGGCGTGGCCGGTCAGCTGGGCCAGGTACATGATGCCGAAGGCGCGCAGGCCATTGGCGATGATCGGCAAGGCGGCGGCGACCGCCAGGAAGGCCATACGCTTGCGCCAGCCGCTGAGCGCCAGATGGGCGAACAGCGCGCCGACCATCATGTTCGCGATCAGGAAGCGGACGCCGGCGCAGGCCTCGGCGACCTCGAAGACGCCGGCCGGCGTCTCGATCATGATGCCGTCCTGGAAGACCGGCACCGCGGCCAGGCGCAGCAGCCGCACGGCGAACTCCGCCGTGAAGCTCTGCAAGTGAGGGATCAGGACGTTGCCGGCCGGCACCATGAAGGCCAGGAAGGCGAGCGGGAAGCGGATCTCGCGCGCGATGCCTCTGCCGAACACGGCGACGAACAGGCTGACCAGGAGGCCGATCAGGGCGACATGCTGGAACAGCCTGAGGTCGCCGGCCAGGCCGATCAGCCAGAGCGCGCCGAAGCCGAGCAGGCCGAGCAGCGCTGCCGGCGAATGGTGCGGCAGATAGCGCCGGAGGCGCGCCCGCCGGCGCCAGATCAGGGCCAGGCTGATCGGCAGGACCAGGAAGCAGTGATGGTAGGTCGTGGTCGCGTGCCAGACCGTGACCATGCTCTGCAGCGTGTCGAAGGTGGCGGCGATGAGGAGCGCCGTCAGCAGCCCGAAGGCGAGCGACGCCCGGAGCCACGGCCCGTCGCGCAGGCGGCCGGGCAGGCTCGCGCTCATGCCGCGGCCCGGGTCGCTGGCCGCAGCTCGAACAGCTGGTCGATGCGCTGCCAGCGATAGGCCTGGAGCAGGCGCTCGAGCTTGCCGGCCATGGCCTCCAGCCGGGTGTAGTGGCGCAGGCGCGAGCGCCAGGGCAGGCCCGGCACGCGCGGCTGGCCAGGGTCGAGCTCCCAGGGGTGGAAGTAGAAGATCGCGCGCCGGCCGGCATGGCCGGCCAGGCGGTTCAGGCACCAGGTCGACCAGGCATAAGGCAGCATCCGGAAGTGGCCACCGCCGGCGCAGGACACCCGCTGGCCTAATAGCTCGATCGTCGCGACCGGCAGCTCGAGGAAGTCGGAGCGGGTCGGCTGGAACGGCGAGACCGGGCCATCGGGCATGCCGTAATGGTCGTGGCGGATCGGATGCAGGCTGGAGCTGTAGCGGTAGCCGGCGGCAGCCAGGCAGTCGAACGCCCACCAGCAGCGCTGGTCGATCGAGAAGGATGGGGCGCGGTAGCCCAGCACGGCGACGCCGCTTTGGTCCTCCAGGAGCAGCCGGGTCCGGCGGACGTCCTCGAAGAACTCGGCCGGGGTCAGGTCGGCCACCTTGTCGTGGTGATAGCCGTGGCTGGCCAGCTCATGGCCGGCCACCACCAGCTTGCGCACCAGCGCCGGCTGGCGCTCGGCGACCCAGCCGAGCACGAAGAAGGTCGCCTTGACGCCGGCCGCCGCCAGCAGCTCCAGCGTGCGCTCGGTCTGCGCCTCGACCCGCGACGGCCAAGCCGACCAGTCGGCGCGCTTGATCACCGGCGAGAGCGCCCAGGCGTGGAAATACTCCTCGACGTCGACCGACAGCGCGAAGGCCGGCGGCACGGTAGCGGCGGGGACACGGGCGTGCACCATGAGCGTACCGATCGGCGACTAGGAGAGCTGCGCCGGCGAGCGGGTCAGCGCCGGCGCGCGCTGGCCAAGCGCGCTGGCTGCCGGTGCTGCCGTTTCGAGCCGCTGCTTGAGAGCCAGCGCATCCAGGCTCTCGCCGCCCAGCTCCTCCGTGAAGAAGCGCAGATAGCCCTCGATCCGGCCGAGGAACTGACCCAGCTCGGCGGCATCGCGGACGTAAGGCGTGTTGCCGGGCGCCAGCGAGGGGCTGTGGAAGAGCAGGGTGAAGATCCGCTGGCCGCGGGCGAGCAGGGTCCGGGTCAGGCGCCGCAGGTCGGCCAGCTCCAGCCCTTCGGGGGTCAGCGTCAGCCGGTCGACCAAGCCGGCGCGGGCGAAGATGCCGGGCGCGTGGCAGCGCTCGCCCCACGGGCTGTGCAGCAGCGGCACCAGGGCGCCGGCCAGCGGCTTGGGCAGCCGGCCGCACAGGCTGCGGGTCACCGGCAGCGCCAGCAGCCGCCGCTGCCAGCCAAACCAGAAGGGCGCATCCGGGCAGCCATAGAAGCTGGGGCCGCCCTCGGCGCTGAAATCGGTGAACGGCACGACGCTGGTGTCGACCTCCACGCCATAGCGCTCGAGCAGCCGGGCGGTCGGATCGGCCAAGCCATAGCGGCCGGCCTTGAAGATCTTCGGCGCGAGGCCGAGATTGCGCTCCACGGTCTCGATCAGGCGCTCGATCTTGGCCGCCTGGAGGGCTGCCGGCAGGCTGCTGGGGAAGGAGTTGCGCCGGCAGAGCAGCTCCGCGAACGGCGGGTTGGTCCAGGGATGCAGCTGGATGCCGAGCGCGGCCCGGCCACGTGCCAGAAAGTCGGCCAGGATCGCGCAGGCCTGGAGATCGCTCGCGACCGGGTAGTCGATCAGATAGGTCGGCGTGACCTGGTAGCGGGCGAAGATCGCCTGGGCCGGCTCCTGCTGCAGCATCGCGTCGGTGCGATGGCCGTCCCGGGCGAAGCGGCCGGACCAGTCGAACTCGGCCTCGGTGTCGATGATCACGGACAGGATCGGGCGGTCCAGTGCCGCCTCGACCGGCGCGAAGCGGGGGCTGGCTAGGACCTCCGCCAGCGCCGGGCGCGGCGGCGCCGCGCTCGCCTGACGCTCCCGGACCACCGCCTGGCAGAACCGCTCCAGCCGGCGATACTGGCTGGCGCGATCGAGACCGGCGGCGGCATTGGCTGGCGGTGGCGCCACCTGCCCGGTGGTCCGCTTCGCCTCGATCCAGCTGCGCAGCTGGCGGGCGATTCCGGCTGGCTCGTTGCAGAACAGGCCGGCCTGGCGCTCGGCCACCAGCTGGGCGGGGATGCCATCTAGCGGCCCCAGGCCCAGGATCTGCCGCCCGGTCGCCAGATATTCGAACAGCTTGGCCGGCACGTTGCCGCGATCGGCCGGATCGTTCCACTGCAGCAGCAGCAGGATGTCGGCCTGCTGCTGCAGTGCCAGCGCTTGGCGATATGGCACCGCGTCCTTGATCTCGATGAAGGCGCCCAGGCCATAGGCCTCGGTCAGCGCCCGGATCTCGGCCAGCTCGCGGCCGTAGAAGGCGACCTGGACCTCGTCCGGCCGGAAGCCGTGGTGGCGGAGCGCCTCGAACAAGGCGCGTGGATCGCGCCGGCCGGGATAGATCGTGCCGGCATGGAGCAGGCGCAGCGGGAGGCCGGGGCTGGGTGGCGCCTGCTGCGTAAAGTCGGCTGGATCGTAGCCGTTCATCGCGGTCTCGGTCGGCAGGCCGTAGCGGTCAGCGTAGAAGTCCGACCAGCGGCTGGACACCGTGACGATGCCGGCGGCACGGCGGAGCACCGCCTGCTCCAGCCAGCGATCCAGCTGCTGCCGCCAGCGGGGCGGCTGGCCATAGGGGTCGTCGGTCCAGCGATCGCGCAGCTCGGCCAGCCAGGGCAGCCGATGCCAGCCGGCCGCCAGCGCCACCGCCAGAAAGGTGGAGAAGGGTGGACCGCTGACGATGATCAGATCCGGCCGCTGGCGGCGCAGCTGGCGGGCCAGCGCCGGCAGCAGGGAGACCAGCCAGTCGACCCGACGATCGGGATAGAGCACGACCTCGCGATACAGGCGGCCGAGCCGGCGCCGGGCACTCTGCCAGACCTGGCCGGAGTTCGATCCGGCCAGGCCTGCGTCACCGCCCCGATGCGGCCGGCCGGTGAGATGGCGGTCGAGATCGAGATAGGGCGTGCGCAGGACCGTGCCGGCCTTGACTTCGACCGGGAGCGAGCGGTCGGCGCCGGCTGGCTCCGGCGTCAGCACGGTCAGCTCATGGCCGGCCTGCTCGAGATAGGCCGCCATCTTGCCGAGCCGCAAGGCGGCTACGGTGTTGGCTGGCGGGAAATACCACGTGACCAGGAGGCAGCGCAGCCCCGGGCCGGCCGCGGCCTGGCCAGCCGGCTCCGGCTCGCCGTCGAGCTCACCCTCGGCCGTGATCATGGTTGTGCGACCGCCCATCGTCGGTCAGCCGCCGGACGCTCTGCGCCGGGACTGGCTGCCATCACAATCATGCTGATAGGGCCATCGTCATGATACAACTATGACGTTTTTTACAGTAAATATCAATAAGCTTTAGGTAGAGAATCTACAACCGACGCACCGGCTGGACGCGCCCGGCCGACCAGCGGTGCAGAGGCTCATGGCCGGCCGCTGGCGCGTCCGCCAGGACCGCCGCCAGCTTGCGCCGGAGGGCCGCCAGGACGATCGTCAGGGCGAAGAAGTAGTCGTAGTAGGCCATCGACAACCCCGCCCCGGCGACCAGGAAGGCGGCCAGGCTGGCCTGCAGCATGCGCGCCAGATCGTGCAGCCAGGCGAGTTCCGGCCGCGCCCGGCTGTGCCGCTCGACCCAGCGCGCATTGCGCGCCGCGGTCAGCAGCAGGCCGGCATAGAGCAGGAAGCCGGTCAGCCCAAGCTCGCCCAGGACCTGGAAGTAGATGCTATGCGCCGCGCGCGGCCGGTCGTTGACCACCGCGACCACGTCCTGATCCGGCGCGTAGTGGAAGTAGACCGGCGCGGTCTGGAGGGCGTAGGGACCCGCCCCCACCAGCGGCCGGTCGCGCGCGGCGTTCAGATGGGCGTACCAGCTCTGCAGCCGCAGCTTGAAGGAATTGTCCACCTCGTGGGCCTGCTCGATCGTGCCCATGCGCTGCTTCCAGCTGTCGGGTGCTACGGCGGCCAGGCTGGCGGCGACCAGCCCGATCGCAGCCAGGGCCAGCAGGCGGCGCCGGCTGCGCCACCACAGCACCGCGCCCATGGCCAACAGGCCGACGAAGCCGCCGCGGGAATAGGTGCCGAGCACTGCCAGCACGGTCATCAGCATGGCGCCGATCAGGGCCAGCTGCAGCCAGCGCTGCCGGCTGTGCAGGCGCAGGTAGTTCATCAAGGGCACGGCCAGGAGCAAGGCCAGCGCCAGGTTGTTGCGATCGCCGATCGCCGTGCCGCTCGGGCCGGTGAAGTTGTGCTGGCCGCCGGTCAGGATGAACAGGGCGCCACCCATCAGGCCGTAATAGCCAAGGCAGAAGGCCTGCAGCCAGACGAAGCCGTGGAGCCGCGCCCGGGTGGTCAGGAGATTGGCGAGCAGCAGCAGGAACACCAGGTTCTTGCCGAACTCGCTGGCGGGCTTGGCGGACAGCTCGGGCGCCAGGGAGAAGGTCGTTGACAGGGCGATCGCGGCGCCGAATAGAAGCAGCAGCAGGCTGGTCAGATCGAGCTGAGGTGCCTTGCGCTCCCGGCTGAGCAGCCAGCCGAGCAGCGTGGCGCCGGCGATGATCAGATTGTAGGGCAGGTCGGCGGCGAAGCCCCATAAGGCGCGGTGCGGCTGCTGGAACGCGATCCAGCCCCAGGCCAGGAGGCCTAGCCACGGCGAGGCCAGGGCCAAGAGCGGCAGCGGCACGAAGCCGAGCAGGAACAGGGCGTCACGCATCAGCCGGCAGGGCCCCCACTAGGAGCGAGCGGACAGCCGATGGTCGAGAGCGTGTTCCTGGTCCTGCAGTTCATCGGCCTAGCGGTGCTGTTCGCCTGGGCCTGGCGCAATGACCGGGTCGGCGACGCCGGCCGCACCACCGGCCTGCTCGCGATGATCGAGCCTGAGCCAAGCGCGCCTGCGCCGTCGGCGGCCCCGCGCCGTCCCGGCTGGCGCTCCAGCCTGCGCCGGCGCGCCCGCGGCTGAGGCGGCCTCCGCCGGCGGCCGCTCAGCGCAGCAGGCCGCGGGTGTCGATCACGATCTTCTCCTGCAGCTGATGCGGCTGCAGCCGGCGGAACTCCCGGTGATCGACCAGGACCAGGATGATGTCGGCGAGCGTGATCGCCTCCTCCAGCCCGACCAGCGGCAGCTCGGGCAGCCGGTCGAGATGCGGCTCGCAGGCCAGGATCTGGCCCAGCTCCTCCTGCTGCAGGCGCCGCGCGATCTGATACGCCGGCGACTCGCGCAGGTCGTCGACGTCGGCCTTGAAGGTCAGGCCCAGGCAGCTGATGGTCGGGTGCTTGAAGCGCGCCGCCTTGTCGCGGACCTTGGCCAGCACCCAGTCGGGCTTGGCGTCGTTGACCTGGCGGGCGGTCCGGATCAGCCGGGCATGCTCCGGCGCCTGGGCCACGATGAACCACGGGTCGATCGCGATGCAATGGCCGCCCACGCCGGGGCCCGGCTTCAGGATGGCGACCCGCGGATGGCGGTTGGCGAGGCGGATCAGCTCCCAGACGTCGATGCCGGCGTGGTCGCAGATGATCGATAGCTCGTTGGCGAGCGCGATGTTGACGTCGCGGAAGGTGTTCTCGGCGAGCTTCGCCATCTCGGCCAGCCGCGCGCTGGTCTCGAGCACCTCGCCGCTCACGAACTGGCGATAGAACGCGGCCGCCGCTTCGGTCGAGGCGGGCGTGACGCCGCCGACGATCCGGTCGTTCTGGACCAGCTCGGTGAGGATCCGGCCGGGCAGGACCCGCTCCGGGCAATGCGCCAGATGGACACTGCGGCCGACCTCGATGTCGTGCTGGCGCAGGATGCCTGCGACCAGCCCGTCGGTAGTGCCGACCGGGCAGGTGGACTCCAGGATCACCAGATTGCCGGGCGCCAGATGCGGCGCGATCGCCGCCACCGCCGCCTCGACCGCGCTCAGATCCGGTGACTTGTCCGGCCGGATCGGGGTCGGCACGGCGATGATGAAGATGTCGGCCGGGCCGACCTGGGTGCGCGCCACGAGATTGCCGGACTGGACTGCCGAGCGGACCAGGACATCCAGCTCCGGCTCCTTGATCGGCACTTCCGCCCGATTGATCGCGTCGACCACGCCGGCCGAGATGTCGACGCCGATCACCTGGCAGCCCTTGGTCGCCAGGAAGGACGCGGTCGGCAGACCGATATAGCCAAGGCCGAGCACGCAGATGCTTGGCGTCATGCTGTCGGATCCTCAAAAAGCGAAGGGCGCCGCCGGTCGCCTGCAAGCCTGCCAGCGACCCCGCCGAAGGCTTGCGCCGGGCGGCTGCAAAACTTAAGGTTGCATAACTTCTAGATTGAATTTCTCTGGTTACGCAATACCAGAAGAGGATCCGTCGATGCTGGCGGTTGCGCCCCGCTGATGCCCGGCCAGGCCTACCGGTCCATGCTCAAGGGCTCCGCCTGGACGTTGCTGATGCGCTGGGCGATGCGCGCCATCGGCGTGCTCAGCACCATGATCCTGGCGCGCCTCCTGACCCCTGAGGATTTCGGCCTGGTTGCGATGGCCTGGCTGGCGATCAGCCTGATCACCAATTTCGCCGAGCTCGGCACCGGTCTGCTCCTGATCCGCAGCGCGACCCAGGACCGCGCCCAGGCCGACACCGCCTGGACGGTCAAGATCCTCCAGGGCGTCGCGATCGCGCTGCTCGCCTATGCCATCGCCGAGCCTGCCGCCTGGTACTTCCGCGAGCCGCGGGTGGTGGCGATCATGCAGCTCCTGAGCCTGGTCGCCCTGATCCAGGGCTTCGAGAACATCGGCGTGGTGCATTTCCAAAGGGAGCTGCGCTTTGCCGCCGACAGCCGCTTCCTGTTGAGCCAGCGCCTCGCCGCCTTCCTGCTGACGCTGCTCGCGGCCTGGCTGCTTGGCGACTACCGGGCGCTGGTCTATGCCAGCATCGCCGCCGCCGGCGCCAATGTCGCGATCAGCTATCTGGCGCACCCCTACCGGCCGCGCTTCTCGCTCGCCCATGCCCGCGCGTACGGCCGCTTCTCGCTGGCGGTGATCCCGATGAATATCGGCCGCTGGTTCGCCGACAAGGTCGACGTGGTGGTCGCCGGCCGGGTCGGCGCGCCCCATGATCTGGGCGTCTACAATCTGGCCTCCGAGATCACCGCCATGCTGACCAAGGAGGTGGTGGTCGCGAGCGGCCGCGGCCTGTATCCGAACCTGGTCCGGCTGCGCGACCAGCCGCAAGCCTTGGCCATCGCCTTCACCTCGATGGTCGGCACGCTCGCCACCTTATGCTTCGGGATCGCGCTCGGCTTGGTGCTGGTCGCGCGCGAGCTGGTCCAGGTCTGCCTGGGCCCGCAATGGCTGGCGGCGATCCCGATCTTCCAGTGGCTGGCGGTCTATGGCCTGATCGCGGCGCTGAACCATCTGCTCAGCTCGCAGATCCTGGTGGCACTTGGCCGGGAGCATCTGGCGGCGGCGCTGATGTGGCTGCGGGGCGGGCTGCTCCTGGTGGCGGTCAGCGCCGGCGCCTGGCTGGCGGGCATGGCCGGCGTGCCGATCGGCGCCACGATCGCGGCAGCGCTCGCCTGGCCGCCGATCCTGGCGGCACTCTGCCTGGCGACCTCGGTCACCTGGCCGGCGATCCTTGGCGTTCTCTGGCGGCCGGCGGTGGCCGGGCTGGCAATGCTGCTGCTGGTGCCCTGGCTCGGCCTCGAGCGGCTGGGCGATCCGCTCCCCGTCCTGCTGGCCAAGGGCGCTGCTTGTGCCGCGATCTACCTCGCCTCGATCGCGCTCGCCTGGTATCTGGCCGGCCAGCCGCCGGGCCTGGAGCGCACCTTGCGCGATGCGCTGCCGCGGCCATGGCTGCGGCAGCGGGCACCGCTGCCGGGTGTCGACTAAGGGACCGTCAGTTGGCCGAAAAGAAGCGCGGCCCGCGTGCGAAGTAGGCGTGGCCGCCTTCGATCTCGTCGACCAGGGCGGTCACCTGCAGCTGGCGCGCCCATTCGGCCACGATCTGGCGCTCGCCCGGCCGCACGGCGTCGTCCAGGAAGAGCGCGCAGCGCTCCGCCAGATGATCGTGCAGCAGGTCCAGGGCCGGTCCGCGCGCCTGCCCGTCGCCGGGCCGAAAGGCGGCGGGACCATCGATCACGACCAGATCGAAGCGCTGGTCGCCCAGGGCCTGCTTGACCAGCTGCGGATCGTACCAGCGCCCGACGCTGCTGCCGCCGGTCGTGACCAGCCGCGGGCAGACCAGCAGCCGGGCGTTGGCGGCGAGGCCAGCCATGGTCAGGTAGCTGGCCACCTGGCCGGCCCAGCCCTCATCCTCCTCGATCGACAGGAAGCTGGCGCCATGCCGGCGCGCCGCCCAGGCCAGATACAGGGTCGAGATCCCAGCACCCAGCTCCAGGATGGCCCTGCGCCGGTTGATCGCGATGTCGTTGAGGATATGCACGACCGTGCTCGGCCGCATCGCCGAGCGGGTCCAGGGCACGAAGTCCAGGCCGATATCGAGCCGCTGCAGGATCTGCAGCGCCCGGGTGTCCGCCGCCTTCTGGGCGGCCGCCAGCGCGGGCGCGCCCTGCAGGCTGGCGAGGAAGCGCCGCAGCCGGCTCATGCTGGCCCAGCCGCTCACAAGTAGGCGGACAGGCCCAGCTCGTGGGCGCAATCCGTCAGCTTGTAGTTCTGCATGATGTCGCGGTTCAGATTGCGGAACACGTTGTTGGCGGTGCTGGCCTCGTAGGCGGCATTGCGGGTCCGGGAGAAGTGGCCATAGGCGACGTGGCGCTCGCTCAGATCGTGCACGCGGCCGCCTTGGCTGCGCCAGTGCCAGATGCCGCAGCCATATTCCCAATGGGGATGGAAGCCGGGCGGGCCGCTGAAGTTCGGATGATGCTCGAAATGCATCCACCAGCCGCAGCCGCGCTCGAACTGATCGCGCGAGGCGCCCTGCGTGGTGCAGCCGAGCAGCTCCCAGCAGCGCCGGGTCCGGCCCGCGAACCAGCCGCGCCAGCCGCCGGGCGAGCGGACCGCCGCCATCTCGCCATCCTCGAGGGCGGCGAACTGTTCCGCGAAATTCGCCATGTCCGATGGCCGGAGCAGCAGATCCGAGTGCCAAAAGGCCAGCCGCTTGGCGAACAGGAACGCGAACTCCAGGACGAAATGGGGGAACAGCACCGGCAGGCCGAGCTGCTCGTTGAAGTCCACCGGCACGGCCGCCGCGATCGTGGCGGGCCGGCCGAAGCGCGGGTCGAAGCCCACGACCGGCGTCCAGCCGACCGAGGCGACCAGGCGCTGCTGCAGCAGCGACCAGTCGGAATGCACGCTCCAACATAGCCAGGGGCGGTCAATGCCGGCCAAACGGTCGGCCCAGCCTTGGGCCGCGTCAAGCATGGTCTGGAGGGGCAGGGTGCAGGCCTGCCAATTGCCGCGGCCGGTCTTGAAGGCGGCCTCCAGCGGTCCGGTCGTCGCCATGGGTCTCCCTATCGGTCGAGCAGTAGGGCTCGCGCGCCCACGCTTGCGAGCGTCGTCAAGTCTGGCGCTATGGGCTGAGTTGCTACGAGCGGATGATGTCGCCGTCGAAGTTCCAGTTCGCGAAATTACTAAATGTCTTGGGTGATGTAAACGCTCTAATTGATTGAATTTTAGTCAAAGGCAGCTCGCTTCGACCGCTGCCATAGGCATATTCGCAAGCGGCCTGGGCCATGAACATGAATTCGTCGTCGGCCGGGATCGGCGAGCCGCCAGCACCGATCACCGGGAATTGACTGTAGGCCGCCATCTTGAACAGGGTCCGGCAATTGGCGACGTCGCCGAGCGTCAACGGCGCGCCGCCGGGCGTGGCCGCGATCCGGAAGGTCGCGGTGGTGGCGTTCACCTGGGCCTGCTGCACGACGTAGTAGCGCTGGCCGACCACCACCTGGGGCGGCGGCACCTGATCCAGGAGCTGGGTGAACATCACCTGGTCGCCGTTTTGCGGCAGCAGGCGCTTGTTGTTGCTGAGCGTGAGCACGCTGTTCACGATGTCCGGCTGGTGCTGGACGAAGATCTCGTTGGGCGGCAGGAAGGCGAGCGCGACCGTGTCATCGGTCGTGACCGCATGGACCGCCTCGTGCAGCGCGTAGGGATGATGGTCGAACAGGTTGACCAGCATCTTATTGATCAGCCCGATCACCGTGCCGTGCCCGGCATGGCCGTTCTCGGTCAGGAGCTGATGGCGCATGAAGGCGAGCGAGGTCAGCGACTGCATCCAGACGTTCAGCGCCGGCGGGTTGCGGAACCACCAGCCGCCGAAGGCGAGGTTGCTGGCCGGGAAGAAGCCGGCGCTTTGGGCCAGCCACGTGCTGGCATTGTCCATCAGGTTGCGCAAGTACGGCAGATGGCGGTCGCCGTCCGGCAAGAGCGCATAGGCGTGATCCCAGCTCAGCTGGGTCCAGCAATAGCTGCGCTCCTGGCGGTGGCCGAGCCCGATCGCGCCGAAGAACTGGCTGGTGTAGGGGATGCCAGTGAGGTCCCGGCGCGGCGCGTCCAGGCCCCAGACATGGGGCGGGTTGCGGCCGAAGCCGTCCCAGTTCGCCGCCTGCAGGAAGTAGCCATACTGGTCGAGCACGGCGTCGGCCAGATAGCGCTCGCCCTCGATGAACGCCATGAAATAGGCGTAGACCGTGTGGTGCGCGTCGTCCCAGTTGCTGAAGGCGCCACTGCCGCCGACCGGCGCCACGTCCGGCAAGGTGGCGCCGGTGCCGGTGACCGCGATCGTCTCGGCGGCCAGGCCCGGATAGCTCTGGGCGCCCAGGCGCGTGATCGGCAGCGGCATCAGGCCGAGGCTGACATCGCCGCCGGCCGCGCGATGGTCCTTGATGTGATGATGCACCGAGAGCGTCGCCTGGGCGCTGACCCGGGCCACCCGCCAGTTGGCCGGCGTCTGGTTGACCAGGGCCACCGAATCCATGTTGGTGATCAGGCCGCGGCCGGGATAGCCGCCTGTGCCGTTGATCGCGGCCCGATGGTTGTTCAGGCCGAGCGGCTCGTAGGCAGCGCCATAGGTGACGTTGTAGCTGGTCGCCTGATCAAGCGGCGGCAGGTAGCCAGCCCGCATCATGCGCTGCTTGCTGGCCAGGCTGTAGGTCACCGCCAAGGTCGGCATGGCGGTGCCCTTGGACAGCCACAAGCGCTTGGCGTGCTGGTCGTCATCGGCCGTGCGCAGGGCTGCCCACTGGCAGTAATAGGCATGCTCGAGGCCGGCATAGCTGGCAAGCGTGGCAGCACCGTCCCGGACGCTCGCGGCGTAGCTGCGCAGCTCCTTGGGTTGGGCGCCGTCGCCGAACGGATTGTCGATCCACCAATGCTGCGAGAGCACCGGCGTCCATTCGATCGCGGCCACGGCACCGCTGGCGGCCAGCCACAGATCGACATAGTGCAGGCACATCAGATGCTTTTCGCCGCTCGGATGGCCCCAGGCGAACAGGCGCAGGCAGACGGCCGTGTCGGCCTGGAGCCGGCGGCGGGTGGTGACCGCGGCGGCAGCGTTGAGGCGATAGCTGCGATCGGGCAGGGCGCCGCTCTGCGAGCCGCTATGGGCGCTGATCTCGACCCGCAGGTCGCTGTTGGCGGCGAGATAGGCCCAGGGATCGAGGCCGCTGGTCGGCTGGCTGCCAGCCTGCGCGCTCACCTGCAAGGTCACCTGGCCGATCACGCCGCCCACGACCTCGCCGGCCAGCACGCAATGCCGGAGCGAGCCGTCGGACCAGCGGCTGGGCTCCAGCAGCGCCGCCCGGACCGGCGTGCCATCGGGCAGCTGCACCTTCAGGCGGCTGCCGCTCGGCACGTCGCCCTTGGTGAAGGCCAGGCCCAGCCGGAAGAAGCCGGTCGAGCCGCCGCCGCTGGTGTCGGCCAGCGTGATGCTGTGCAAGAGCCCGCTGGTCGACGATTTGCGCGCGCCGATCAGGGCGCCGAGATAGCCTGCAGCCACGACCATGGTCAGCCTCCAACGATGATGCGAACCTTGGTGCTGGCGGTCTTGATCAGGGAGAAGGGCACGTCGTTGGGGATCGCGGTCGGGCCGGCGAACTGGGTCGAGCCGACCGGCGTCGCGACCACGGCGACCGTGCCGCCGCTCTCGTTGACGCCGTTGATGATGGCGCCCAGCGCCAGCCCCGTCGGCACCGCCAGGCTGGCGACGCCGGCCTGCAGCACGAGGTAGCTGCGCTCGTCGAGGGTCGCGAGCGTGACGGTGGCGCTGGTCCGGTTGCTGATCGTGAGCCGACCCTGGGCCACGAGCTCCGTCTGCAACGCCTCGATCTCGGCCTTGGCGGCCTGCAGATTGGCGCGCAGCTCGGCCTTGGAGGCGGGCAGCCCATCGGCGGGCTTGGTCGGGTCGATCGCGCTGGTCATCGCAGGCTCCCTGGGCGGTGCAGCGAAGCGGCACGGCGCCAAAGCGGCGCCGCCGGCGAAGCAGAGGGCATGAAAGCTGTCCTTCTATAGGATCATAAACCTATCAGGTCAAGGATTATTAACGTTTTGAGAGTATGAAGATCTATTAAAGCAACTTTAAAGAGATAGAACGCAAAACGGCGGCCCGAAGGCCGCCGTCCGCGGAAGGCGCGGGCTGAAGAGATCGGTCAGCTGGCACCCGGCTGCTGCCGGCGCCGGAACAGCAGGCCGGCCGCGACCAGGCCGGTGCCGAGCAGGCCGAGGGTGCCTGGCTCCGGCACTGCCACGATCGCACCGTCGAAGCTGGTGATGCTCCGGCCGCTGCGGGTATGGACCGTGGTGACCCGGATGCCGAGCGCATAGGGCACCGTGCCATCCAGATCGAGCGACAACAGGCGGTCGGCGAGGAACGGCTTGGAGGCCGGGCCAGGCAAGGTCGAGACCGGCCCGCCGGTGATGCTGGTGCCCAGGAAGGGATCGGCGTTGGCGGTGTTGACGAAGGCCTCGAACGAGACCGTGCCGTCGGTCGTGCCGCCGATCCGGAAGGCCAAGCCCGATGCCGGGTTGAGGAAATTGGTGTCGACCAGCTCGAGGGTCAGCGTGCCCGGGCCGCGGCTGGTGTTGGAGGAGTTGAGGTCGATCAGGGACGGCCCGCCCAACTCGGGCTTGGACGTGCCGGTCGAGACGATCGTGCTCCAGGCGCCGATGTTCCGGATCGCGACCACCGAGCCCGGCGTGCCGAGATTGGCGTCGCCGGCCACCTCGTCGGCGACCGTGATGCTCGGATTGATGCCATCGCTGAGCGACAGGGTGAACGCGGCTTGGACCGGCGAAGCGGCGGCGACAGCGCCGATCAGCGCGGCCAGCGCACTTCCGAAAAACCGACGGTAGGACAGCTGCATGGTACAGAACCTTTGAGATCAAAGCCTATCGTATAATTCAACTGCAATATTAGTGCCAGCATGCCGCTCATGGCTAAAGTGCTGACTTGCCAAAGGGTTGACTAAAACGGTAGGGCCGCGCCGGCCGCGGTCCGTAAAATGCGCCGACACTCGCGGCCGCGGGCTGTATCGGCGGCTTTACAACCCTGGCTTGTCCCGGTGCGCCGGCTGGACAAGCTCCGGTCCGCGCGCTATCGGAAGCGCGCCCCGCCGGCTCGGGCGGGCTGCCAACGCTGGCCGGGTCATGCCCACCCCCGTGCCGCCCACAGGAACTGCCGTCCATGCATGTCATGACCGTGTTCGGCACCCGGCCGGAAGCGATCAAGCTGGCGCCGGTGATCAAGGCTCTGGCCCGCCAGCCGGCGCTCGAGCTGTCGGTCTGCGTGACCGGCCAGCATCGCGAGATGCTGCAGCAGGTCCTGACCCTGTTCGACATCGCGCCCTCGATCGACCTCGCGGTGATGACGCCTGGCCAATCGCTGACCGACATCACCACCCGCGTGCTGCCGCGCATGGCCGAGGTCCTGGCCGCCCGGCCGGTCGACTGGCTCCTGGTCCAGGGCGACACCACGACCGCCTTTGCCGCCGCGCTGGCCGCCTTCTATGCCCGCATCCCGGTCGCCCATGTCGAGGCGGGCCTGCGCAGCGGCGACCTCGGCCAGCCCTTCCCGGAGGAGGCGAATCGGCGCTGCATCAGCGTGCTGGGGGCGCTCCATTTCGCGCCCACGCCCGAGGCGCGCGCCAACCTGCTGCGCGAAGGCGCGCCGCCGGCCTCGGTCTTGGTCACCGGCAACACCGTGATCGATGCGCTTCGCCACTTCCAGGCACGCTTCGCCGAGGACCCGGCGCTCGAGCGGGGCTTTGCCGCCCAGTTCGGCTGGCTGTCGCCGGACCGCCGACTGATCTTGGTGACCGGCCATCGCCGCGAGAATTTCGCGGGCGGCATCGAGCGGATCTGCACAGCGCTCCGCCGACTGGCGGCCCGGCCGGATGTCGAGATCGTCTACCCGGTCCATCCCAATCCGCAGGTGCGAGAACCGGTCGCGGCGGCGCTGGCCGGCATCGCCAATATCCATCTGCTGCCGCCGCAGGACTACCTGCCCTTCGTCTATCTGATGAGCCGCGCCTATCTGCTCCTGACCGATTCCGGCGAGATCCAGGAGGAAGCGCCGGCGCTCGGCAAGCCGGTCCTGGTCACCCGGGCCACCACCGAGCGGCCGGAGGGCGTGGCGGCCGGCACGGCGAAGCTGGTCGGCACCGATCCCGAACGGATTCTGGCCGAGGCCGGCCGGCTGCTCGACGATCCGGCGGCCTATCGCGCCATGAGCCGGGCGCATAATCCCTATGGCGACGGCCAGGCGAGCGGCCGGATCGTCCAGGCTTTGCTGGAGCAGCAAGGCTAGCAACGGCTCAGCCGCTGCGGGCCAGCGCCTGCTTCAGCCGGCGCAGCGGCCGCTCGGCCGCGAGCCAGAGATTGGGCCGCTGCAGCACGATGCTGACCAGCCGCGGTCCGGGCTGGCCGAGGCTGGTCTTGTAGCGCTGGTCACCGGCCATGAAGTCGTAGACCTGCATGCCTTCCGCCAGGTGCCGCTCGATGCACAAGACGTGGCTAACCAGGCCCGGCTTCAGCCGGTTGTCGGGCTCGTAGTGCAAGCCGCTCAAATAATGGTAGACCCGGCCGCGATAGCAGAAATTGTAGAGATAGCCGATCGGGGTCGCGCCCACCCGGATGCGCGCCAGCTCGACCACGCCCGCCGGCTGGCCGGCCGCGATCAGGCGGCGGTGGAAGGCGACGTAGAACGGAAAAGCAAAGGCCCCCGGCCGGCCGCGCGCGGTCCAGCGCGCCTGATGAAGCTCTCCTGCGGCGGCGAAGAAGTCGAGCGCTTCGGCTGGATCGCGCGCCCGCTCCAGGCTGAGCGGCCCGGCCCGCCGATAGAGCGCCAGGCTGCGCCTGATCTGGGCGCGGCAGTTCGGCCGCAAGGTGGCGAGATAGCCCTGGCCGCTCTGGCGCAGCGCCGCCAAGTCGACCTGGGCCGAGCCGGCGGCGGCCAGCTCGCGCGTCGGCCGCCCCAGAGCGCCGAGCTTGGCAGCAGTGGCGGTCGTGATGCCGCCTAGCACCAGCTCGTCGAAGCGCTGCCCGGCGACCACACCTTCGCGCAGCAGATGCTCCAGCGCCGCCCGCCGGACCGCATCGGCCAAAGCCGCATCTGCCAGGATGTCGTTGTACTCGATCGTGACCACGTCCTGATCGGGCTCGCCGGTTTGCTGCAGGAACAGCGTGCGCACCGGCAAGAAGCGATGGCGGAGCAGGGTGCGGACCCGGAGCAGCGCCAGCCCCACCACCTGCCCGGCATGGCGCGCGACCAGGAGGGCAGGCGGCCGGGTGAGCGTCGCGAGCCAGGGGCCGATCCAATGCCAGGACAGGAAGAAGCTAGCCTCGGCGCGGGTCTCGAGCGCGCACCACAGCGGCTGCAGCCCGGCCAGCTCCGGCAGCGGCTCGATCGTGACCCCGATAGCGGCCGGCGGCGGATTGGGAATAGACAACTTTAACATGAATTATATGATAAAGATGTTCGACTTTAAATTGAAGTACGCCGGCCATGCCGGGTGTTTGCCAGGAGCGGCCAGCCCGTGAAGATTCTCTCGGTGACGACCCTCTACCCAAATCGCGAGGCGCCGACCTTCGGCGTGTTCATCGAGAACCGCTTGCGCCACCTGGCGATGTCCCGGGCGGTCGATTTGCGGGTGGTGGCGCCGGTGCCGTGGTTCCCCTCGCCGAGCAAGCGCTTCGGCCGGCTGGGCGCGCTCGCCCGGGTGCCAGCGGTGGAGCTGCGCCATGGCATCCCGATCAGCCATCCGCGCTACGGCCACATCCCCAAGGCCGGCATGCTGGCAGCACCCTGGCTGCTCTATCGCTGCCTCCTCAGCCACGTCCGGCGCCACATCCTGCCCGAGTTCGAGCCGGATCTGATCGACGCCCATGTCTACTATCCGGACGGGGTCGCGGCCGCTCTCCTGGCGCAGGCCTTGGGCAAGCCGGTCGTGGTGACCGCGCGCGGCACCGATCTCAACCTCTACCCCGAGCGCTATCCGCTGGTGCGCCGCCTGATCGCGGCGACCGCGCGCCGGGTCGACGCCTCGATCACGGTCTGCCAGGCGCTGACAGCACCGCTGATGGCGCTGGGGGCACCCCGGGAGCGGGTCCATGTCCTGCGCAACGGGGTCGATTTGCAGACCTTCCAGCCGCAGCCGCGCGGTGCCGCCCGCCGCCGCTTCGGGATCGAGCGGCCGACGCTCGCCTCGGTCGGCCATCTGATCGAGCGCAAGGGGCACCATCTGGTGGTCGAGGCCCTGGCCCGCCTGCCGGGCGTCGAGCTGGTCCTGGCCGGCGACGGCCCGGAACGGGCGCGGCTGCAGCGCCTGGCCGAGAGCCTGGGCGTGCGCGACCGGGTGCGGTTTCTGGGCGTGGTCGGCCATGAGGAGCTGGCGACGCTCTACAACGCGGCCGATCTGCTGGTCCTGGCCTCGAGCCGGGAGGGCTGGCCCAATGTCCTGCTCGAAGCGCTGGCCTGCGGCACGCCGGTGATCGCGACCCGCAACTGGGGCACGCCCGAGATCGTGACCACGCCCGCCGCCGGCCGGCTGGTCGACCAGCGCAGCCCGGACGCCCTGGCCGGCGCGATCCGGGCGATGCTGGCCCAGCCGCCGGACCGGGCGGCGGTGCGGCGCCACGCCGAGCAGTTCTCCTGGCAGGCGACCACCGAGGGCCAGCTTGCCTTGTTCCGGCACCTGCTCGGCCACGAGCTGCGGGCCGCCGCCTGAGCCGGGGCGCCAGCTAGGGCAGGCTCGGCGCGATCAGCGGTCCCAGCCGGTTGGCCAGCGCCAGCGGCAGATGGCGCCAGGCCCGGACTGCCAGGCGGAACCTCGGATGGTCGGGACTGACCTCCGGCAGATCGCCGGTGCCCGGCAGGTAGTACCAGGGCAGCGGCGTCGGCTCGGCGCCCCATTGCGCCTTGAAGCGGAAGGTCGTGCTCCCGGGCGTGCTGCGGCCGAAATCGAAGACCCGGTAGCCTTGCCGGCAGGCCGCCTCGATCGCGGTCCAATAGAGCAGCATGTTGACCGCGACCGGATTGTAGCGGCGGCGCGCTGCCGCCCAGATGATCTCGATCCGCCCGCCTTGCCCGACCAGGAGGCCGCCGGCCGCCGGCTGGCCAGCCAGCCAGACCAGGCACAGCGCCGCCCGCTGGCCGAAGCCGCGCAAGGTCGCCTCGAACAAAGCCAGCGGGCTGACCGGCGTGCCGAGATCGCGCATTGCCTCCGCGAACACCCGATAGAACGCCGCGAGTTGGCCCGAGGTCGCCCTGTTGCCCAGCACGAGCTCGGCCGAGGCGCCGGCCTTGCCAGGCCGCCGGATCTGGCTGCGCAGCTTGGCGGGGAAGCGGCCGAACAGGCGCGCCGGATCCGGCTCGAGCGCGAGGCGCATGGCGACCTTGCGGCAACGGCAGGTCAGCCCCTCGGCGCCTGCCAGCGGGAGCCCCTGGCGCAGCTCGCCATAGGCGTAGCCGCCGGCCGTGACCAGCTCGCCAGCGGTCATGACCAGCGCTGCCGCCGTGGCCGCATCCTCCGCCACCAGGCCGCCGCCATTCAAGTGCGGCAGCGAGATCAGCGCCCGGCCGAACAGCCGGCTCCTGACCTCGACCAGCGGCAAGACGCCGGTGACCCGCTCGCCGTGCCGGGCCAGCAGAAAATGCGGCCGATGGCCGAAGCTCGCTTGCAGGACCTGGCGCCACGGCCAGGCGAGCTCATGGCGATCCGGCGCCAGCCGTGCCGCGCAGGCCTGCCAGGCGGCCCCATCTGCCGCGCTGGCGACCGCGACCTCCGGCTCAGCCGGAAGGGTCCGTGCCAGCGCCATCCTCAGGGCTGGCCCTGGGGCAGCGGCCGCTGCAGCCCGGCATCGTCCGCCTGGGCCGCGATCCGCAGGCGCAGGCGCCGGCTGCTCCACAGATAGCGGTGCTTGGCGAACAGATAGCCCAGGCCCAGCAGATGGCGCAGGCTGAAGGCCAGCCCACCGAGCTGGCGCGAGCGCTCCTGGGCGGCGTGGACCACCCGCAGATCCGGGGCATGGACCACCTGGTAGCCCGCCAGCCAGCAGCGCAGGCAGTAATCGACGTCCTCGGGCGCGTAGAAGATCCGTGGATCGAGAAAGCCAACCTGCTCCAGCATGTCGCGCCGGAGCAGCCAGAACGCCGAGATCGCGTAGTCGACCGGCCGCTGCTCGTCGCTGCCCGGTCCGGCCGCGCGCTCGATCTGGCGCAGCCGGAGCAGCCGATGGAGCTTGCGCTGCAAGGTCGGGAACACGTCGGTCGACAGCTGCGGCCGGCCATCCGGGAAGACCAGCCGCGGCGCGATAATCCCGATCTGCGGCGCGGCTTCCAGCCGGGCGCGCAGCTGGCCGAGCACCGGCTGCTCGAACAGGATGTCGGAATCGAGCAGCAGCAGAAATTCGCCGCGCGCCTTTTGCAGCGCCAGGTTGCGGGACAGCGTGGTGCCCAGGTTGCGCGGCAGATAGATCGGCTCGACCAGGCCCGGAAAGGCTTGCTCCAGGTCGCTCAAGACCGCCCGGCTGGCATCGCTCGAGCCGTTGTCGACCACCAGGATCTGGGCGTCCTCGGCAGTCAGCCGCTCGACCTTGATCAAGGAGCGCAGGCAAGGTCCGATGACCGCAGCCGAGTTGTAGCAGAGCACGACGACCGACAGGGACATGGCGCGGGTCTAACCGGACAGGAGGGACTGAAACAGGGTGCGGTAGCGGGCGAGCATGGCGGCACGGTCGAAATTGCGACGGGCATGCTGCTGATTGGCAGCACCGATGCTCCGCCGCTGCTCTGGTGCCCGCAGCAGCTCGAGGCACGCCCGCAGCAGGCCCGGCTCGTCCGCCGGCGGGCGGCAATAGCTGCGGCTGGCGACCGGCAGCATCGCCCGGACATCGCCGACATCGGTCGCGACCACCGGCAGGCCGGCCGCCATCGCCTCCAGCAGGCAATAGGGCATCTGCTCGGTGTCGGAGGTCAGGACGAACAGATCGAGCGCCGCCAGCTGGTCCGCAGCGGCGGCCGAGGCGCCGGCGAAGACGGTCCGCGGCCGGATGCCGAGCTCGGCGGCCATGGCCTCCAGCGCCGGCCGCTCCGGCCCGTCGCCGAGGATCACCAGCCGCGTGGCCGGGCTCGCCGGCAGCTGGGCGATCAGGCGGAGCAGCCGGGCGAAGTTCTTCTCGGGCCGCAGGCTGCCGAGCGCGCCGATCAGCAGCTCGTCCGGCGTCTGGCGCCAGCCGGCGCCGGCATTGCCGGCAGGCTTGGCGAGGCTCTCGCAGTCCACGCCGTTCGGGATGTAATGCACCCGCTCGGCCGCCAGGCGCCAGATCTTGCGGGCGATCCGCTCCAGCTTGCGGGACGGCACGATCACCCGGCTGTGCCCGGCCAGGGCGATGCGCCGCGCCCAGACCCGGCGGCGCAGCTGGCGGCCGGCCTCCTCCGGGCCGAAGCCGTCCTCGAAATGGACATGCCGGCAAAGCGGCCACCAGCGCTGCGCCAGCGCCGCCTCGAGCGTGCCCCAATTATAGGTGATCAGGAGGTCCGCGCGGGTCTGGGCGATCAAGCGCCGGAAGCGGGTGAGATTGCCGAGCGACAGGCCGCGCGTGGGCTGGCAGGTGAACGGCATCAGCTGCCGCTCGACCGGCCGCGCCAGCAAGGTGGCAGCCGCAAACTGGCCGTCCAGCGCCGCGATCACATGGCGGTGCTGGGCGAGCACGCTGTTGGCCAGCTCCGCCATCCGCCGCTGGGCGCCGCCGAAGGTGAAGGACGGAAACACATGCAAGATGGTGCGCGGCACGGCGAGCGGCGGCATCAGGCGGCGGCCGTTTCGGCTGCGAGGAACGCATCCAGCATCAAAGCGAACCACAGGACCGTCGTGCGGTCGCGCTGGCCGGCCAGATGCTCCTGGGCGCAGCGGGCTAGGAAAGTAGGTTCCAGATAGTCGGCGATCCCGCCCGCGGGCCGGCCGGTCAAGCGCTCCAGCAGCGGCCGGAGCGGCCCTTTCAGCCAGGTGCCGACCGGCAGATGGAAGCCTTGCTTGCGCCGTGCCAGCACGGCGGCCGGCAGCCGGCTGCGCAGGGCTTGGCGCAGCAGCCGCTTGCCCTGGCCGTGCCGGAGCTTGGCGTGGTTGGGCAGGCCCGCGGCATAGGCCACGAAATCGGTGTCCAGGAACGGCACCCGGACCTCCAGGCCGTGCGCCATCGACATCCGGTCGACCTTGGCCAGGATGTCGTCGGGCAGCCAGGTGGCGAAGTCCATGGCCAGGACCCGGCTCAGCGGATCCAGCCCGGCAACCGCCTGCGCCTGGGGCTCGAAGGCCGCGCGCAGCGGCGCCTCGGGCAGCAGCTCCGGCCGGATCAGCCGGCGCACCGTCGCCTGATCGATCCGGGCGAGCGAGCGGATATAGGCGCCGAGCCAATCCTCGGCGACATTGGCGAGGAAGGTGCCGGCACGCAGCGGCTGCGGCAGTCGCGGCGAGCGCGGCCAGGCGCGCCCGAGCGAGCCCGCGAGCCGCCGCCCTAGCCGGCCCGGCAGCAGCCGGCGCACCCGGTCCTCCAGGAGGTCGTAGCGGGTCCGGCGATAGCCCGCGAAGTTCTCGTCGCCGCCATCGCCCGAGAGCGCCACCGTCACCTGCCGGCGCGCCGCCTTGCAGACCAGCCAGGTGGCCGCGGCGGAGCTGTCGGCGAACGGGCCGTCATGGTGCCAGGCGATCCGCGGCAGGAGTGCCGCCAGGTCGACCCCGGCCACCGCCTCATGCAGCCGGACCTGCGGCAGGCTCGCGGCGACCGTGCGGGCGTAGGGCCGCTCGTCCAGCCCACCGGCCTCGATGCCGACCACCACGGCATCGACCGGGCCATCGCCGACCGCGCACATCGCCCGGACCACCGCGGAGGAATCGAGCCCGCCGGACAGGAAGGCGCCGAGCGGGACCTCGCTCATCAGATGACTCTCGACCGCCGTGCAGAGCGCCCGCCACAGCCGCTCCGGATCGGCCGCCACCGTGCCGGGCGTGAACTGCAGCTGGTGATGCCGGGCGACGCGCAGCCGGCCCGCCTGCCAGCTGGCGCGATGGCCGGCTGGCAGACAGAGGACGCCCCGGTAGATCGTGGCGGGTGCGAGCGCATAGCCCAAGGCCGCATATTGGGCGAGGCCATCCGGCGAGACCGCCGGCCGCTCGGGCAAGGCCGCCAGGATCGCCTTGATCTCGGAGCCGAACAGCAAGGCATCACGGGTTTCGGCATAGAACAGCGGCTTGATGCCGAACGGGTCGCGGGCCAGATGCAGCGTCCGCTCGCGCCGGTCATAAAGCGCAAAGGCGAACATGCCGCGCAGGCGGGCCAGCATCGGCTCCAGGCCCCAGGCCAGGTAGCCATGCAGGATGACCTCGCCGTCGCTGCCGCTTAGCGGCCGGGCGCCGGCTGCCTCCAGCTCCCGGCGCAGCGCCCGGTGATTGTAGATCTCGCCGTTGAACACCAAGGCCGCCTGCCGGTCCGGATCCTCGAGCGGGTTGTCGCCGCCGGCGCGATCGATGATCGCCAGGCGCCGGTGGCCGAGGCCGAAGCCGCGGTCGAGCAGCATCGTGTCCGCATCCGGACCGCGATGGGCCAGCGCCGCCGTCATCCGGGCCAGCGTGCCGGCATCCTGCAGCGGGCGATCGGGCACCGGCGCGAAGCCGGCGATGCCGCACATGGTCAAGCTGCTCGCATGGGCAGTGCCGGCCGGCCGCGCCGCTTGCGGCTCAGGAGCCGAGCTTGGCGCGCAGCGCCTGGGCCGGCTGCTGCTCCATGAACGGCGTCGTCACCCCGTCCAGCGGCGCCAGCAGGCTGCGGGCGGTCGCGGCATCGCCGGTCCGATCGAGCGCGAAGGCCAGGTGATAGCGGATGTCGGGATTGTCCTGGCGGGCTTGATAGGCCTCGCGCAGCAGCGGCAGCCCCGCCTCGACCTTGCCCTCGTTGACCATGATCCAGCCGAGCGTGTCCGCGATCTCGGGCGCCGGCGTGATCTGATAGGCGCGCTGCGCCAGCTCCCTGGCCCCGGGCCGGCCGAGCTTGTGGCGCACCCAGCTCAGATCGTTGAGCAGGATCGGATCGTTCAGGGCCAGCTGGTTGGCCCGCTCGAAGACGCCCAGCGCCGCTTCGTAGTCGCCGCGCTCGACCAGGGCGTCGCCCATGGTATCCATCGCCGCCACGTCGGCCGGATGCTTGGCGATCCAGCTGCGCAGGCCCTGCATGGCGACCTCGTGTCGGCCCAGCTGCCGGCGCAGCAGGAACAGCTCGCGCGCCAGGTCCGAGCTCGGCGTGCGCGCCAGCGCCTCGACCAGGGTAGCTTCGGCCGCGGCGGGCTCGTTCTTGGCCAGCAGCACCTTGCTGCGCAGCCGGGCCGCCTGCTCCGGCGCCTCCGGCTGCAGCTGCTCGGTCAGGGCCAGGGCGCTGCCATAGTCCTTGGCCTGCAAATCGAGGTCGACCAGGCTGTTATTGGCGATCGGGCTGGTCGGGCGGAGCGCGCGCAGCTCGGCTAGGGTCGCACGCGCGGCATCCCGATCGCCGGTGCGGTACTGGGTCTGCGCGATCGCGACCAGGAGCGGCGGCTGGTCCGGGAGGACCGACTTCAGCTTCAGATAGCTGTCCAGCGCCGCAGCATAGTCGCCGACCCGATAGTAGTAGTCGCCGGCGGCACTGTAGCCGAGCGGCAGGCCGGCGGCGCCCAGCGCCAGCAGCTCCTGCGCGACGGCGCTCGCCTCGGGCTGCAGGCCCGCCTGGCTGGTGACGATCAGGAGCGCCTGGCGGAGTGCGATCGACTTGGGCGCCGCCGCGGCCGCCTGGCGCAGCAGCAAGAGCGCCTCGTTCCGGCGCTCGCGGCCGTTCAGCAGCTCGGCCAGCTGGACCGCGCTGGTCTCGGCGTCCGCGCCCTGGACCAGCCGGGCGCGCAGCCGGCTCTCCAAGGCATCGAAGCGGCCGGCGCGGATATCCAGCCGGTCGAGATTGTGCTGCGGGTCCGGGTAGCTCGGATCGAGCGTGCTCGCCCGCTCGAACAGCGCCTGCGCGGCCTGCTCGTCGTCGCCGGCCGCAATCATGGTCAGGCCGGCCAGGTTGAGGATGATCGGGTTGCTCGGAAAGCGCTCGGTCAGCGCCTTGGCCGCGTCGCGCGCCCTGGCGCCCTCGCCGCTGCGCAGCTGGTCGAGCACCAGCGCGGTCTCGCGTCCGGCCGCTGCCGGCAGCTTGCTGTTCTTGGGATCGAGCACCGCCAGCATCGCCGCTGCCTGCTTGCCGGGCGCAGCACCCAGCGTCACCAGGCGCGCCAGCGTCGCCTTGGCGGCTTCAGTCTCGCCGGCGCGCAGCTCCGCGCTCGACAAGAGCTGCAGATTGGTCGCATCAGCGGCAGCCGCGCCGGTCACCGGCGCCATGGTGTCGATCGCGGCGCGCGGCCGCTCGGTCCGGATCTGGAGCGCTGCCAGGAGGCGGCGGATGGTCAGATTGGCGGGCACCCGGGCCAGGTACTTGCCGAGCAGCGCTTCGGCCTGGCCGTCCTGCTTCAGGCCGAGCTTGACGATCCCAGCCAGGAGCGTCAGCTCGTCGACGTCGCGGCCGAGATCGCCGACCTGGCGCAAGGTCGCATCGGCGTCGGCCAGCTGGCCGCGGCTGGTCTGGATCGTGGCCAGGAAGTAATTGGCCGCGATGTTCTTGGGCTCGCTCGCCAGGACCGCACGCAGGATCTGCTCGGCCTCGTCATACTGCGCCCGGCGGGTCAGGAGCTCGGCGCGGCTGACCCGGATCTGCTGATTGTCCGGCGCCAGCTCGGCTGCCCGGTCGATCGCCGCCAGCGCCGCATCGTAGCTGCCCGCGGCGGTCGCGAGCTGGGCCTTGAGCAGCCAGGCCGGCACGGAGCTGCGATCGACCTCGAGCGCGCGCTCGATCCGCGTCCCGGCCCGGCCCAGATCGCCTTCGGCGAGGCCGATCCGTGCATCGAGCAGGCTGGCGGCCTCGTTCAGCGGGCTGGCGGCGAGCACCGGCGCCAGCGTCGCTTCAGCCTCCTCCGGCCGGCCCAAGGCGAGCAGCGCCTCGGCCTTGAGCAGCGGCAGGCTGCTCGCCTCGGCCGCATCCTCGAGCCGCAGCGGCTCGAGCAGCGCCAGCGCCTCGGCCGGCTTGCCCAAGCTGAGCAGCGCTTGCGCCAGCAGCAGGCCGGTGGCGGGCTCGGCCTGTCCTTGGAACGCGCGCCGCAGCTCCTTCTCAGCCTCGGCCGCCCGGCCGCCGCTCAGATAGAGCTCGCCCAAAAGCCGGCGTGCCCGCCAGTTCTGCGGGTCGGCCTGGAGCGCGTTGCGCAGCTGGATCATGGCGGCGCGCGGCTGGCCGTTTTGGATCTGCGCCTCGGCGTCGGCCAGGAGGCCGTCGGCTTGGGCGGTCTCGGCCATGGCCGGCCCAGGCACGGCCGGAATCGAGCCCGCGGCCAGGATCAGGCCGCCCGCGAGGCAGGTGGCGCGCAGCAGACGGGACAAAGGCGGCAAGGCGGCAGTCAAATTGGCACTCCGTCGCAAGCTCAGAGCCGTCACAAAAGGCTGGGCCGGCGCGCTGCGGCTCATGGCGCGGCCCCTGGTTCGATGGTCGCCTGCGCTTCGAGCTCGCTGCGGCGCAGGATGGTGTAGAGGGTCGGCCGGCTGATCCCGAGCAGCTTCGCGGCGTGGGTCAGATTGCCCTGGGCATGGCGGATCGCGGCCGCCACGGCGCGCTGCTCGGCCTGCTCGCGCACCAGCTTCAAGGCCGGCACCGGCAGGGCCGCCGGCAGGATCGGCTCGGGCGCCGGTCCGCTCGCCACCGCGAGGAAGGTGCCAAGGCCGAGCTCGGCCGCCCCGATCATGGCGCCATTGCCGAGGATCACCGCCCGCTGCACGACATTGGCCAGCTCGCGGACATTGCCGGGCCAGGGATGGGCGCGCAGCGCCGTCAGCGCGTCGGCGGCAAAGCGAGGCGGCGGCTTGCCCTGCTTGGCCGCCTGGGCGTCGGCGAAATGCTGGGCGAGCAGGGTTACGTCGTCGCCGCGCGCGCGCAGCGGCGGCAGCTCGATGGTCAGGCCGGCCAGGCGATAGAGCAGGTCCTGGCGGAAGCGGCCCTCGGCGATCCTGACGGCCAGCGGCTGATGGGTGGCGCAGACGATCCGGACGTCGACGTCGATCGGCACCCGGCCGCCCAGGCGCTCGATCTGGCGCTGTTCGACGAAGCGCAGCAGCTTGGCCTGGAGAGCGACCGGCATGTCGCCGATCTCGTCCAGGAACAAGGTGCCGCCATGGGCCAGCTCGATCTTGCCCTTGACCTGCTGGCTGGCGCCGGTGAACGCACCCTTCTCGTGGCCGAACAGCTCGCTTTCCAGGAGGGTCTCGGGGATCGCGGCGCAATTGATCGCGACGAACGGGCCGGTGGCGCGCTGGCTCAGCTCGTGCAGGCCGCGGGCGAGCAGCTCCTTGCCGGTCCCGCTCTCGCCCAGCAGCAGCACGCTGACCGGCGTCGGTGCGACGCGTTCGACCATGCGCGCCACCGCCAGCATGCCGGCATCATCGGTGATCAGCCCGGCCAGCGGCTGCCCCGCAACCGGCCGCAGCCCGCGGGTCTCTGCCTCGAGGCGGGCGACATGGAAGGCGCGCTCGACGATCAGGCCGAGGGCGCCAGCGTCGATCGGCTTTTGATAGAAGTCCCAGGCACCCTGCGCGATCGCCGCCCGGGCATCGGCCCGATCCTCGCTGCCCGAAACCACGATCACCTTGGTGGTCGGCGCCACCGTCATGATCTCCTGCAGGAGCGCCAGGCCGACGGTGGCGCCGGCCGGCGCCGGCGGCAGGCCGAGATCGAGCGACACGACCGCCGGTCGGTGGGCGCGCACCAGGCGTAGGGCGCTCGCCCGGTCGGTCGCGGTCAGGACCTCATAACGATCGAACGACCATTTCAGCTGGCGCAGGATCGCCGGGTCGTCATCGACCAGCAGCAGGCATGCGCGGCCGGCGGCCAGGTGATCGTCGGCCGGGTGCTCGGCGGCCGGGGGCTGGTCGGGTTGCGCGCGCATCTCGGCCATCATGCGGCGCGCGGGCTGGCGGCCGCCGGCGCACCAGCCAGGGCCAGCGGCAAGAGGATGCGCATGGTGGTGCCGTGGCCTTCCCGGCTGTCGACCGCAAGCCGGCCCTGCCAGCGCTCGATCCAGTCGCGGCACTGGTACATGCCCAGCCCGAAGCCGGTCGCCTTGGTCGAGGCGAACGGCCGGAACAGGGTGGTCTCGATGAACTCGCGGCTCATCCCGACGCCGCTGTCGATGACCTCCAGCACCGCCTGGTCCTGCTCCTGCCGCAAGGCGAGCGCGACCCGGCCGGCCGGCCCGCAGGCAGCCCGGCCATTGTCCAGCAGATGCTCCAGCACCATCGCCAGAGCGGCCGGGTCGGCGCGCACCAGCACGCCCGGCGCCCAGCCATCCAGGCCGTTGCACCGGCCGCGCTCATGCAGGCGCAGCACCAGGCTGCTGAGGTCGACGAGCGCGCTGTCGCCGGTCGAGGCACCGGCCCGCAAGCGTTGCATGAGGTCGGTCATCTTCTGGACGGACTCGCGAATGGTCAGGAACGAATCCTGAATGAAGGCCGGGTTGTCGCCATGGCGGCTGGCCTGCTGCAGGATCAGCGACAGCTGGCTGATCAGGGTCTTCAGGTCATGGGCGATGAAGCCCACCTGCTTGTGCAAACGCTCGAAATGCTCGGCCTCGGCCAGGCTGTGGGCGAGCTGCTCGACCGCGAGATAGCTGCCGATCTGGTTGGCGAAGATCGCCAGCAGATCGCGATCCTCCCAGGTGAGCGGCCGGCGAAAGCGCGGCTTGGTGACCACGATCACGCCCTGCAGCTGCTGACTGGCGTGCAGCCCGAGCAGCAACCAAGGCTCGTTGAAGCCAGCGAGCCAGGCCGTGATTGTGGGGTCGGGAGAGGGCTCGGGGGGCAGCGGCAGCAGCGGCTGCGCCGGGCCGAGCTGGTCCAGCAGTGCTGCCGGCACCGCGGCCGGCAGGCTGCCGGACAGCGCCGATTGCCAGCTGGCGGCGTAGTTGCAGGCAGCCTGCGGCGTGGTCAGGAACAACGCCCCGCCCTCGGCGTCCAGCAGGTCGGCCACGACCTTGATCGCCCGCTGGTCGGGCCGGCGACCACTTGCGCCATCGGCCATGCCGGCGACCAGGCGCAGCCATTCGCGGCGATAGTCGTAGGCCAGGGTGAAGAGGTTGCGCTCGAGCAGGCGGCGGCCGCTTTGCCGCAGCGCGGTCGAGCCGAACAGGGTGAGCAGCACCAGGCCGGCGCCGATCAGGAACACCAGCTGCAGCGTCGGGCCCCAGCCCCAGCCCAGGCCGCGAATGAGGTAGGCGATCAGGGCGGCGAGCAGGAAGTAGATGCCGGAGGCGAGCAGCGCCGTGGTGCTGAGCACGAAAGCGCGCGAGACCGGCAGAGCGCCCGGCAGCTGGCGGAGGCGGCGGGCGCCGATCAGGATCAGCGGAACCGTCAATGCTGCTACCATTGGTTGAGCCAAGCGCATGGTCTCATCCAGGCGTAGCAACAGCAGCGCGTCGGCGTAGAGGAAGAGATCGAAGGCGCACAAGCTGCCGATGGCGAGCACCAGATGCTTGGTCTGCCAGAGCGCGCTCGGCCGGCTCGCGGCGAACAGGTTCTCGACCAGCACCAGCCCGGTCACGGCGAGCCAGACCTGGCCGAGCAGGGCGACCTGGCTGGGGCCGCCGTCCGCCCAGCCGTCGCTCAGCGCCAGCGCGGAACCGCCGAGCGCGCCGCCCAGCAGCAGCGCCCCAATGCCGGTTCGCAGCGCTTGCCCGAAGGTCATGCCGGCGATCTGGCACAGCGCGGCGCTGGCGACCGCGAGCAGGCTGAGCTGGCGCAGCAGATCGGCCAGGCGCGCTGGCGCGCTGGCTTGGCCCAGCCAGGCTGCCTGGGCGCCGAGGCCGGCCCAGACCAGGCCGACGCCGGCCAAGGCGAGCAGCGGCCAGGAGCGCCGACCGCGGCCGATCAGCAGCACGGCTGTGAGCGCCGCATAGGCCAGCCCGGCGATCGCATAGCTGCCGGACGCCACTGGGATAATGACCGCCATTTCCACCCTAAGTTTGCAACAGCCGACGCTGCTTTCCGGCGCGCCAGCCCGCAACCGACGGTATGCGTCGCCCGCGCGGCATCGCCAATCGCAAGCCTGAGTATCACCTAAAACGTTTGCTATCCATAGTCTTTTTGCGAAATACGCCGCTCGTGCGGCGATAGAACCAACCTGCGAATCGATCAGAGCAGCATTAAGTTGGTTGAGTGGCCATTCTTGATAAACAATAATGGTAGAAAAACATGCAGAAGCAAATATAGATTGGAGCTTGACGACGATGAAGTCAGACGTTCATCTGCATGCAGACTATGAAAAAGGGTCGAATGGCGAATGAAGGCGGAATTTGTGGGTTGCGTCAACGACCAGCTCTCCAGCCGCCGAGGGTTGCGCTATCCAGGCCGCAGGCGGCCGCTTTGAATGCTCCGAGACTTACCTATGGTTGATGAATCATGATCAGGACCTTCGACCCGAGGCCGGCCGCTGGGCTGCTCCTGGCGCTGCTCAGCGTGGCGCCCTCAGCGGTGCTTGCCGAGGAGCCGCCCCCGCCGGTCGATCCATTGTTGCCAGCGCCGCCGCCGGCGACGGCGCGCGGCGCCATCTTCAGTGCTGCCGCCATGCCGCCAGAGCTGGTCGAAAGCGCTGGCCTGCGGGTCGGCAATTTCGCGATCCGGCCGAGCGCTTCGGCGAGCGCGCTCTACGACGACAATGTCAATGCCGCCGATCAGGCGCGCGACGAGGATGTCCTGCTCGGTCTGACCGCGGGCCTGCGGGCGCAATCGCTCTATGCCCGCCACGCGCTGGGCTTTTCGGGCAGCACCACGGCCGCGACCGGCATCAAGAGCCAGGCCGACGATCTGCTGGACTGGGTGATCGGCGCGGATGGCCGGCTCGATCTGAGCCGTCAGAGCAGCTTGGGCGGCAATCTCGGCTATACCCGCGAGCGCCAGGACGCCAATGCCATCGACGGGCCGGATGCCACCATCGACCAGATCAGCAGCGGGCTCGGCTACGACTATCGCGGCCAGGTGATCGGCTGGCATCTGGGCGGCACGCTGGCCCGGACCGAGGCCGAGGAGGCCGCCTTCGCGGAGCTCGACCGCACGATCTATGGCCTGCAAGCCAGCGCCAGCTACCGGCTGTCGGACCGCCTCGCGCTGTTCGCCGGGCCGAGCTTTGCCCACGCCGCCTATGACGAGGCGGTGGCGGCCGATGGCGAAGGCCGCGATTCGGACCAGATCTCCGCCTCGATCGGCGCCAGCTACCGGGTCAGCGAGGCGGTCCAGGCGTCGGGCTCGATTGGCTATGCCCGGACCCGGTTCGACGATCCGGACCAGGACGATGCCGGCAGCCTGATCGGCAATGCGGGCCTCGCCTTCCGGCTGGGCAGCGCCACGCGCTTGGGCCTGAATGCCAGTCGCAGCCTGCAGGTCACGACGCTGGCCGAAGCCTCCTCGCGCACGGTGACGGCGCTGGGCGCCACGCTGAGCCGCCAGGTCGGCAGCGCCGCCACCGTCTCGCTCGGCGCCGACTATCGGCATAGCGATTTCAACGACTTAGAGCGCTCGGACGACGATCTGGGCGCGAGCATCGGCTATGCCAGGCGGCTGTCGGAGCATCTCAGCCTGAACGCCAGCTACCGCTTCAGCCGGCGGCTCTCCGACGACGCGGCCGACGAGTACTACCGCAACCAGATCCTGGTGGGCCTGGGTGTCGCCTACTAAGGTAGCGTTTTCAATAGCTTAAGGCGCAAGGAGGGTGGCGGCGTGCGATTGGCCGGGCTGCCAGCGGGGCGCGTCGTCCGGGAGGCGCTGGAGGAGGGCGGGGCCGGTGCTGTAGCGGCCATCCGGGACCAGGCGGATGATCCCGTCTGGCCGCTGCAAGCGCTTGATTCGCAACGCAAAAATCTCAGGCGGCGTGAGCGCCTGGTCGGCCTCGGCCAGGCGGCCGAACTCGTCGTCGACGGTCAGCTCGATGCCGGCGGCGCGCGCGGCCCGGTCCAGGGCCAGGAGATCGCGGAAGATGGCGGCGCGCGGGCCGGCGGGGCCGCCGAGTTGGCTGGAATCCTGGCTGACCTGGAGGAGGGCGTTGATGACCCAGCGGCGAATCCCAAGGGATTGCAAGAGCTTGGGCATGGCGTCCAGCTGGGCGCGGCGCTTGGGCAGGAGGACGGAGGTGACGGCGAGCTCGGTTGTGGGGGCGAAGCCCGCGACCGCGGCCTCGAGGCCGGCCAGCGTCGCATGGAATGCGCCAGCGACGCGCCGGCTGCGCTCATGCGACGCAGCATCCGCGCCATCCAGGCTCACCGCGACGCGCCCGATGCGCAGCTGGCGCAGATCGGCGACCCGCTTGGCCAGATGGGTGCCGTTGGTGACCAGGCTGGTCGGAATCCCGAGCCACTGCCCGGTGCTCAGGATCGAGAGCGTCCACGGCCAGGCATCATCCAGGAGCGGCTCATAGCCCTGGATGCAGATCGCGGCGACCGGTCCAGCCGCGGCCGCCTCGCGGATGAAGCGGGCATAGTCGTCGGGCCGGAGCAGCGTCGCGGAGCGATCCTCGCCGCGCTGGCGGATGTAGCAGAACGAGCAAGCAAGGTCACAGCCTGAAGGCGCTGGAACGATAAAGGTCAAGACCGCGCCACGATCATCGGCGATATCAGCTGGCAATGCAGCGTTAACAGTCATAAGCCTTTTGCCCCAGCAAGTACCGAAGGGGACAAAGCGTTACTGGGATTCGGTCGTCTGGCAAGTATTTTTTGTCTGTGTATTGGCAACTACACTAGTCAATCTGTGCTTCTATGGAAGACTCACAAGTCCATCGAAGCTCAATGTCAAGAAGCCAGCCTTGAATAGTTTCGAAGCAGGCGCCTGATTCATAGAAGAATGCAGCCGCCCGAGATGCTGCAGGCTGGCTTCATAGAACAGGGTCAGCCACTCATCGCGCCGACCGGAGCGAGCAATCCGTTGCTCGCCACGAGCGCCGTGATTCCAGTTGTTCTCTGGTGGAGCTGCATGGCTGAAATAGCTGAAATGCGCATCTTGCGGGCCTTGGCCAGACTTCAATCGCACAAAGGCGGTGGCTGTTGGAAATCTGCTCCAGGAGTCGCCTTTGAAATGGCCGAAGAAATCGGCGGGAGCCCGAACAGCCGTGCCGAAGGTCTTCGGAGGGCAAGCCGCAGCAAGGGTCG
>CADEGR010000028.1:28458-41351 GCA_902826935.1 uncultured Alphaproteobacteria bacterium | reverse complement strand
GGCAGCGGCAGGCCGGTCGCGACCACGATGCGCGGCCCCTTGGCGCGCAGCGCGGTGGCGGCGGCCAGCGCCTCGATCGGGCCGGCCACCTGCAGCCCGGTCAGATGCTGCAGCTCGAACCGGTTGGGCGTCACGATGTCGGCCGCCGGCACCAGCTGCTGCGCGATCGCCTGCGCGACCTCCGGCAGCACGAACAGGCCGGCACCGTCGTCGCCGATCACGGTGTCGCACAGATAGACCGCATCGGCGCGCCGGCCGCGGATCGCCTGCCAGGCGGCCAGGACCGGCCCCGCCATGGCGGCATCGCCCAGATAGCCGGAGAGCAGCGCCCGGCAGCCGGCCGGCACGTCCTGGACGATCAGTCCCGCCAGGATCGCCTCGACCCGTTCCGCCTCGACCCGGTGGCCGCACCAGCGGCCGTAGCCCGGATGGTGGGCGAGCTGCACGGTGTTGATCGGCCAGACCTCGAAGCCCAGGCGCTGCAGCGGCAGCATGGCAGCGCTGTTGCCGACATGGCCGAAGGCGACCTGCGACTGGATCGAGAGCACGGCTCCTTGCAGCATGGTCACGGCCGGCGGATCTGGCGCACGCGGTCGCAAGAAGCCAGCGCCGCCTGGTCGAGGATCGCCTCGGCATCCAGCCGATAGGCGCGGTACAGGTCCTGGATGTCGCCGGACTGGCCGAAGCGATCGACGCCCAAGGGATAGGCCCGCCGGCCAGACACGCTGCCGAGCCAGCCGAGCGAGGCCGGGTGGCCGTCCAGGACCGTGACCAGCGCGGCATCGGCGGCGAGCGGCGCCAGCAGGCGCTCGATCGTCGCCCATTCGCCAGCCCCCCGGGCGCGCGCCGCCTGGGCCGAGCGCCAGTCCTGGTGCAGCCGATCGATCGACGTCACCACCAGCACGCCCAGGCCGGGCAGGTCCTCGGCCAGCGCGTCGGCCGCGGCCAGCACCTCCGGCAGGACCGCGCCGCAGCCGACCAGCGCCAGCTCGGCGCCCTCGGCCGGCGGCCTGAGCCAATAGGCGCCGGCGATCATCGCGGCCGCCAGGTCGGGCGAGATCGTCCGGTCCGGCTGATCGATCGCCCGGGTGGTCAGGCGCAGATAGACCGAGCTGCCGTCCTCGGCCTGGAGATGGCCGAAGGCGAAGCGCAGGATCACCGCCAGCTCGTCGATGTAAGCCGGCTCATAGGCGAGCAGGCCGGGCTGGCCGAGGCCGATCAAGGGCGTGCCGATCGACTGATGGGCGCCGCCTTCGGGCGAGAGCGTGATGCCGGAGGGCGTCGCCACCAGGAGGAAGCGGGCGTCCTGGTAGCAGGCATAGATCAGCGCATCCAGGCCGCGCGCGATGAACGGATCGTAGAGGGTCCCGACCGGCAGCAGGCGCTCGCCGAAGATCGGGCCGGCGAGGCCGAGGGCAGCCAGCATCAGGAACAGGTTGTTCTCGGCGATGCCCAGCTCGATATGCTGGCCGGTCCGGCTCTCGGCCCAGCCGATCGGCGAGGGCACCCGCTGCTCCTTGAACACGTCCTCATGGTCGGTCAGGCCGAACACCTTGCGCCGGCTGACCCAGGCGCCGAGATTGGTCGAGACCGTGACATCGGGCGAGGTGGTGACGATCCGGGCGGCCAGCTCGCTGTCGCCGCGCGCCAGCTCGGCCATGATTCGGCCGAACGCCTCCTGGGTCGCGCCATGGGCGGCAGCCCGGCCGATCGACAGCTCGGCCGGCACCGGCACCGCGCGGGTGGCGTGCTGCTCGGTTCGCTGGCGGAACGGCACCGCCGCCAGAAAGCGCTCGATGTCCTCCGGCGGCAGATCGAGCCCGGCCAGCCGCTCCCACTCCTCGCCCGCCGGCACGCCATGGCGGTCCTGCATCGCCGCCATCTGCTCGATGGTCATCAGCCCCGCATGGTTGTCCTTGTGGCCGGCGAACGGCAGGCCGTAGCCCTTGACCGTGTAGGCGATGAAGCAATGGGGCCGATCGTCGTCGACGCTGCGGAAGGCCTCCAGCACGGTTTCGAGATCATGGCCGCCGAGATTGGTCATCAGCCGGCCCAGCGCCTCGTCGTCATGGTCGTCGAGCAAAGCGCGGATGCCGGGCTCGCGGCCGAGATCCTGGCTCAGATGGGCGCGCCAGGCGGCACCGCCCTTGAAGGTCAAGGCGGCATAGAGATCGTTCGGGCAGTCGTCGATCCATTGCCGCAGCGCCGCGCCGCCCGGCCGGGCGAAAGCGCGCTGCAGGAGGCGGCCATATTTCAGCGTCACCACCTGCCAGCCGACCGCGCTGAAGAAGTCCTCGATCTTCTTGAACAGGCGTTCGGGCACGACCCGGTCGAGGCTCTGGCGGTTGTAGTCGATCACCCACCAGACATTGCGGACATCGTGCTTCCAGCCTTCCAGCAGCGCCTCGAAGACATTGCCCTCGTCCAGCTCGGCATCGCCCACAATCGCGACCATGCGCCGCTTCGGCGCGCGCAGCAGGCCATGCTCCTGGAGCAGGTCCTGGGTCAGTGATGCGAACAAGGTCATGGCCGCACCCAGTCCCACCGAGCCGGTCGCGAAGTCGACGCCGTCGGTGTCCTTGGTGCGCGAGGGATAGGCCTGAGCACCACCGAAGGCGCGGAACGCCTCCAGCTTGGCCCGGCTCTGGCGACCCAGCAGATACTGGATCGCATGGTACATCGGGCTGGCATGGGGCTTGACCGCGACCCGGTCGCCCGGCCGCAGCACGTCGAAATAGAGCGCCGTCATGATTGTCGCGACCGAGGCGCAGGACGCCTGGTGGCCGCCGACCTTCAGCCCGTCGCGCGCCGGCCGCAGATGGTTGGCGTTGTGGATCATCCAGCAGGCCAGCCAAAGCACCTTCTTCTCGAGCGCCTCGAGCATCTCGCGGGTGTCGGCATCGACCGCGAGATTGTGGCCAGCGGCGTCGGTCGGCAACAGCTCGAGCATGACCCCTCCCAGGCGTTTGCCGCCTAGTATAGCGCCTGGGCGGCGTCCTGCATCGGCTCGTCCTGCGGCAGCGTGCGCTCGCCGGCGACATAAGTGGCGCGCACCGCCCGATCGTCGCCCATGGTCATGAGCAGGAACAGCTCCTCCGCGAGCGAGCCGATGGTCGCCATGCGGTGCGCCATGGCCGGCACCGCGGTCGCATCGAGCACCACGAGATCGGCATCGCTGCCGGGCTCGAGGGTGCCGATCCGATCGACCAAGCCGAGCGCCTCGGCATTGCCGCGGGTGATCAGGTGGAAGGCGTCCAGAGCCGGCAGCTTCTGGCGGCGCAGCTGCAGCACCTTGTAGGCCTCCGCCAGGGTCCGCAGCATCGAGTAGCTGGTGCCGCCGCCGACATCGGTGGCGAGGCCGGTGCGCACCGGGCAACCCGGATCGCGCAGCCCGTCGCGGTCGAACAGGCCGCTACCGAGGAACAGGTTCGAGGTCGGGCAGAACACCGCGACCGAGCCCGAATCCGACATCAGCGCCCGCTCCTCGGGTGCGAGATGGATGCAATGGCCAAGCAGCGAGCGCGGCCCGAGCAGGCCGTGGCGGGCATAGACGCCGGTGTAGCTGGCATCCGCCGGGAACAGCGCCCGCACCGCCGCGATCTCCTCCGGCGTCTCGCACAGATGGGTCTGCAGGTACGCGTCCGGATGCTCCGCCAGGAGTGCTCCCGCCGCCGCCAGCTGCGCCTCGCTCGAGGTGAGCGCGAAGCGGGGCGTGACCGCATAGAGCTGCCGGCCGCGGCCATGCCAGCGGGCGAGCAGCGCCTTGCTGTCCCGATAGCCCGCTTCGGCCGTGTCGAGCAGGCCTTGCGGCGCGCCCCGGTCCATCATCACCTTGCCGGCGATCATCAAGGTGCCCTGGCGCTCCGACTCGGCGAAGAACGCCTCGGCCGATTCCGGATGGACGGTGCAGTAGACCACCGCGGTCGTGGTGCCGTTGCGCAAGAGCTCGGCCAGGAAGAAGCGCGCGATCGCGGCGGCATGATCGGCGCTCTTGAACTTCTGCTCCTCGACGAAGGTGTAGGTCTGCAGCCAGTCCAGCAGCCGGGCACCGTAGGAGCCGATCACCTGGGTCTGCGGGTAATGGATATGCAGATCGATCAGGCCCGGCAGGATCAGGCAGCGCGGCCAGTGGTCGATCGGAGTGTCCGCCGGCAGGGTCGGCAGCAGGAGGTCGGCCGGGCCGGCCGCGGCGATCCGGCCCTCGGCCAGGACCAGGACACCGTCCTCATGGTAGTCGCAGCTCGCCTCCGCCCCGACCTCGGCCGGGTCCGCCTTGAAGCTCAGCAGACGGCCGCGCAGCGCGCGCACTGGCGCCGCCTGGCTCATTCGAGCGGCGCGCCGGCGGCGAGCCAGGCGGCCAGGACCGCGCGCTCCTCGGGCAGGATCTCGGTCAGATTGCCGGGCGGCATGGCATGGGTCTGGACCGCCTGCAGCCGGATCGCCTCGGCCTGCAGCCGGATCTGCTCCGGCGTCTCCAGCAGCACGCCCTTGGGCGGCAAGGCGACCCCTTCCCAGACCGGCTCGGCGGCATGGCACATGCTGCAGCGGCCGATCACCACCTCCTCGACTTGGGCAAAGCTGACCGGCCCGGCGGGCGCTGCCGCCTGCTCGCTCCCGGCCGGCGGGAAGGAGCTCAGCCAGACGATCAGGAGGCCGCCCAGCGCCGCTACGCCCCAGGTCCACCAGGGGCTCGGCAGGCCGCGATGGCGGGTGTTGTAGAAGTGCCGGATCACGGCGCCCATGATCAGGACCACGGCCAGGATCAGCCAGTTCCAGCGGCTGGCGAAGGCCAGCGGATAATGGTTGCTGATCATCACGAAGACGACCGGCAGGGTCAGGTAGTTGTTGTGCAGCGAGCGCTGCTTGGCCTGGGCGCCGAGCGCCGGATCCGGGGTCCGGCCGGCGATCAGGTCGGCCACCACCTTGCGCTGGTTGGGAATGATGATGTGGGCGACGTTGGCGACCATGATGGTGCCGATCATGGCGCCCATCTGCATGTAGGCGCCGCGGCCGCTGAACAGCATGGTCGAGGCATAGGCGAGGACCACCAGCAGGACGAAGCCGATCGCCGCCAGCGTGGTCTCGTTCTCGCCGAGGCGGGACTTGCAGAGCTGGTCATAGGCCAGCCAGCCGATGGCGATGCCCAGGATGCTGGCCAGGACCGCCCCCCAGACCGGCAGGGCCAGCACCTGCGGATCGATCAGATAGAGCTCGGCGCCCAGATAGTAGACGATCACCAGCAGCGCGAAGCCGGACAGCCAGGTGGCGTAGGCCTCCCACTTGAACCAGGTTAGCTCCGCGGGCATGCGCGCCGGCGCGACCAGGTACTTCACCATGTTGTAGAAGCCGCCGCCATGGACCTGCCAGGCCTCGCCGCCCGCCCCCTCCGGCAGCCCCTCGCGGCGCTTCAGGCTGCTGTCGAGATGGACGAAGTAGAAGGAGCTGCCGATCCAGGCGATGCCTGCGATCACATGCAGCCAGCGCACGGCCAGGTCGAGCCAGGCCATCAGGATCGGCGCCATCACCTTGTCCCCGAGCTAGGCGGAGCGGCGGCCGGGCAGCGCCGGCCGCCGCCGGTCATCAGGCCTGGACGCCCTGGACGTACCAGTCCATGGCCTGCAGCTTGTCGTCCGGCAGGGTCGCCCCGGCCGCCACGGCCTCCTCGCCCTTCTGGTTCTTGATCGGGCCGGTGAAGGGGTGGAGCGTGCCGGCGATGATGCCCTCGCGGGTCGCCTCGGCATCCTTCTTGGCTTCGTCGGTCACCGCCGGGCCGTAATCGGCCAGCGCCACCATGCCCTCCTTGAAGCCGTACCAGACGCTGTGGCTCTGCCAGCTGCCGTCGATCACCGCCTGGACCCGCTCGACATAGTAGTTGGACCACACGTCCAGGATCGCGGTCAGCTGGGCCTCGGGCGCGTAGGTCTTCATGTCGGAGGCCTGGCCGAAGCCATGCACGCCGCGCTCCTGGGCAACCTGCAGAGGTGCCGGGCTGTCGGTGTGCTGGCAGATGATGTCGGCGCCCTGGTCGATCAGCGCCTTGGCGGCATCGCCTTCCTTGCCCGGGTCGTACCAGCTGTTGGCCCAGACCACCTTGACCTGGATGTCCGGGCGGATCTTCTGGGCAGCGAGCGTGAAGGCGTTGATGCCCATCACGACCTCGGGGATCGGGAACGAGCCGATATAGCCGACCACGCCCTTCTTGGTGACATGGCCCGCGATCGCGCCGCAGACCGCGCGGCCCTCGTAGAATCGGGCGTTGTAGACCGCGAGATTGGGCGCGGTCATGTAGCCGGTGGCATGCTCGAACTTCACCTTGGGAAACTGCTTCGCGACCTTCGCGGTCGGCTGCATGAAGCCGAAGGAGGTGGTGAAGACCAGACCATGGCCGGAGGTCGCGAGCTGGCGGATCACCCGCTCGGCATCCGGGCCTTCGGCGACGTTCTCGACGAAGGTGGTCTTGACCTGATCCCCGAACTTCGCGTCGACCGCCTTGCGCGCGACGTCGTGGCCGTGGGTCCAGCCATAATCGCCCACCGGCCCGACATAGACGAAGCCGACCTTGAGCGCCTCCTGTGCGCGGGCGCTGCGGCCGAGCATCAGGCCGCCGGCCATGGCGGCCGAGCCGGCGACGAAGCTGCGGCGGGTCGTGATCAAGGTCATCTTGGCACTCCTAGTTTTGGCCGATGCAAGCGGCAGGTCATGGCGATCAGGTCGCCGGTCTGAAAGGCTTGCCGAGCGAGGCGGGCGCGTTCAGACGGCCGCGCCAGGGTCCGGCGGCAATGATCGTGAGCACCAGGATGGTCGCGAGATAGGGCAGCATCGAGAGCACCTGGGCGGGCAGGCCGAACAGGCCGCCAGCGCCCTGGGCATGCAGCTGCAGGATGGTGACGCCGCCGAACAGATAGGCGCCCAGCAGCACCCGCCAGGGCCGCCAGGAAGCGAACACCACCAGGGCGAGCGCAATCCAGCCCCGGCCGGCCGTCATCTCCTCGACCCACATGGGCGTGTAGGACAAGGACAGGAAGGCGCCGCCCAGGCCCGCCATCAAGCCACCGAACAGGACCGCGAGATAGCGCACCTTGATCACGTCATAGCCGATCGAATGGGCCGAGACGTCGGACTCGCCGACCGCGCGCAGGATCATGCCGCCGCGCGTGCGCTTCAGGAACCAGGCGACGCCGAAGGTCATCAGCAAGCCCAGATAGACCAGCACGTCATGGCCGAACAGCAGCGGGCCGAGCACCGGCAGATCGCTCACGCCCGGCACGGCGAGACGCGGCAGCCGCTCGACCGGGATGCCGACGAAGCCGGCGCCGACCAGGGCCGAGAGACCGATGCCGAAGATGGTGAGCGCGAGGCCGGTCGCGACCTGGTTGGCGAGCAGCGACAGGGTCAGCACGCCGAAGGCGAAGGCGAGCACGGCGCCGGCGATCGCCCCGGCGACGATGCCGAGGCTGGCGCTGCCGGTCGTGACCGTGACGGCGAAGGCGGTCACGGCGCCGGCCAGCATCATGCCCTCGACGCCGAGATTGAGCACCCCGGCGCGTTCGGCGACCAGCTCGCCCAGGGCGGCGTACAGCAACGGCGTCGCGGCGCTGATCACCGTGATCAGGATCAGGACCATGGCATCCAAGCTCATGCCGGACGTGCCTCCCGCGCGGGCGCCGTGAAGCGGATGCGATAGCGGGTCAGGAAGTCGGTGGCCAGCAGGATGAACAGAAGCAGGCCCTGGAAGACGCCGGTGATCGCCTGCGGCAGGCCGACCTCGACCTGCGCGTTCTCGCCGCCAATATAGGAGAGCGCCATCATCAGCCCGGCGAAGATGATGCCGATCGGATGCAGCCGGCCCAGGAAGGCGACAATGATCGCGGTGAAGCCGTAGCCAGGGGTCAGGGTCGGGATCAGCTGACCGATCGGGCCGGCGATCTCGAACAGGCCGGCCAGGCCGGCCAGGCCGCCGCTCGCCAGGAGGCAGAGCCAGACCACCCGGTTGCGATGAAAGCCGGCATAGGCCGCGGCCTGGGGCGCCTGGCCGACCACCCTGAGCTCGAAGCCGACCACGGTCTTGGTCAGCACGACCCAGGCGGCGATGGCGATCAGGACCGCGATCGGGAAGCCCAGATGCAGCCGGGTGCCTTCCAGGATGATCGGCAGCAGCTCCCATTCGCTGAACATGCGGGATTGCGGGAAGTTGAAGCCGGCCGGATCCCGCCACGGCCCATAGACCAGGATGCTGAGGAACAAGGTCGCGACATAGGTCAGCATCAGGCTGGTCAGGATCTCGTTGACGTCGAACTTGGTCTTGAGGAAGGCCGGGATCGCGGCATAGGCCATGCCGCCCAGGATGCCGGCCAGGGCCATCAGCGGCAGGATCCAGGCGCCCTGCTGCTCCCAGAACAGCAGCGCCACGCCGCCGCCGGCGATCGCCCCCATGGTTAGCTGGCCTTCGGCGCCGATGTTCCAGATGCCGGCGCGAAAGCCGAGCGCCAGGCCGACCGCGATCATGATGAGCGGGCCGGCCTTCACCGCCAGCTCGGACAGGCCGTAGAGGGTCAGGAGCGGCGAGACGAAGAAATGGTAGAGCGAGGCCTGCGGGTCGTAGCCCATGAACAGGAAGATGAAGAAGCCGCAGACCACGGTCAGCGCCACCGCGAGCAGCGGGGTGAGATAGAGCAGGGTCCGGCTCTGCTCGGTCCGGGGCTCGATCCTAAGCGACATCGGCGACCGCGCTCCCATGGGCCGGGACATGCTCGGCCATGCCATGCAGGCCGCCCATCAGCAGGCCGATCTGGTCGAGCGAGGCGCCGGCCGTGGGCAGCGGTGGCGACAGCGCGCCACCGTTGATCACCGCCAGGCGGTCGGTCAGGACCAGGAGCTCGTCCAGGTCCTGCGAGATCACCAGGATCGCGGCCCCGCCGGCGGCGAGGTCGAGCAGGGCCTGGTGGATCGCCACTGCCGCCCCGGCATCGACGCCCCAGGTCGGCTGCGCCGCGATCAGGACCGCCGGCGCCTGCAGCACTTCCCGGCCGACCACGAACTTCTGCAGATTGCCGCCGGACAGCGAGCGCGCGGCGGCGGTGGGGCCCGGCGTGCGCACGTCGAACGCCTTGATCACGGTCTCGGCGAAGGCGCGCGCGCGGCCGGCCAGGATGAAGCCGCGGGTGACCAGCGCCTTCCGCTGCCGGGCGCTAAGCACGACATTGTCAATCAGCGACATGTCGGGCACGGCGGCATGGCCGTTGCGCTCCTCGGGCACCGCGCACAGGCCCTGCGCCCGCCGCCCGCCCGCCCCGACCCGGCCGACCGGCCGGTCGTCCAGCCGGATCGCGTCGGCGGTGGCGGCAGGCCGCTCGCCGCTCAGCGCCTGGAACAGCTCGGCCTGGCCGTTGCCGGCCACGCCCGCGATGCCGAAGATCTCGCCGGCGCGGACCTCGAAGCCGATGTCCTTCAAGCTGGTGCCGAACGGCCCCTCCGCCGGCAAGGACAGGCCGCGCACCGCGAGGCGCGCCTGGCCGGCGACGGTGCCGGCGCGCCGGGCCGGCGTGCGCAGCTCGGCGCCGATCATCTGCTGCGCCATGCTGCGCGCGGTCTCGGCCTTGGGATCGCAGGTCCCGACTACCTTGCCGCCGCGCAGGATGGTCGCGCGGTCGCACAAGGCTTTGATCTCGTGCAATTTGTGGCTGATGTAGAGGATCGAGCAGCCTTCCTGGGCCAGGATCCGCAAGGTCTCGAACAGCCGCTCGACCTCCTGCGGCGTCAGGACCGAGGTCGGCTCGTCCATGATCAGCAGCTTCGGGCTCTGCAGGAGGCAGCGCACGATCTCGATCCGCTGGCGCTCGCCGACCGAGAGCGTGTGGACCTCGCGACGCGGATCGAGCGGCAGGCCGTAGGCTTTCGAGACCTGCTCGATCTTGGCGGCGAGCGTGCCGAGATCGGTGACGTCGTCGACGCCCAGCGCCACGTTCTCCAGGACGGTCATCGCCTCGAACAGCGAGAAATGCTGGAACACCATGCCGATGCCGAGCCGGCGCGCAGCCTTGGGATCGGCGATCCGGACCGGCTCGCCTTGCCAGATCAGCTCGCCCTCGTCGGCGTGGAGGACGCCATAGATGATCTTGACCAGGGTCGACTTGCCGGCCCCGTTCTCGCCGAGCAGCGCATGGATCTCGCCCGGCCCGACCGCGAAGCTCACCTCGCTGTTGGCGATCACGCCCGGAAAGCGCTTGGTGATGCCGCGCAGCTCCAGGCGCGCGGGCGCTGCGGCGGGCTCGCTCATGCCGCCGCCTCCCGGCCGCCGGCCGCCAGCTCGACCTGGCGGGTGATCAGCTCGGCCGCGACCAGGGCCGCGATCACCGGCGGCCGCTTGTCCTTCAGCGTGCCGCCGATCGGGCAGACCAGCCGCGCGATCGCCGCCTCGGGCACGCCCAGCTCGCGAAAGCCCTTGAGAAAGCTCATCCGCTTGCTCCTCGAGCCGATCAGCCCGAGATAGGCGAAATCGCCACGCTGCAGCACGGCGGCGCAGATCTCGAAATCGAGCGCATGGCTGTGGCTCATCACCACGTAGAAGGCGCCGGGCGGCGCCGCCGCGATCTCGCTGAGCGGCCGCTCGGTGAGGACGATCTCGACGCCCTCGGCCGCGATCTCCTCGAACTGGCCCGGCCGGCCATCGAGCCAGCGGACCCGAAACGGCAAGGGCGCCAACGCCGGGGCCAGCGCCCGGCCGACATGGCCGGCGCCGAACAGCATGACCAGCGGCAGCTCGGCCCGCTCCGCCGCCTCACGCTCGTCCAGCTCGGCTAGGCTGGTCACATCGGCCGGCGCGATCCGGACCCGCACGAAGCCGCCGCAGCACTGGCCGAGCTCCGGCCCGAGCGGCAGCTCCATGACCTCGGCCGCACCCCCTGCTGCCAGCATCGAGCGCGCCGCCTGGAGCGCGTCCCACTCCATCCGGCCGCCGCCGATCGTGCCGTGCAGGCTGCGCGCGGTGACCAGCATGCAGGCCCCGGCCTCGCGCGGCGTCGAGCCCTTGGCCTCGATCAGCGTGACCAGGGCCGCCGGCTCCTTGCGGGCCAGGAGATCGCGCAGCCGGGCGGCCAGGCGCAGCATCTACTCCGCCGCCTCCGCCGCCTGCCCGTCGACCAGCCCCCGCAGCCGCTCGATCGTGGTCAGGATCTTCTCAGGCGTCGCCGGCGGGTCGAGGCGGGGGCAGAGCCGGTAATCCGCGACCGAGGCGATCGCATCCGAGAGCGCATGCAGGACCGAGATCGCCAGCATCAAGGGTGGCTCGCCGACCGCCTTGGAGCGGTAGATCGTGGCCTCGCGATTGGGCGCACCCTCGAACAGCTCCACATTGAAAATGGCTGGCCGATCACTACAGGCCGGGATCTTGTAAGTCGAGGGGGCATGCGTCTTCAGGCGCCCCGCCTCGTCCCACCACAGCTCCTCGCTGGTCAGCCAGCCCATGCCCTGGACGAAGCCGCCCTCGATCTGGCCGCGATCGATCGCGGGATTGAGCGACCTGCCGACGTCGTGCAGGATATCGACCCGGAGCACCTTGCTCTCGCCGGTCAGCGTGTCGATCGCGACCTCGCTGACCGCAGCCCCGAAGGCATAGTAGTAGAATGGCCGGCCGCGCCCCGCCGCCCGGTCCCAGTGGATGTCGGGCGTGCGGTAGTAGCCGGTCGAGGAGAGCGAGATGCGCGCCATGTAGGCGGCCCGGATCAGCTCGGGGAACGGGATCTCCTGATTGCCGACCCGGACCCGGCCGGGCAGGAACACCACCTGATCGCGCGGCACGCCCCAATGCTCGGCGGCAAAGTCGATCAGCCGGTGCTTGATGGTGCGCGCCGCCGCCAGCGCGGCCATGCCGTTCAGATCCGAGCCGGACGAGGCCGCGGTCGCCGAGGTGTTGGGCACCTTGCCGGTGGTGGTCGCGGTGATCCGGACCCGCGCCAGATCGACCTGGAATTCCTCCGCCACCACCTGGGCGACCTTCACATAAAGCCCCTGCCCCATCTCGGTGCCGCCGTGATTGAGATGGATGCTGCCATCGGTATAGACGTGCACCAGAGCGCCCGCCTGATTGTAGAAGGTCGCGGTGAACGAGATGCCGAACTTGACCGGGGTGAGCGCGATGCCGCGCTTGATGATCGGGCTCGTCCGGTTGGCTTCCCGGATCGCCGCCCGCCTGGCGCGGTAATCGCTCTGCGCTTCCAGCTGCTCAACCAGCGCCAGGCCGACATTGTCCTCGATGGTCTGGTGATAGGGCGTGATGTTGCGCTCGGCCGTGCCGTAGAAGTTCAGCTTGCGGACATCGAGCGGATCCCGGCCGAGCGCGAAGGCGATCTCCTCGATCACCCGCTCGCCCGCCAGCATGCCCTGCGGCCCGCCGAAGCCGCGAAACGCAGTGTTCGAGACGGTGTTGGTCCGGCAGGGCAAGGACGCGAGCAGGGCTGCCTCGTAGTAGTAGCAATTGTCGGCGTGGAACAGCGCCCGGTCGGTGACCGGCCCGGACAGATCGGCCGAGAAGCCGCAGCGGGCGGCAAAGGTCATGGCCGTGCCGCAGATCCGGCCGGCGCCATCGAAGCCCACCTGGTAATCGACCACGAAATCGTGCCGCTTGCCGGTGATCAGCATGTCGTCGTCGCGATCCGGCCGCAGCTTGGCGGCGCGGCCGGTGCGCTTGGCGACCACGGCGGCGAGGCAGGCGAACAGGTTCGCCTGGGTCTCCTTGCCGCCGAACGCTCCGCCCATGCGCCGGCAATCGACCGTCACGGCATGGCTCGGCACGCCCAGGACGCTCGCCACCATGTGCTGGACCTCGCTCGGATGCTGGGTCGAGGCATGGACGGTGACCTCGTCCGCCTCGCCCGGCACGGCGAGCGCGATCTGGC
>CADEGR010000028.1:23134-28358 GCA_902826935.1 uncultured Alphaproteobacteria bacterium | reverse complement strand
GCCAGCAGCGGCTCGTCATGCTTGTGGGTCGGGCTGATGTCGTTGACGCCCGGCAGATCGGCCGCGGTCAGCACCAGCGCCACGCCTGGCGCCGCGCGCACGGCGGTCAGGTCAAGCCGCCGAATCCGGCCGTGGGCGATGCTGCTGAGGCCGAGATAGACATGGAGCAGATCGGCCGGCGCCGGCAGGTCGTCGATATAGAGCGCCTCGCCCCGGACATGCCGGATGGCGCTGTCATGGGGCTGCGGCTGGTGGACGCCGCCGATGATCCGATCAGCCATGCGCCGCGCTCCGCGCCGGCACCAGGCGGGTCAGCGCCGCCGGGTCCGTGGTTTCGAGATGCAACCGGCGAAGCAAGTTCCCTGCCACCTGCATGCGGTAGGCAGCGCTTGCCCGCATGTCGGTGATCGGCGCGAAGTCCTCCGGCAAGGCAGCGATCGCTGTCGCCACCGCCGCCTCGTCCCATGGCTGGCCGAGCAGCGCTGCCTCGGCGTGGCGCGCGCGCTTGGGCGTCGCCGCCATGCCGCCATAGGCCAGGCGCACCTCGGCGACCTGGCCGGCCACGACCCGCAGCGCGAAGGCGCCGAGCACCGCGGTGATGTCCTGATCGAAGCGCTTGGCCACCTTGTAGGCGCGAAAGGCCAGGTCAGGCGCTGGCTTGGGCAGCCGGATGCGCTCGACGAACTCGCCTGGCCGCCGGTCCTGCTTGCCATAGGCCAGGAAATACTCCTCGAGCGGCAGCTCGCGCCGCTCTTGCCCCCGCCGCAGCACCAGCCGGGCGCCCAGCGCGATCAAGGCGGGCGGGCTGTCGCCGATCGGCGAGCCATTGGCGATGTTGCCGCCGATCGTGCCGGCATTGCGCACCTGCTCGCCGCCCAGCCGGCGCAGCAGCACGCCAAGATCGGGCGCCAAGGCTTCGAGCTGCGCCAGCGCGTCGGTGTAGGTCACGGTGGCGCCGATCGAGAGCTCGGTGCCGGTCAGGGCCAGCTGCTTCAGCTCGGCCACCCGACCCAGCCAGATCACGGGATCGGGCTGACGCAGCTGCTTGGTGATCCACAAGCCCACATCGGTGGCGCCGGCGACCAGGCAGGCCTCGGGCTCCGCCAGCAGCAGCTCGGCCAGCGCCCCCAGCGAAGCGGGTGCCAGGAAGCGGCGGCCGTCGCCGTGGAGGCACAAGGTGGCGTCATCGGCGAGTGCTGCGAGCCTCGTTATCGTCTCGGCCTCGGCCGCCTGGAACCGGTCAGGCTCGGCACCCGGCGTCCGCATCGCCTGCGCTGCCGCGACGATCGGCGCGTAGCCGGTGCAGCGGCAGAGATTGCCCGCCAGGGCCTCGTCGATCCGGGCTTCGTCCTGCGTATTACCCGCCTGATAGAGCGCGAACAGGGACATCACGAAGCCGGGCGTGCAAAAGCCGCATTGCGAGGCATGCTGGGCGACCAGCGCCGCCTGGACCGGATGCAGGCCGCCATCCGGCCCGGCCAGATCCTCGACCGTGAGCAGCTGGCAGCCATCCAGCATGCCGACCAGCTGAATGCAGGCATTGACGGCTTGATAACGCAGGCGGCCTTGCTCGATCCGGCCGAGCACGACCGTGCAGGCGCCGCAATCGCCCTCGTTGCAGCCTTCCTTGGTGCCGATCCGCCGCTCGATCAGGCGCAGATAGTCGAGCACCGTCATGGTCGGATCGAGCGGCCCGAGCTGGCGCGGCTGGTCGCCCAACAGGAACCGGACTTGCTCGCGTAAAGCCATGATCGCTCCGCGCTGCCTTCAACTTCCGCGATAGGTAGCGTAGCTGTAGGGCGTGATCAGCAAGGGCACATGGTAATGCTGGCTAGCATCATTGATGCCGAACCGGATCGGCACGACCTCCAGGAAGGCGGGCTCGGCGCCGGCCAGGCCCTGACGGCGGAAATAGGCGCCGACCGCGAACTCGAGCTGGTAGAGGCCCGGCTGGAATGCCGCCCCGGCCAGGAGCGGCGCGTCGCAGCGGCCATCCGGGTTGGTGACCGCTTGCGCCACCTGCTCGGGCGCAGCGCCACCCAGCCGGAACAGCGTCAGCGCGAGGCCAGCGCCCGGCCGGCCGGCGCTGGTGTCCAGGACGTGGGTCGTGAGCCTGCCGCCTCGGCCAGCGTCCGCTGCCATCCAGCCAGCTCCCCGTGGTGGCTGCCTCGGCGGGGCCGGCAGCTGCCGGCATGCAGCTTTCGCCCCGCCTTGCCTGACGCTATCGTAACTGGGCGCTGCTAGGAAAGATTTTTGCATGGCGCGGGCGGTGGCGCCGGGCTGGAGCCATACAAGGATGTTGCCGAAAAGCCTGGATCGAGCGGCGTTCGTGGCGCGCTTCGGCGGCGTGTTCGAGCATTCGCCCTGGATCGCCGAGGCCGCCTATGACGCCGGGCTGCCGGCCGATGCCGACCAGGCGGCCGGGCTGCACCGGGCGCTGTGCGCGGTGTTCCGAGCGGCACCGCAGGCGCGCCAGCTGGCGGTGATCCAGGCCCATCCCGATCTGGCCGGCCGGCTCGCCTTGGCCGGCGCGCTGACCGCGGATTCGACCGCCGAGCAGGCCTCGGCCGGCCTCGATCGCTGCACACCAAAGGAGCTGGCGCAGTTCACGGCGCTGAACGACGCCTACCAGGCGAAGTTCGGCATGCCCTTCATCATGGCCGTCAAGGGCCGCAGCCGGGCCGAGATCCTGGCCGCGTTCGAGCGCCGGCTGACGCAGGACGCGGCTGCCGAGTTCGCCGAGGCCCTGGCCCAGATCGAGCGGATCGCGCTGCTGCGCCTCCAGGCTCTCCTACCGTGAGCGTGGTGGTCGATTTCAGCCTTGGCGCCACCGTCCAGGCGCGCCTCGCCGAGCTCGCCCGGCTGACCGACGAGCCGGGTTGCCTGACCCGGCTCTACTTGTCGCCGGCGCACCGCCAGGCGGTGGCGCTGGTCAAGGACTGGATGACCGCGGCCGGCATGAGCGTCGCATTGGATGCGGCGGCCACGCTCATCGGACGCTACGCTGGCCGGCAAGCGTCGCATCAGACGCTCCTCCTCGGCTCGCATATTGATACGGTGCGTAGCGCCGGACGCTACGATGGCGCGCTCGGCGTGGTCGCCGCGATCGAGGCGGTCGCCGCGCTGCACCGGGCCGGCGAGCGCCTGCCCTTCGCGCTCGAGGTCCTGGCCTTTGGCGACGAGGAAGGCGTCCGCTTCCCGACCACGCTGACCGGCTCGCGCGCTCTGGCCGGCGGCTTCGATCCGGCGGCGCTGGATGGCCGGGATGGCGACGGCATCAGCCTGGCCGAGGCGTTGCGCGCCTTTGGCGGCCTGCCCGATCGCGTGACGGCGCTGGCCCGGCCGCCCGAGACGGTCTTGGGCTATGTCGAGCTGCATATCGAGCAGGGCCCGGTCCTGGAGGCGGCCGATCTGCCGCTCGGGATCGTAACCGCGATCAACGGCGCCACCCGCTATCGCGCGACCATCGTCGGCGCGCCCGGCCATGCCGGCACGGTGCCGATGGGCCTGCGCCGGGATGCCCTGGCGGCCGCCGCCGAGATGGTCCTGGCGGTCGAGCGGATCGCGCGCGGCGCCAAGGATCTGGTCGCCACGGTCGGCCGGATCGAGGCGAGCCCGGGCGCGGTCAACGTGATCCCCGGCATGGTCCGCTTCACGATCGATCTCCGGGCGCCCGACGACAGCACGCGCGCCAGCGCCTGCGCGGCGCTCAGCGCGGAGCTGCAGGCGCTGGCGGCCTTGCGCGATGTCGAGCTGGCGCTGGAGCAGACCCATGACGCGCCAGCAGCACCCTGCGATCCGCGCCTGATCGGCCAGCTCGAAGCCGCCGTGGTCCGGGCCGGGCTGCGGCCTTTGCGCCTGCCGAGCGGCGCCGGCCATGACGGCATGGCGCTGGCGAGGCTGTGCCCGATCGGCATGCTGTTCGTGCGCTGCCGGCGCGGCCTCAGCCACCATCCGGACGAGTTCGCCGCGACCGCCGACATCGACCGCGCGGTCCAGGTCCTGCTCGACTTCCTCCGCCGCTTCCAGCCGGTGCGCGCGCTATGAGCGAGCCCGGCCCTCGCCCCCTCTGGCTCAAGCAGCCGCTGGCGATCCTGGCCGAGGGCGACGCCGCAGGCGGCGTGGTGGTCGCGGGCGGGCGGATCCTGGAGCTGGTGCCGTCCGGTGGCCAGCCGAGCACGCCCGGCTGCGCCACCTTCGACGCCTCCGCGCATGTCGTGCTGCCGGGCCTGATCAACAGCCATCATCACTTCTACCAGACCCTCACCCGCGCCTGCCCGCCGGCGCTAGACAAGCCGCTGTTTCCCTGGCTGGAGGCACTCTACCCGATCTGGGCCAAGCTCTCGCCCGAGGCGCTGCGTCTGGCCGTGCGGGTGGCGCTGGCCGAGCTGCTGCTCTCCGGCTGCACCACCACCAGCGACCACCACTATCTGTTTCCGCCGGGCCTGGAGGATGCGATCGACCTGGAGGTCGCGGAGGCCAGGGCGCTCGGCCTGCGGGTGGTCCTGACCCGCGGCTCGATGAGCCTGTCCAAGGATGAGGGCGGCCTGCCGCCGCGCAGCGTGGTCCAGCGAGAAGACGTCATCCTGGCCGATTGCGAGCGGCTGATCGGGGCGCATCATGAGCCGGGCGACGGCGCCATGGTCCAGATCGCGCTCGCCCCCTGCTCGCCGTTCTCCGTCACCGAGCGCCTGATGCAGGACACGGCCCAGCTGGCGGCGCGCCATGGCGTGCGCCTGCACACCCATCTGGCGGAAAGCGAGGACGAGGAGGCCTGGTGCCGGGCGCGCTTCGGCTGCCGGCCCCTCGACTATCTGGAACGCTGCGGCTGGCTGGGCGACCAGGTCTGGCTGGCCCATGGCATCTGGTTCGACCAGGCCGAGATCGCCCGGCTCGGCCGGGCCGGCACCGCGATCAGCCATTGCCCGACCTCCAACATGATCCTCGCCTCCGGCTGCTGCCAAGCACCCGCCCTTGAGCAGGCGGGCGCACCAGTCGGCCTGGGCGTCGACGGCTCGGCCAGCAATGACAGCTCGAACCTGATCGAGACGCTGCGCCACGCCTTCCTGCTCCAGCGGCTGCAGCATGGTGCTGGCCGGATCTCCCATATCGATGCCTTCCGCTGGGGCACCCAAGGCGGAGCCGCCTGTCTGGGCCGGCCGGATCTGGGCCGGATCGCGCCCGGTCTGCAGGCGGATCTCGCTCTGTTCAAGCTGGACGAGCT
>CADEGR010000028.1:20923-23034 GCA_902826935.1 uncultured Alphaproteobacteria bacterium | reverse complement strand
GACAATCCGCCGGGCGATTGCGCCGCCCATGCGGAGCGCGCCGCCCTGCTGCTGGGCCAGCTCGGCCTGACCGTCGAGGCGCATCCGGTGCCCGCCGAGCTGGTCCGCAAGCACGGCATGGTCAGCGCCACCAACCTGGTGGTCCGCAAGCGCTTCGGGCCGGGGCCGGTGGTGGCGCTGAACGCGCATGGCGATGTCGTGCCGCCGGGCGAGGGCTGGACCAAGGATCCCTATGGCGCCGAGGTCATGGACGGCTGGCTCTATGGCCGGGGCGCCGCCGTTTCCAAGTCCGATTTCGTAACCTATGCCTATGCGCTGCTGGCCCTGGAGCAGGCGGCCGCGGCCGGCGCCCAGCTGCATGGCGCGATCGAGCTGCATCTCACCTATGACGAGGAGACCGGCGGCGAGATCGGGCCAGAATGGCTGCTGGCGGAAGGCATCAGCCGACCGGATCTGGCGATTGCCGCCGGCTTCTCCTATGGCGTGGTGACCGCCCACAATGGCTGCCTGCATCTCGAGGTGCAGGTCGATGGCCGCTCGGCCCATGCCGCCAAGCCCTATACCGGCATCGATGCGCTGGAAGCAGCGACCCACGTCCTGGCCAAGCTCTACGCCTCGCGCGCGGCGCTGGCGAAACGGGTGTCCGCGATCCCTGGCATCGGCAGCCCGCAGCTCACGGTCGGGCTGATCAAGGGCGGCATCAACACCAATGTGGTGCCGGACCGGGTGACCTTCCGGCTCGACCGGCGGCTGATCCCGGAGGAGCGGCCGGCCGAGGTCGAGGCGACGCTGCGGGCGCTGATCACCGAGGCGGCGGGGGCGGTGCCCAAGGCGAGCGTGACGATCCGGCGGATCCTCCTGGCGGAGCCCCTGGTGCCGCTGCCCGGCAGCGAGCGGCTAGCCGAGCTGCTCTGCCGCCATGCCAGCCGGATCATGGGCGAGCCGGTCAAGGCGGGCGGCGTGCCGCTCTATACCGATGCCCGGCATTATGCCGCCGCCAGCGTGCCGATCGTGCTCTACGGCGCCGGGCCGCGCAGCATCGAGGAGGCGAACGCGCACCGAGCCGACGAGCGGGTGCCGCTGGCCGATCTGTTCAAGGCGACCGAGGTGGTGGCGCTGGCCTTGCACGATCTCCTGAGCGAGGCTGCATAAGCAACGGGACCTGCGCGTCCGCCATCGGCGCGCGGTCTCAAAGGGGGAGACCAGCCCATGATCCGGACCGGCCGCGAGTACGTCGACTCGATCCGCGACGGCCGGGCCGTGTTCATCAATGGCGAGCGCGTGCGGGACGTGCCGAGCCATCCGATGTTCAAGCCCCTGGTCGACATCCGGGCGCGCATCTACGACATGCAGCACGCGCCGGAGACCCGCGATGTCATGACCGTGACCGAAGCCGGCGAGGTCCATGCGATCGGCAACCAGCTGCCGCGCGTGCAGGCCGACTGGTGGGCCAAGCGGCGAGCGACGGACACCGTGCTCGAGGCGATCGGCGGCGTGGTCACCCGGGTCGGCGACGAGACAGTCGGCGAGATGTGGTCGCTCTATGACGGCCAGGAGGTCCTGAACGAGGTCGATCCGCGCTTCGCCGAGAACATCCGCCGCCATGTCCAGGCGGTCCTGCAGAGCGATCCGTTCCACGTCTCGGCCAATACCGATCCTAAGGGCGATCGCTCCAAGCCGCCGCAGGAGCAGGACCCGGACATGCTGCTGCATGTGGTCAAGGAGACCGATGCCGGCATCGTGGTGCGGGGTGCCAAATATGAGACGGCGGCGGCCTATGCCAACCAGGCCTTCACCAAGCCCACGATCGCGAATTGGGGCAATGAGCAGCTCTCGGACTACGCGGTCGGCTTCATCTGCGAGCTCGGCTCGCCGAACCTGAAGTTCATCTGCCGGACCGGCTTTGCCGGCCGGGCGCCGGCCGCGGACTATCCCCTGTCCAATCGGTTCGACGAGGTCGACACCCTGGTGATCTTCGACAATGTCCTGATCCCCTGGGAGAACGTGCTGTTCTACCGGCATACCAGGGCGGCGACCTTCATCCGCGCGACCCTGCATCGCTATTCGGCGTTCGCCTTCGTCCAGCGCAACCTCAAGCTCGCCGACATGCT
>CADEGR010000028.1:0-20823 GCA_902826935.1 uncultured Alphaproteobacteria bacterium | reverse complement strand
CGCGAGCTGTGCGGCGGCCAGATCTGCGTGACGCCGGATGCCGCGGCGTTCCGCGAGCCGGAGACGCGGCCGTGGCTGGAGAAATATTACACGATCAATGACGGCTGGGCGGCGGAGGACCGACGGAAGCTCCTGGCCATGGCGCGCGATCTTTTGAACTCAGACTATGCCGGCCACCGGCTGACCTTCCAGCTGTTCGCCCAGAGCCCGCCCTTTGCCCATCTGGCGGCGGTCTACCGCAGCTTCGACTGGGACGGGCCGCTCGATTTCGTCAAGAAGGCGGCCGATCTGTCGGAGCGGGTCAAGCCGCCGAGCGGACGGCCGCCGGGCGATGGCGCGGTCCGGCAGTGGTTTGCGGGCCAGGCCGAGGACGAGGAGCCAGCATGAGCCATCGCCGCCTACGCAAGTTCAACACCAAGGACACCTATCCCGAGCAGCAGCTCGACAACGATCTCTGCCAGGCGGTGGTGGCGCGCGGCAGCGTCGTGTTCCTGCGCGGCCAGGTGGGGCAGGATCTGGCGACCTCGGCCAGCGTCTGCATCGGCGATGCCGCCGGCCAGGCGGACCAGGCGATGGCCAACATCAAGACGCTGCTCGAGGAGGCCGGCAGCGCGCTCGGCGACATCTGCAAGATCACGATCTATCTGACCGATCCGCGCTATCGCGAGCCGGTTTACCGAGTGGTTGGCCGATGGCTGAAGGGCGTGTTTCCGGTCTCGACCGGGCTCGTGGTGAGCGGCCTTGCCCGGCCGGAATGGCTGGTCGAGATCGAGGCGATGGCGGTCATTCCGGACGCGCCGGAGCCTTCGCCATGACCTTCTCGATCTGCGCCCGCTGTCCTGCGAGCGGGATGTTTGGCCTGGCGATCGCGTCCTCCTCGCCGGCGGTGGCGGCGCGCTGCGCCCATGTCCGGGCGGGCGTGGGGGCGGTCGCGAGCCAGAACGTCACCGACCCGCGGCTGGGACCGCGCGGGCTGGATCTGATGGCGGCCGGCGCCAGCGCGGAGCAGGCGCTGGCGGTGCTGGTCGGCTCGGCGCCGCATATCGAGCATCGGCAGCTGGCGCTGATCGATGGCGCAGGGCGCACGGCTTTCTGGTCGGGCCGGCAGACACTGGGCATTCACGGCGCGGCGGTGGCGGAAGATGCGGTCTGCGCTGGCAATCTGCTGGCCAATGCGGAGGTGCCGAGCGCGATGGCGGCCGCGTTGGGCGCCAGAAGCGGGTCGCTCGGCGCCCGCCTGGTGGCTGCCCTGGCAGCCGGCCTCGCGGCTGGCGGCGAGGCGGGACCGGTGCATTCGGCGGGCCTCCTGCTGGTGCGCGAGGTCACTTGGCCGGTCGCCGATCTGCGGGTCGATTGGGACGAGGCGCCGATCGCGGCGCTCGGGCGCTTGTGGGATTTATGGGCGCCGCAGCAGGACGCTTATGTCACCCGCGCGCTCGATCCGCGCCAGGCGCCGAGCTACGGCGTGCCGGGCGACGCCTAGGCGATCGGCTCAGACCACCTCGGCGCGCGGCACGACCAGGCGCGGCTGCGGCCGGCCGCGGGCGAAGCGCAAGCTGGGCACCTGGCGGCCCTCGACCGGCTCGCTCAGATAGAAGCCTTGCGCCTCGTCGCAGCCATAGCGCTTGAGCAGCGCCAGCTGGGCGCTGGTCTCGACGCCCTCCGCGATCACCTCGACGTTCAGGCCATGGGCCATGCCGATGATCGCGCGGGCGAGCGCCGCGTCGCTGGCATTGGTGTCGATCTCGCGCACGAAGGAGCGGTCGATCTTGATCCGGTCGATGGTGAAGCGGCGGAGATAGCTCAAGGAGGAGTAGCCGGTGCCGAAATCATCGAGCGCGATGCGCACGCCGCGCGCGGCGAGATGGGCGAGCAGCTCGCCGGTCTCGCCCTCCTGCATGAGCACGCTCTCGGTCAGCTCCAATTCGAGACGGTGCAGGTCCATCTCGGTCTCGCGGAACACCTGATCCAATTCGTCCGCGATGTCGGTCTGCTGCAGCTGGCAGGCCGACATGTTGACCGCGAGACGGAGATGGCCAAGGCCCATCTCCCGCCAGCGACGATGCTGCAGGCAGGCGCTGCGCAGCACGAAGCGGCCGAGCTCGTGGATCAGGCCGGTCTCCTCGGCGAGCGGCACGAACTGGCCGGGCGAGATCGTGCCCATCTTGGGATGATGCCAGCGGGCGAGCGCCTCGACGCCGATGAACTCGCCGGACGCGAGATGGATCTGCGGCTGGTAGACCACCTGCAGCTGGTCATGCTCGAGCGCCCGGCGCAGCTCGGTCTCGAGGCGCATCTGCTCCTGGGCCGAGGTGTTCATGGTCGGCGTGAACAGCTGGACCCGGTTGCGGCCGCCGCCCTTGGCCCGGTAGAGCGCCATGTCGGCCATCTTCAGGAGCTGCTCCGAGGTCCGGCCGTCCTCGGGGAACAGGCTGATGCCGATGCTGGCGGTGACGTGCAGCTCCTGGCCCTGCAGATGGAACGGCGGCCGGATCGCGTCCAGGATGCGCTGGGCGCGCAACGCCGCCTCCTCGCTGCAGCGCAGGTCCTGCAGGATCAGGATGAACTCGTCGCCGCCCATGCGCGCGACCATGTCGCGCTCGCCGATACTGGCCCGCAAGCGCTGGCCGAGGCCGACCAGCAGCGCGTCGCCGACCGAATGGCCAAGGGTGTCGTTGACCATCTTGAAGCGGTCGAGATCGAGGAACATCACGCCCAGCTGGCCGCCGTCGCGGGCGGCGCGCTCAAGCGCATCCTCGAGCCGCTCGTCGAACACCGCGCGGTTCGGCAAATTGGTCAGCGCGTCATGGGTCGCTTGGTAGCGGATCATCTCCTCCGAGGCCTTGCGCGAGGTGATGTCGCGAACCGTGGCGATGAAGGTCGGCTGACCCTGCAGATCGATCTCGGTGACCGACAATTCGATCGGGAAGGGCGTGTCACCGCGCTTGTGGCCGACCATCTCGACGATGTGGTCGGGCGGCAGCATGGCCAGGCCCTTGACCGAGAGCACGCCGGCCTGCTCGGCATCCGACAAGCCCTGCACCAGCTCGTCCAGGCGGCGGCCGGCGATGTCGGTCTCGGCATAGTCGAAGATCCGAGCGGCGGCAAAGTTGCAGACCTCGATCCGGCCATCGGCGGTGACCGTGAGGATGCCGTCGACGACCGAATCCATGATCGCGCGCAGACGCCGCTCGCTCAGCTGCAAGGCTCGCTCGCGCTGGCGCCGCTCGGTGATGTCGGCATAGATGCTCATGATCTCGCCTTCCGGCGTGCGGAATTCGTAGAGCGAGATCCAGCGGCCGCCATGCAGCTGCAGCTCCTGCACGCCCTGGCCGGCGCGCAGCCGGGTCGCGAGATCGGGCGCCAGCGCCGGCTCCTGGCCCGGCTCCGGCCCGACCAGCAGGCAGTCCTCGATCAGCCGGGCGAGATAGGCGAACTTCATGCCCGGGCGGATCGAGCATTCGATCGGCTGGAAGATCTTGCAGAACTGACGGTTGTACATGAGCAGCCGGTCATTGGCGTCCCAGAGGGCAAAGCCCTCGGACATCGCCTCGGTCGGCTTGACCAGCCGGTCGCGGGCATCCTTGAGCTGCTGGAGATGGCTCTCCAGCCGGTTGACGATGCTGTTGAACGCGCGGCCGATCCGGGCGACCTCGTCCTCGCCGGGCGCGATCACGCACAAGCCGCCGGAGCCGCCAGCAATGGCATCGGCGGTATCGGCGAGGTCGGCCAGCGGCCGGGTCGCGAAGGCGCCGATGCCGACGCCCGCGAGGCCGGTTGCGGCGAGGCTCAGGGCGAACAGGCCGAGCGCCCAGAGCCACAGCTGCTCGGGGCCGAAGGCACGGCCCAGGCTCGGCAGCCCGGCGCAGATCAGGGCGAGCAGCAGCGCCTGGCTGATCAGAATGGCAAGCGCGATGCGACGCTTCAGCGCCATCGCTGCCGCGCCTGGCGGGGCGGCGTCTCATCGGCCGCCGCAGCCGCCTCGGTCTCGCGCAGGAACAGACTGATCAGCTCGGCCTGACGGCAGGTCTCGGTCTTCTGGAAGATCGCCTGCAGCTGGCTGCGCACGGTGTGGATCGAGACATGCAGGCGGTCCGCGATCGCCTTCAGCGACAGGCCGCTGCAGAGCTGGGCGCCGAGCCTGGCCTCGGCCCGGGTCAACAGGAACCGGCGGCGCAGGCGCAGCTCGAAGGCGGTCCCCAAGCTTGCCATGGGGTCCGCGGCGGCCGGCGGGATCTGGCGCGGCCGGGCGGGCGCCGGCGCGGCCGCCAGGATCCGGTGCAGCTGCCAGGCCCGGCGCAGATGGGGCAGCAGGTGATACAGGAGCCGCAGCGTATCGCCGCCGAAGGGCGCGCGGCCGTGGCGGCCCAGAAACTCGAGATAGAGGACCTCGGTCGCGGCCCGGTCGATCACGCCGCAGCCCCAGGCCTGGAAGCCCTGCGGCGCCAGCCAGTCGCGCCAAGCCGGGCTGTCGCGCAGCTCGAGCCGCTCGGCCAGATCCGGCTCGAGCCAGACCGCGCCCGGCGCGGAGCGCAGCACGATCTCGTTCAGGCAAGGCGCGCTGGCGGCGACCAGCATCTGTCGGCCGAGCGGCGCGCCGAAGCCGCAGGCGACCAGGAGCTCGGTGCGGGAGCCCAGCAGGTCCGCCTGGATCAGGGCGCAGGCATCGAACGCGCCCAAGCGGATCAAGGCGTCGAGGCAGTCGGACCAGGCAGCACTGCCATCGACCGTGCCATAGGCCCGCTCGATCACCGGCAACAGGTCGCTGGGACTGGCCCAATGTTCGCACGAGACGCTCATCCCACCCTCTGCTTTTATGGCCGCACCGACCTCTTGCAGCGTCGATATCGAGCACGCGGGCAACGCTCAAGTTTAAAATCATTGATTCAGCACGACTCCAGATCATGCGTCTAAATTGTGCCGTAAAAGCCACACAAGTTCTACTAAAAGGCAAGATTTACCCTCTCGATAGCGTAGATAGCTAGGAAATTCCTGCATTTGCATGATGCCCAGGTTTCATGAATCCCTAGGGTTCCTCCACCCGGTAGGGACCGGATTGCCCGAGCGCCCGCCGTGCCTGCCCCCCATCGGAGGATGAGAATGCTTCGTCTGGCGAAGTTGGCGCGCCGTTTCAAGGATGATGAGAGCGGAGCTGCCATGGTTGAGTATGCAGTCATTATGGCTCTTGTAATTGCTATTGGAGCAGCTGTGTTCAATGTCATTGGACAAGATCTAGCTCTCATTTTTGCAAATGTTGGCGATACCGTCGCCGGCATCGCCGGCGCTCCAGAAGGTCTCGACTAATAGAACATCCCAGAGGCGGCAACCAAGCATCTATAGGTTGCCGCCTCTGCAATCCACTTGAAGCAGCTATGGCAGTTCATGGCGCCGCCCATCATGGTACGTGAGGCTTAATCATGCGTGTGTCAGGATTACTGTCATTGGGACTGGGAGTTGTGTTGGCCGGCGGCGCGGTAGCCTACATGAACGTCATCAGCAAGGCGGCCAGACCGAACTTGGAGACGGTCGCTGTGGTGGTTGCGGCCGAGGATATTGGCTTTGCCGAGCCGATCGGCGAAACGTCCCTGCGGACGCAGCCCTGGCCAAGTAATTCATTGCCGGAAGGCGTCGTAACTTCGATTGAAAGCTTAGTGTCTGCCGAGAAAGGCACTACACGTCGCGCCAAGCGCGCCATCTCGGCTGGTGAGCTGGTGACTTTCAGTAGCGTCTCGGACTTCGGTGAGACAGTGACCATCACGCAGCTGATTGACCCTGGCATGCGGGCGGTCGCGATCCGGGTTGATGATGTGAGCGGGGTCGCGGGCTTCGTCACGCCTGGCGACCGCGTCGATGTGATCCTGACTAGGGATCTGGATCAGAGTATCCAGGCGCACACCATCCTGCAGAACTTGAAGGTGCTCGGGATCGACCAGGATGCTGACAAGAAGGTGCGCGACAAGCCTTCGGTCGTCAGGACTATCACCGTTGAAGTCGAACCGAATGACGTGCAGAAGGTCGCGCTCGCTCAGCAGGCTGGCAAGCTCAGCCTCAGCTTGCGCAACATGGAAACCGCCGACACCACCCGGCTCGACACGATCACGGTGCAGGATCTGACCGACGAGGATCGGCCTGCGCCAGTCAAGCCGGTGACGGCGGAGCTGCCGAGCGTCTCGGTCAATCGTGGCGGTGAGCGCTCATCGGTCACGGTGCCGAGCGGCTGACGCCGGCGCTATCACCGCCGGCTTCAGCACCCCAATCAATCTCAGTCAATGAAAGTGCCGCGCATGGCGCCCTGCAGGCCGCAGCCTCATCCCTTGCGCGCTTCCGTCACGCGCCGTGGCGGAGCGAGCCGGCTCGTGCTGGCGATGGGGCTCGTGGCCATGCTGGTCGCGCGGGCGGCGGCTGCGGGCACGGCGGAGCTGCCGCACACCCTTGCCGACTTCGCGATCCGGCCGGCGCCCGGGCCGGTCCAGCCGGCAGCGCCGGGCGAGGGTCGCCCCGCCACGGCGCGCAGCCTGCCGGTCGCCCCGCCGCCCGGCCTGCCCGAGCCGCGGCCGGCGCCGATCACCTTGCGCTCGGAGCTGCATGCCGGCGAGGTCCTGGTGCCGATCAACATGTCCCAGGTGATCGAGGTCCGCGACGAGTTCAAGGAAGTCTCGATCGGCAATTCCGAGATCGCCGACGTGGTGCCGCTGACCACCAGCTCGCTCTATGTGTTCGGCAAGCAGATGGGCACCACCAGCCTGACGATCACCGGCGCCAATGGCCAGGTGATGGCGGTGGTCGACCTGGTGGTGAGCTTCGATCTGGCCGGGCTGAAGCGGCAGCTGCACGAGCTGGTGCCGGGCGAGGCGATCGAGGTCCGGCCGGCCCATGACGGGCTGGTGCTGAGCGGCCAGGTGGCGAGCGCTGCCCAGCTCGACCGGGTGCTGGCGCTGGCCGAGCGCTATGCGCCGGCGAAGGTCACCAACCTGATCGAGGTGACCGGCAGCCAGCAGGTCATGCTCGCGGTCCGCTTCGCCGAGGTCCAGCGCTCGGTCGTGAAGCAGCTGGGCTTCAGCAACGCCCTGCAGGTGAATGGCAACGACGCGACCGGCAATGTCTTCACCGGCGATGGCCCCTCGTTCGATCCGGCCAGCTTCGCGATCGCCGACATCACGGCGTTCCTCGGCGACGTCACGCTCGATGTCCTGCTCGACACGCTCGAGGAGAAGGGCGTGATCAAGACCCTGGCCGAGCCCAATCTGATCGCGCTCTCGGGCGACAGCGCCCGCTTCCTAGCGGGCGGCGAATTTCCGATCCCGGTCGGCCAGGACACCAAGGATGACGGCGTCGACATCACGATCGAGTTCAAGGAGTTCGGCGTCAGCCTCGCCTTCACGCCGACCGTGCTGGCCAACGACCTGATCAATCTGGAGCTGTTCACCGAGGTCAGCGAGATCGACGCCAACAACTCGATCGTCCTGGATAATCTGGTCGTGCCGGGGCTCAAGGTCCGGCGCGCCAAGACCACGGTCGAGCTGGGCGACGGTCAGAGCTTCGCGATCGCGGGCCTCCTTCAGGAGGACTTCGAGGACGCGGTCCGCCAGTTCCCGATCCTGGGCGACGTGCCGGTCCTGGGCACGCTGTTTCGCAGCACCGCGTTCCAGACCGGCCAGACCGAGCTGGTGGTGATCGTCTCGCCGCATCTGGTCCAGCCGACCCGGGAGGCGGCGCTGCTCACGCCGAACGAGCTGTTCGCGCCGCCGAGCCCGGCCGAGCTGTTCCTGCTCGGCCGAACCGAGGGCGGGCGGCCGCCGCTGGCGCCCGGCGGCAGCGATCAGCTCGGCCGGGCGAGTGCTGCCGGCATGGTCGGCCCCTATGGCTATGTCTTGAAATGAGAGGTCCAAGGATGCGCTTTGCCTGGATGCTGCTGGGCCTGCTGCCGCTGGCCGGCTGCGCCGAGTACGATCTGGCGCCGCCAGCCGCCTTCGGCGAGGCGGTGCGCCACAACATGGCGGCCCAGATCATCGATCCGGAGCCCGACCGCCTGAGCCTGGGCGCAGCCCCCGGCGTGCGGCGCGCGATTGCGGTCGGCCGCTACCAGACCGACCAGGTCGAGCCGCCGGCCGAAGAGACCACGATCGGCGATTGATGATGCGCGCCGCCGCCCTCGCCGCGCGGCTGCTGCCGCTGCTCGGCCGCTTCGGGCGGGACGAGGCGGGCGGCATCCTGGTCCTGTTCGCGGTCGCCATGGGCACGATCTTCGGCTTCATGGCGCTGGTCTGGGACATCGGCCGGACCATGAGCCTGGCGACCGACCTGCAGTCCTTCGCCGATCACGTGGCGCTGGCGGCGGCCGCCGAGCTGGACGGCCAGCCGGGCGCCCGCGCCCGCGCCACGGCGATGGTGAGCGACCTGCTCGAGGACCGCCAGAGCTTCGCCGCCGGCGAGCGGACCTTGACCGGGGCGGATGTCGAAACCCCGCTCAGCTTCTTCCGCAGCCTGCCCGCGGCCGATCGCGATCCGCTGACCGACGCTGCCCTGGGCGATGGCGATGCATCCTATCTGCAGGTGGTGATCCGGCCGCGCACGGTGACCAATCTGTTCGCCGGGCTGGTCAACGCGCTGACCGGCTCGACCATCGCGGACCCGGTGGTCTCGGCCCAGGCGGTCGCCGGCCGGGCGCGCTTTGCCTGCGGCATCACCCCGGTCATGTTCTGCGCGCCGAGCGGTGGCGGCTACGAGGTTCAGCCCGGCCGGATGCTGCGCCTGGCGACCCAGGGCAGCTGGCAGGAGGGCGAGCTCGGCCTGCTCGATCAGAACTTCACCGAGGCCACCCCGTGCGGCGCCGGCGGTGCGCTCAATCCTTCCGCCGACTTCTATCGCTGCGCCCTGGCGATCCGGACGCCGGTGACCCGCTGCTTCGCGCAAGGCGGGGTCACCATCGACAGCGCGCGCCGGGCCGGCGCGGTCGCGGCCGGCTTCAACAGCCGCTTCGACATCTACCTCGCCAATCTCGCCGCCCGGGTCAACGACCAGGCCTTCGCCCCCGCGCCGAACGTCATCAAGGGGATCGGCCCGAGCGGTGCCGGTCCCTGCATCGACAATCTGGCGACCGCGCGCCGCTTCAGCGACCTGCCCTTCCCCGAGACCTCGATCGCGCCGCTGCGCGACCCCTGCTTCGGGCTCGGCAGCTGCCAGGTGGCCGGCACGGCCGGCAACGGCGCCAACAACCTGCTGCAGGCGATCTACTGGTTCATCAATCACGGCTTTCGACCGCGGCCCGCGGCCGACAGCCGCTTCGATCTGTACCAGGCCGAGCTGGCGGCACCGCCGACACCCGCCCGTCTGCTCGAGGCGCCGCGGCCGGAGACCGGCCGGCCGATCTGCTTCGCCAACGGCGCCGGCACGCCGGCCGGGCCGGATCGCCGGCTGATCACCGCGGCCGCGGTCGATTGCACCAGCCTGCCGCTCAATGGCGAGCTCGCCGAGGTGCCGGTGATGAAGTTCGTGCAGCTGTTCATGACCGAGCCGGCCGAGCAGGCGGGCGACGTCACGACGCTCTGGCTGGAGGAGGTCGCCGAGGTCACGCCCGATACCGACAGCCTGGAGGAAGGCCAGGTGCATGATGTCGTCCAGCTCTATCGTTAGGCGCCTGCTCGCCGATCGCGCCGGCGGCCCGCTCGCCGAGATGGCGATCATCCTGCTGCCGTTCATGCTGATGCTGGCGCTTGCGCTCGAGGGCGGCAACATCCTCTGGCGCCACCAGATCGCGACCAAGGCGGTCGGCGACGCGACCCGCTATCTGAGCCGGGTGCAGGCCCTGATCACGCCGGATTGCGGCCTGGACGAGACCGTGCTGGCGCCGGCCAGCGCGACCGCCCAGAGTCTGGCGGCGACCGGCCAGCTCGGTGGCGGCGGCGCGTCGCTGATGCCTGGCCTCACGCCGTCGGCGGTGCGGATCCCCGCGCCGGCGATCGTCGATGCCACGCCCTGCACGGTCGTGGTCAGCGCGATCGTCGACGTCCAGCTGGCGCTGCCCTTTGCCGCGGTCTTCCAGCTGATCAATCCGGCCAGCCCGGCGGTCCTGCGCTACAGCGTCGGCGACCAGGCCCGCTGGGTGGGCGAATGACCATGGCCAGTCGCCGCTTCTGGTCTGACGAGCGGGGCAGCGTGCTGGTCGAGTACGCCATGACCCTGCCCTTGTTCCTGATCCTGCTGTTCGCGCTAATCGACTTCAGCCAGATCTATCTGCGCTGGATCCTGGCGGAGAAGGCGACCCATCTGGCGGCCCGCCTGGTGGCGGTCCGGCCGCCGCTCTGCGCCGGCGTGCCCGAGCTGAACGAGCCAGGGCCGGCGGCCACCCAATTCGGCGCGAGCTGCGCCGCGGCCGCCGGCATCTGTGCCGATGCCGGCACGACCCAGTGCAGCGGCGACGATGCCGATGCCGCCGGCTTTGCCGAGATCCTGGACGCGGTCGGACCGCTGCTGCCGGCGGATCTCGCGCCGGACGACCTCCTGTTCACCTACGACTACGCCGACCTTGGCTTCCTGGGCGGCCCCTACGTGCCGATGGTCACCGTCGAGCTCGGACCCACCGTCGAGGTGCCCTACATCACCCCGCTCGGTCAGATGCTGGCGACGTTCTACGGCGGCGGCGGCGCGCTGGCCGAGCGGCTGACCATGCCCAACATGCGCGCCACCTTGCCAGGCGAGGACCTGGCGCTCGGCAATCGTGGCTGATGACAGCCCCGGCCCCGGCCAGAGCTTCGGCCAAGGAGTGAGGATCACATGGCGACGACGCCGACCAGGCTGCTGGCGCTGGCCCGCAATAGCGAGATCAAGAATGTCCTGGCCGGCCTGCTGATGGAGCGGCCGGACATCACGCTCGAGACCGAGGTGGGCGCCCTGACCTCGGTCAATGGCGTGTTCCACGAGCGCCTCGCGCGCGCCGACATCCTCCTGGTCGACCTCGACGCCAATGACCCCGAAGAGCTGGCCGAGCTGCGCCAGATCATCGGCGAGCGGCGCGGCCAGACCGCGGTGGTCGCGACCGCCCGGGAGGTCACGGCGCAAGGCGTGCGCGAGCTGGTCCGCCACGGCATCGACGATTTCGTGCCGCAACCGCTCGAGCCAGCCAGCCTGCTCGATTCGATCGACGTCGCACGGCGCAAGCTGCGCCTGAACCGCAGCGGCGGCAGCGGTGGCAAGGTGATCACGCTCATGCGTGCCAAGGGCGGCATGGGTGCGACCACGCTCGCGGTCCATCTGGCCTTGAGCCTGCTGGCGGTCGGCAAGCAGGAGCTGCCCAGACGGGTCTGCCTGCTCGACCTCGACCTGCAGTTCGGCGATGCCGCCTTATATCTCGATCTCGAGCCGCGCGCCGGTCTGATCGAGATCATCCGCAACCCGGCCCGGCTCGACGCCGCGCTGCTGCTGTCCGCGATGAGCCAGCACAAGAGCGGGCTCGAGGTGCTGGCCGCACCGGTCGAGCCGGTGCCGCTCGATGGCCTCCGCCCGGAGACCGCCGGTCGGCTGATCGACCTCGCCTTGCAGGAGTTCGACTATGTCGTGGTCGATCTGCCGCTGGCGCTCGCCGGCTGGCACGAGATGGTCCTGGGCATGACCGACAAGCTCTATCTGGTGACCCAGCTGAGCGTGCCGGCGATTCGCCAGACCCGCCGGCTGATCGACATCCTGCGCGACGAGGGCCTGTTCAGCCTGCCGGTCTCGGTGGTGCTCAACCGCCATGTCTGGCGGCTCAGCGAGCATGGCCGGCTGCGCCAATGCGTGTCCGGCCTGGACCACGGCATCGACCACTATCTGCCCAACGACGAGCGCCGTGCCCTCGAGGCGGTCAATCGCGGCGTGCCGATGTTCGAGATCCGCCAGCGCGCCCGGATCTGCCGGGCGATCCGCGCCATGGCGCAGGACTGCCGCCGCGAGCTGGCGGCGCGCGACGCCGATCTGCTGCGGCCCGCCCGCGCCGCCTAGGGAGCCAGCCATGTTCCGTCAATTCAACAGCTTCAAGCAGAGTGCCGGCCCGGCGGCGGCCGACAATGTCACGGTCCTGCCGCTCAAGCCCGCGGTCGAGCCCGGACCGGCGCGTTTCGCCGAGCAGGATCCGCGCAGCACCTTCTGGCTCGACCTCAAGACCCGGCTGCATGAGCGGCTGCTCGACATGCTCAACCTCTCGGCCATCGACAAGGTCGCACCCTCCGATCTGCGCCGCGAGGTCTCGACCATCGTCAATCAGCTCCTGGTCAAGGAGGGGGTGGCGCTGAATGCCAAGGAATTCACCCAGATCGTCGAGGAGATCCTGGACGAGGTCCTGGGCCTGGGCCCGCTCGAGCCCCTGCTCAAGGACGCCCAGATCACCGACATCCTGGTCAACACCCACAATCACGTGTTCGTCGAGCGCCAGGGCCGGATCGAAGCGACCCGGGTGCGCTTCAAGGACGAGCGCCATCTGCTCCGGATCATCGACAAGATCGTCTCAGCGGTCGGCCGGCGGATCGACGAGTCCCAGCCTTGGGTCGATGCCCGCCTGCCCGACGGCTCGCGGGTCAACGCGATCGTGCCGCCTTGTGCACTGGATGGCCCGTTGCTCTCGATCCGCAAGTTCTCGCGGATCCCGATCACGATCGATGGCCTGATCGAGCGGGCAGCCCTCACGCCGCAGATCGCCTATCTGCTCCAGGGGGTGGTCCGGGCCCGCCTCAACATCCTGATTTCCGGCGGCACCGGCAGCGGCAAGACGACCATGCTGAACGCCGTCTCCTCGTTCATCGGCGAGCGCGAGCGGATCATCACGATCGAGGACGCAGCCGAGCTGCAGCTGCAGCAATTCCATGTCGCGCGCATGGAGACGCGGCCGCCCAACATCGAGGGCCGGGGTGCCGTGACCCAGCGCGATCTGGTGCGCAACGCGCTGCGCATGCGGCCGGACCGGATCATCGTCGGCGAGGTCCGCGGCGCCGAGGCGCTCGACATGCTGCAGGCGATGAACACCGGCCATGACGGCTCGATGACCACGATCCACGCCAACTCCTCGCGTGACGCGCTCGGCCGGCTCGAGCAGATGATCATGATGACCGGCGTGCAGTTCCCGCTGCGCTCGATGCGCGCCCAGATGGCCTCGGCGATCGACGTCGTGATCCAGCTCGAGCGCATGAGCGACGGCCGGCGGCGCCTGACCAGCATGCAGGAGATCACCGGCATGGAAGGCGACGTGATCACCATGCAGGAGATCTTCCACTTCCGGCGGCGCGGCATCGATGCCGACGGCAACGTGGTCGGCGACTTCGAGGCGCGCGGCATCCGGCCGAAGTTCGCCGACCGCTTCAAGGCCTATGGCATCGAGATGCCGAGCGAGCTGTTCGCGGACCAGCGCAAGCTATGAGCCCGCCGCCCGCCCCGCTGCTGCTCTATGCCTGCCTGTTCGCCGGGGTGCTGCTGACGGTGCTGGGCCTCGCCCGGCTGCTGGCGATGACCGGCGAGCCGGGCGAGCAGGCGATCAATCGGCGGCTGCGCATGCTGGCCTCGGGCGCCGATCCGAAGGAGGTCCTGCGGATGCTGCGCCGGCAGCAGGATCCGGAGGGCTTCGAGCGCGTGCCGCTGGTCCGCGACTGGCCGGCCCTGGTCACCCAGTCGGGCCTGCGGCTGCGCCCCGGGCCGGCGTTCGTCCTGATGCTGATCGCGGTCCTGGTGCTGTTTCTGGTGCTGAGCAGCCAGCTGCGCTGGCCGGCCGCGCTGCTGCTGGCGCTGACGGCGGGCGGCGGCTTGCCGGTGCTGCTGCTGCGCATCCGGCGCGGCCGCCGGCGGGCCGAGCTCGCGCGCCAGCTGCCGGATGCGATCGACCTGATGGTCCAGAGCCTGCGCGCCGGCCATCCCCTCAACCCCGCCTTTCAGGTCATCGCGCGCGAGATGCCGGATCCGATCGGCACCGAGCTCGGCATCGTCGCCGATGCCATCACCTATGGCGACGAGCTGACCACCGCGGTCGATGCCCTGGCCAACCGGATCGGGCTCGAGGACTTCAACTACCTGGCGGTCGCGATCACCATCCAGCACAGCACCGGCGGCAATCTGGCGGGCGTGCTGGAAGCGCTGAGCCACGTCATCCGCGACCGCTTCGCGATGGACCGCAAGATCCGGGCGCTGTCGGCCGAGGGCCGGATCACCGCGCTGGTGGTCTCGGCCGTGCCGTTCTTCCTGGGCGGCTTCCTGCATCTGACCACGCCCAGCTACTACGGCGACGTGGTCGGTGATCCCTTGCTGCTGCCGCTGCTCGCGGTCGGCGGCCTGCTGGCGCTGGCCAATGCCCTGGTCCTGCGGCGCCTGGTCAGGTTCCACTTCTGATGGCGAGCCTAGTCGCAGATCTCCTGGCGCAGGCCGGCGGCAGCTGGCAGCTGACGGTGCTGGCGGCGCTGTTCGCCGGCGTGCTGCTGGTGGTCCTGGGCGTGGCCGCGCTGCTCCGGCCGCAGGATGCGATCGAGCGTCGCCTGGCCCTGCCCCAGCATACCCGGCGGAGCCAGATGCGGATCGCGCTGCGCAACGCCGGCGAGGATCTGCTGCCGCCGGGCCTCAGCCGGGTGATCGCGCCGGCCAATCCGAGCGAGCGCATGCAGCTGCGTCTGCAGCTCGCCCGGGCCGGCTTCCGCAGCGAGCAGGCGGTCATGAACTACTACCTGCTGCGCGCGCTGCTGGGCCTGCTGCTGCCGCTGCCGCTCCTGATCGGCAGCATCACCATGTCGTTCGCGAGCGACAATGCCGCCAGCCATCTGCCGCTGCTCGACCTGTCCGGCAGCAACAGCCTGGTCCTGGGCGTGAGCTTGCTGGCGCTCGGCTTCTACGGCCCGCCCTTGTGGCTGCGCCGCCGGATCGCCAGCCGGCAGCAGGCGATCCGGGACGGCTTTCCGCATGCGCTCGACATGCTGCAGGTCGCGGTCGAGGCCGGCCTGGGCTTCGATTCGGCGCTAGCCCGGGTCGCGGGCGAGCTGCGCAACGCCCACCCGGCGCTCGCCGAGGAGTTCGTGGTGGTCGGCTTCGAGCTGCGCGCTGGCAAGTCGCGCGACCAGGTGCTGCAGGATCTCGCGACCCGCACTGGCGTGGATGCGATCTCGGTGTTCACCAAGGTGATCGTCCAGTCGATCGCGTTCGGCACCAGCATCGCAGGCGCACTCCAGGTCTATGCCCGCGAGATGCGCCACAAGCGCATGATGGCGGCCGAGGAGAAGGCCAATCAGCTGCCGGTCAAGATGTCGGTGGTGATGGTCCTGTTCCTCCTGCCGACGATCTTTCTGGTCGCCTTGTCGCCGGTGATCATCCGCCTGATCCGGATGTTCTCGTCCAATCTGTTCAACATGTCTTGAGGATGCTGCGATGCGTCGAGCTGCGCTGCTGCTGAGCCTGATCGCCCTGGCCGCGACCGGTTGCGAAACCGGCGGGCCGCAGCCGTTGATCCGGCCGGCCGCCCAGGCCGCGCCGCCGGCGGGCGGTGCTTATGAGGAGGGCAAGCGGGCGCTGACGGAGCAGCGGCCGGCGGCCGCCCTGGCCGCGTTCCGCCGGGCGGTGCTCGGCGAGGGCCGCAGCCTGCGCATCCTGAACGGCCTGGCGATCGCCTATGCCGAGCTCGGCCGCGACGATCTGGCCGCGCGCTATTTCGGCGAAGCCCAGGCGCAGGCCGAGGACGATCCCCTGACCTTGAACAATATTGGCTATGCCGCCCTCAAGCGGGGCGAGACCGAGCTGGCGCGGCGCTACTTCACCGCCGCCCGCGCGGCCGGGGCCGAGCCGGCCTTGATCACCGCCAACCTGACCCGCCTGGCCGAGCTGGAGACCGCGCGCGGTCTGGCCAGCCTGGCCGATCAGCGGCCACTGGCGCTGGCCGAGCCCGCCTGGCAGGTGCTCCGCCAGACCGAGCGCGAGCAGCTGCTGCTCGGCACCGGCCGCGGCCAGCGCCTGGCCGAGCCGGCCGTGCCGCTGCCGAGCCTGAAGCCGCGCGGCGCCAAGCGGTCGCGGCCGGCCAATCCTTGGGTCTTCACCTTGGCGAGCGTCAGCCGCAGCGACCTCATCCAGCCGGCGGCACGCCCCGGCCATGTCACCATGTAGTGGCGATCGGAGCACCTTGACCATGATCCGACCCGTCCGCCGGCGGCTGCGAGTGCCGCTGCTGCTCCTGCTGGCGCAGCTCGCGGCCTGCGGCAGCACCCCGCCGCCGGCCGCGATCGATCTCGCGAGCGCGCTGCCGCAGCCTTCCGTGCCGTTCTTGCGGGACCACGGCTGGTCGGCGCTGGCGGTCGGCCGCCACCGCGACGCGCAGCAGCATTTCGAGCGGCTGCTCAAGGCCCAGCCCGACGACCGCGATGCCAGGATCGGCCTGGGCGAGGCCTTGCTCGGGCAGAACCGGCTCGACCAGGCGGCCCAGCAATTCGTCCGGATCGGCACCGATGCGCCCGCCGCCCTGCGCGCCCGCGCGCTGCAGGGCCAAGGCATCGCCCGGCTACGCCAGGACCAGCCGGCGGCCGCCGCCCCGCTGCTCGAGACCGCGGTCGGCCTCGATCCCAAGCTGTGGCGGGCCTGGAACGGCCTCGGCCGCGCGCGCGATGCCGCGCGCGCCTGGACCATGGCCGAGCTAGCCTATCAGCGCGCCATCGCGCTGCAGCCGAACGAGGCGAGCTTGGTCAACAATCTCGGCTTCTCGCGGCTGGCCGCCGGCGATTTCGCTGGCGCGGTGCAAGCGCTGAACCGGGCGCTGACGCTCGATCCGGGCCTCGCCGCAGCGAGCAACAACCTGCGCCTGGCGCTGGCCTTGCAGGGTCACTACGACCAGGCTTTGGTCGGCGTCGAGCGGCCGGAGCGGGCAGCGGCGCTCAACAATGTCGGCTATGGCGCGCTCTTGCGCGGCGATCTGCCGGAAGCGCGCGCCTTGTTCCTGCAGGCGCTCGACAGCAGCCCGACCTTCTTCGAGCCCGCGCGGCGCAACCTGACCTATCTGGACGGCCTCGACCCGGCCGCTGCCGTCATGCCGCCGGGCCGCTAGCGCATGCTCGTCTGGTCGCTCGGCTATGCCACGATCCTGCTGCTCGCAGCACTCAGCGACCTGCGCCAGCTGCGCATTCCCAACGCGCTGCCGGCGGCGCTGCTGGCGCTGTTCCTGGCGCGCGCCCTGATCGACGGGCTGGCTGACCACCCGCTCGAGCACCTGGCGGCGTTCGGGCTGATCCTGCCGATCGGCCTCGCCTGCTTCGCCGCCCGGCTGATGGGCGGCGGCGACGTCAAGCTGATCGCGGTGGTCGCGCTGTGGCTCGGCCTGACACCTTTGCCCGCCTTCCTGGTGCTGATGGCGATCAGCGGGGGCGTGCTCGGGCTCGGCCTGCTGATCGCCCGCCGCTGGCGGCCGGGGACGGCGGTGCCCTATGGCGTCGCGATCATGATCGGCGGCCTGCTGGTCGAGGCGGCGCGCCTAGCGGCCCCGACCTAGGGCCAGGCCGGCTCAGGCGATGGTGCGGCGATAAAGATGCCACGTGCCGTGGCCGAGCACCGGCAGCACGATCGCAAGGCCGAGGAAGAACGGCAGCGAGCCCAGCACCAGGCCGGCCACCACCACCAGCCCCCAGAGCGCCATCGGCACCGGATTGGCCAGCACCGCCCGGACCGAGGTGATGATGGCGGTGATCATGCCGACATTGCGATCGACCAGCAGCGGGAACGACACGACGCTCAAGGCAAACGCCAGCAGTGCGAAGCCGGCGCCGATGAGATTGCCCAGCACGATCACGGCCCAGCCATCGCCGGTCATGAGCATCTCGCGGAAGAAGTCGCCGATCCCCGCCGGCGGGGCGCCCAGGATCCGGATATAGAGCCAGTGCGCGACCGCCAGCCAGACGAACAGCAGCACGGTCAGGAGCGCACCCAGCGCCAGCAGCGCACTGATCGACGCGGACTGGAACACGCTGAACATCTGCCACCACTGATGCTCCTCACCCCGCTCGCGCCGGCGGCTGAGCTCGTACAGCCCGATCCCGGCGAACGGCCCGATCAGGGCAAAGCCGGCAATCAGAGGAAAAGCCAGCTGCAGCAAGCCATAGTTGAAGCTGACGCGGACCAGGATGAAGCCTAGTAATGCATAAAGCACGCCGAGGAAGATGACATGGGTCGGCATTGCCTTGAAATCATCCCAACCTTTCGACAAGGCCGACCACACGGCCGCCGTGGTAATCTTGCGGACAATCGGCGTGCCAGTGCTGGCGGTGGCGGCGTCGGTTGGGTAAGTGGCCGCGTCGCGTGTCGGTCGAGCCATCAAAGACCTCCACTGAAAGCGATGATCGGGGCAGGTTCGACTATCGCACAGCGCGTGGCTTTTGTGGACCTGCCGTGCAGCCTCGATCGGAATTGTTCGGCTCCGACATAGGAGCGCCGCCCGGCGCGTGGCACCGGGCGGCGCTCTTTTCGTCGCAGGCCGCGCGTTTAGACCGGCTGCGGGTCGGCCGAGGTCGTCTGGGGCGAGCGCTCCGCCTCCTTCTCGGCCGCGGTACGCGCGGCGCTCGCCACCTTGCCGAGCTTGTCGCCCAGCGTCCGGGCGCCCGCCGCGGCGTCCGCTTCGGTCAGCCCCTGGCGGTTCGCTTCCTCGCTCGCCGCCGCATAGGCGGCCTCGGCGGTGGCACGCACAGTCTGCGCTTCCTCGCGCACCACCTGGGTCGCCTCGCGCTTTAGCTGATCGCGGGTCTCGCCCATCAGCTGGTCCTCATGCCGGGTCGCCGGCAACAGCGCGCCCAAAGCAGCGCCCAGCGCCAGGCCGAGCGCCCCGACCATGAGCGGCTGCTCCTCGACCAGCTCGGCCAAGCCACGTTGCGCCCGGCGGCCATAGCGGCCCGCCATATGGCGACTGTTGCCGCCATAGTCGCGCATCTGCGAGCCGGCGCGCCGCGCGGCGCGGCCGGCATAGCCGACGGCATCACCCACCTTGTGCGCTACCTCGCCAGCCGCATGGCCAACCCGGCTGGCGGCGTCGCTCGCGGCCTCGCCGACCCGCTGGGCGGCATCGCCGATCGTCTCACCGACACTGCTGGCGGCCTGGCCGGCCCGCTCGCCGGCAGCGCTCGCCATGGCGCCGGAGCGCTCGGTCATGCCTGGCTCGTCGCCATTGCCGGACCAGCGGCCCGAACCATGGCTTGGCTCGGCGGGCCAGCCGGGCGCCAGCCCGTCGTCACGCACGCTGCTTTCCGGCCAGTCATAGCCGCTGCGCAGATAGGGGTCGTGCCGGGCGCCGCCATAGATGTCCTCGTCCTCCGCCGGCTCATAGCGCCGGGGCGGACGGTTGCCGGACGCCATGAGCCAAGCCAGGCCCACGCCGACCAGCGCCACCGGCAGCGGATTGTCCCGCAGGCTGCGGCCCATGTTGCGAGCGAAGTCGGCGCCGCCGCCATTGCGTACATAATCGGCCACCTGGTCGACCAGCTGGCCCGGCGAAAGCCGCTGCTGGAGCGAGTCCAAGGTGTCGGAGACGTTGGCGCGCTGGGCCTCGACCTCGCGTTCCAGCTCGGCCGCTGACTTGTCGCCCGGATGCATGCTCGGTCCGGTCATCGGGTTTGCTCCTTCACGACTTGGGCGTCCTTCTCGAGGGTCCGCAAGGTGCGCCGCGGGATGAGATTGCTGGCTTCCAGGCTCTTCATGCCCTGCTGGATCATGAGATAGGCGATCAGCGCCACGACCACGCCGACGATCACGGCCGCCAGACCGGGCGCCATGCCGAGCGCCGTGAGGCCAATCACCGCGGCCTGCAGCAGCACACCCAGCGCACCGATCGCCAGCACGCCGCCGATCAGAATGGTCGTGACCGCGCCCATCATCCGGCCGATCGTCTCAGACGTCTCGGCGCGGGCGAGCTGGATCTCCTTGCGGAACAGTCCGGAGACGTCGCGGCTGAGATCGCCCAGCAGCTCCGGGATTGAACGGCCGTCACCCATGGCAGTCATCGCTTCGCCTCCTCCCCGCCGCTCGCCGGGTTGTAGTCGGAGCCTTGGGCGGGCGTCGCGTCCGGCCGGCCGGCGCCGTAGTGGGTATAGAGCTCGGGATTGGCGATCCCGGTCCGGTCGGAGGGCGCGCCGCCGGCCTGGCTGGCCGGACGGGTGGCGCGCGGCCGATCACCAGCCTCATGGCGGCCATAGGCTGGCCCACCATTGCTGATCGTCGTGGCAGCGTGGTGACGATCGGCGGAGGCCTTGGCGAAGCGGGCCAGCGCGAAGCCGGCCATCATCGCGCCGCCGATGAACGCCGCCGGCTGGCGGCGGGCGAATTGCTCGACGCCCTCGACCAGCTCGCCCACGCTCCGGTCCTGCAGGTTGGTCGCCACCTGATCGAGGCTGGACGCCGCCTGGCGCACATAGCCAGCCATCATGGCCTGATCATGCTCGGCGAGATTGTCGGCGGCTGAGCGGATCGCGCCAGCCACGCCCTGCAGCTGCGACGCGGCCAGCTGCTTTTGCTGGGTCGCCATCTCAGCAGTCTGCTCACGCGCCTGGTGCGCCATCTGCCTGGCCTGCTCCTTGGCCTGGGCGGCACCGCTCGCGGCGCCATCCCGGATGGTGTCGGTCAAGCTCGTCTCACCGGCCGTCGCCTGGCCGGGTCTCAGGTCGCTCGCGGTGGTGGCCCTGGTCGGCCCGCCCGCCGCGGGGTTCTGATCAATGCTGCTCATTCATCCCTCCAAACCTGGACTATTTCCCAGGCGCCCCGGGCGCGAGCGCAGCTCAGCTGCGCCGCTCTGCCTGCCCTCAACCCGGAAATCACCGCCCTGCGCCAGCTGACTGACCTGTGAGACGGCTGCGCCGCCATTGGCAA
>CADEGR010000027.1:32018-41868 GCA_902826935.1 uncultured Alphaproteobacteria bacterium | reverse complement strand
CGGCAAATCGACCCTGTTCAACCGGCTGGTCGGCCGGCCGCAGGCGCTGGTCGACCCCACTCCGGGCGTGACCCGCGACCGGCTGGAGGGCAAGGCCTGGATCGGCGACCTCGCCTTCACCGCGATCGACACCGCGGGCTTGGCCGAAGGCAAGAGCGACCAGCTCGAAGGTCGGATGCTGCAGCAGACGTCAGCCGCCGTCGCCGCTGCCGATGTCGCGCTCATGCTGATCGACGCCAAGGCCGGCCTGACCGCGCTCGATCGCCATTTCGCCGCCTGGCTGCGCCAGCAGGCGACCCCGGTGATCCTGGTCGCCAACAAATGCGAGGGCACGGCGGCCTTCAGCTTCGCGACCGAGGCCTGGGCGCTGGGCCTGGGCCCGCCGGTCCCGATCTCGGCGCAAAATGGCGAGGGCCTGGCCGACCTCGCGACGGCCCTGGCCGAGCAGGCAGCGGCCGAGGACTCGGCACCGGCCGTGCCGGCCGAGGGCGAGCGGCCCTTGCGCCTGGCGGTGGTGGGGCGGCCCAATGTCGGCAAATCCTCCCTGATCAACCGCCTGCTCAAGGATGAGCGGCTCCTGACCGGACCGGAGCCGGGCCTGACTCGCGACGCCGTGACGATCAGCTGGCGCTGGCGCGGTCGCCAGATCGAGCTGGTCGACACCGCCGGCCTCAGGCGCCGCACCAAGATCGAGCAGGGCGGGCTGGAGCGCCTGTCGACCCGGGCGTCGCTGACGGCGATCCGCGAGGCCGATGTCGTCCTGCTCCTGGTCGATGCGAGCGCGCCCCTGGAGAAGCAGGACCTGACCATCGCCAACCGGGCGCTGGAAGGTGGGCGCGCGATGCTGGTCGCCGCCAACAAATGGGACTTGGTGGCCGAGCCCGACGCAACCTTGCGCCTGCTGCGCGACCGGATCGAGAGCCGGCTGCCCCAGGTCAAGGGCCTGGTCTGCCTGCCGCTCTCGGTGCGCACCGGCAAGAATGTCGAGCGGCTGCTGCCGGCGGTGGTCGAGCTGGCGGAGCGCTGGTCGCGCCGGGTCACCACCAGCCAGCTCAATCGCTGGCTCGAGCAGGCGCTCGAAGCCCATCCGCCGCCGCTCGCCAAGGGTCGCCGGGTCAAGATCCGCTATGCCACCCAGGCCAGCGCCCGGCCGCCCACCTTCGTGCTGTTCGTGAGCCAGGCGGATGCCCTGAACGCAGCCTATCTGCGCTATCTCGCCAACAGCCTGCGCGAAGCCTTCGACTTCGCCGGCGTGCCGCTGCGCCTGCTCCAGCGCTCCGGACCCAATCCTTACGTCTGACCGCCAAAGCGCCAACCCACGGCTGGACCGACCCCGTTCGCCCGGCGGGGTCGGCGCAGCCTGGTCAGCGGATCCGGCAGCAGAGCATCGGCAGCGGCCGGACGGTTCGCTCAGGGTCGGTGGCCACGATCGTGGCCACCGGTCGCACATGCCGGGGCCTGGCCTGGGGCAGGCCAAGCTCGCAGCCCTGCAGCCGCGCGCGGCTCAGGCCGACATCGCGCAGCAGGTGGTCGGGCAGCATGCCCAGCGACTCCAGCGGCAAGGGCCGCGGCGCCTGCCGCTCCACCCAGGCCGCCAGCAGCCGTCGGCAGGCCGCCGTCGCGCGCTCGACGCTCATCATGTGCTGGCGCAAGGTCGCCCAAGGGCGCAGCGCCGCCAGCCGCGCTTTCGCAGACATGATCATGTCCTTTGGCTCGGTGGGACTTGCTGCTGATGCGCGTCTGCGCAGGGAGAGGGGCGCTCGCCTGGGATCAAGGCCATCTGACGGCGCACCAGCAGCCTCTCTGGTATAGCCCGTGCGAGCGCGCTCGAAGGTGACGCGGATCACAGGCCTGCGACTTTTTTGCGCAGGCCGGCGCCGTGGCTCAGCGCGCCTGGCGGCCGTCCCGGGCCAGGCAGATCAGCTCGCCATGCCGGGTGCTGCCGGCTTCGGCCAGCTCGACGAACAGGTCGGTGAGCTCGGCCGGATCGGGCCGCAAGCCGGGATTTTCGCCCGGATAGGCCTGGGCGCGCAGGCGGGTGCGCATCGGCCCCGGATCGACCAGATTGACCCGCAGCCGGGTCCGCTCGGTCTCGGCCGCATAGGTCATGGCGATCGCCTCGAGCGCCGCCTTGCTGGCCGCGTAGGCGGCCCAGTACTGGCGTGGATAGAGGGCCACCTCCGAGGTCACGAAGATCGCCCGGCCGGCCGGCCCGGCGCGCAGCAGCGCATCGAGCGAGCGGATCAGGTGGAAATTGGCCATGGCGTTCAGCGCCATGACCCGCTGGAACACCTTGGGCTCGATATGGCTGATCGGCGACAGCACGCCGAGCTCGCCGGCATTGCCGATCAGGATATCCAGCTGGCCGAAGCGCTCCAGCAGCACCGCACCCAGTTGGTCGATGCTGGCGCCATCCAGGAGATCGAGCGGCACCAGGGTCGCCTCGCCGCCTTGGGCGCGGACCCGGTCGTCGACCTCCTCGAGGCCGCCGGTGGTGCGCGCCACCAGGATCAGGCGCGCACCCTCGGCCGCGAACCGCTCGGCCAAGGCAGCGCCCAGACCACGGCTGGCGCCCGTGATCAGGGTCACCCGATCCTGCAACCGCCCCACCTTGCGCTCCTCGCCGCCGCCGCGGCGTTCCTCAGGCATCCTCGAGCATCAAGGACAGCTGATCGGCTTCCTGGCCCAGGCCGACATCCTCCAGCCGGGTCGGATAGTCGCCGCTGAAGCAGGCGTCGCAATATTGCGGCGTCGCCGGATCGCGCCGCTGATCGCCGACCGCCCGATAGAGGCCGTCCAGGGACAAGAATGCCAGGCTGTCGACCCCGATGATCTCGGCCATGGCGGCGATATCATTGTTGGCGGCCAGCAGCTTGCTACGCTCCGGCGTATCCACACCGTAATAGCAGCTATGGGTCGTGGGCGGGCTCGCGATCCGCATATGGACCTCGGTCGCGCCGGCCTGGCGGATCATCGCCACGATCTTGGTGGAAGTGGTGCCGCGCACGATCGAATCGTCGACCAGCACCACCCGCTTGCCGGCGACCGTCGCCCGATTGGCGTTGTGCTTCAGCTTGACCCCCAGATGGCGGATCTGGTCCGAGGGCTCGATGAAGGTCCGGCCGACATAGTGGTTGCGGATCAGGCCGAGCTCGAACGGCAGCCTGGCCGCCTGGGCGTAGCCGATTGCCGCCGGCACGCCGCTGTCCGGGACCGGGATCACGACATCGGCAGGTGCGCTGCTCTCCTTGGCCAGCTCGGCGCCGATCCGCTTCCTGACCTCGTAGACGCTGTTGGCATCGACGATGCTGTCGGGCCGGGCGAAGTAGACATATTCGAAGATGCAGAAGCGTGGATGCGAGCTGACGAAGGGCTGCAGGCTGGTGATGCCGTCCGCGGTCGCGATCACGATCTCGCCGGGCTCGACGTCGCGGATGAAGCGCGCACCCATGATGTCGAGGGCGCAGGTCTCGGAGGCCAGCACCGGCGCCCCGTCCAGATCGCCCAGGACCAAGGGCCGCACGCCCAGCGGATCGCGCACGCCGAACAGGATGTCCGCGGTCATGCCGATCAGCGCATAGGCGCCCTCGACCCGCCCCAGCGCCTCGACCACCCGCTCGACCACGGTCGGCAGGCGCGAGCGCGCGATCAGATGGATGATCACCTCGGTATCCGAGGTCGACTGGAACAGGCAGCCCTCCTCGACCAGCTCCCGGCGCAGCGCCACGGCATTGGTGAGATTGCCGTTGTGGCCGATCGCCAGGCCGCCGAACACGAAATCGCCGAACAGCGGCTGCACGTTGCGCAGCAAGGGTGCGCCTTGGGTCGAATAGCGGACATGGCCGATCGCGCCATGGCCCGGCAAGGACCCGATCACCTTGTTGTTGCTGAACTGGTCGCCGACCAGGCCGAGCGCCCGGTGGCTGTAGAAATGGCGGCCGTCATAGCTGACGATGCCAGCCGCCTCCTGGCCACGGTGCTGCAGGGCGTGCAGCCCGAGCACGGTCAGCGCCGAGGCGTCCTCGTGGCCGAGGATGCCGAACACCCCGCATTCCTCGCGCAGCTTGTCCGGATCGAGGCCGGGATGGCGCCAGGCGGCATGGCTCATGGGCTGGGCCAGGTTTGCGCCGCCGGGACGCCGGTGTCGCTCCAGACCGGTCGCGGCTCGGCGGCAGGCGTGGGCTCCGGTCCGGCGCCGGGTGGCAGGAAGGCGGTTTCCGGCAGCATGCTGGGTGGCAGCCAGCCGGCGATCCAGCCGGCGCCGTCCTGGACATAGGGGAGGACCGTGGCGTCCTGGATCCAGAGCGGCTGATGCACGGGATTGATCAGGAAGCTCAAGCCGAGATAGCCGGCCGAGACCATGACCAGGCCCCGCGCCAAGCCATAGGCGCCGCCGGCCAGACGATCGACCAGGCCGAGCAGCCCGACCGGGGCGAAGCCGGCGACCAGGACCAGGCTCACCTTGAGCACCACCAGCGGCACCACGAACACGAGGAGGAGCGCCAAGCCATCCGCCATCCAATCGTTGTGGACCAGATCCAGCATCAGCCAGCGGACCGGATCGAAGGCGACATAGGCAATCACCAGCGCGCCGACCCAGACCAGGAGGCCCAAGAGCTCGCGAACCGCGCCGCGCGCCAACGCCAACAGCACAGAGACGCCGAGCACCAGGAACACGCCGACGTCGAACGCAGTCAAAGACAGGTCAAGCATGGATTCAATGAGCCGAGCTAGCGACCCCGAACACCTCGACCAGTTCCCTCAGCCGTTTCACCGTGGTCGAGGCGATCAGCCGCTCCTTGGCCTCGCCCCGCCCGGTCGCTTGCGCCGCCGGCAGGATCGCCCGCTCGAACCCGAGCTTGGCGGCTTCCTTCAGCCGGGCTGCCGCCTGGCCAACCGCCCGGACCTCGCCGGCCAGCCCGACCTCGCCGAACAGCACCGTGGCCCGCGGCACCGGCCGATCCAGCAGCGAGGACAGCAAGGCTGCCGCCACCGCCAGATCCGCGCCTGGCTCGCTGATCCGCAGACCCCCGGCGACGTTGAGATAGACGTCGCGCTCGCCAATGGCAAGTCCGCATCGCGCCTCCAGCACCGCCAGGAGCATGGCCAGCCGCGCGCCATCCCACCCGACCACCGTGCGGCGCGGCGTGCCGGGCGGGCTGCGGCCGACCAACGCCTGGATCTCGACCAGGATCGGCCGGGTGCCCTCCATGCCGGCGAACACCGCAGCACCTGAAATGCCGGCATCGTGCTCGGCCAGAAACAAGGCGGACGGATTGCGCACCTCGATCAGGCCGGCTTCGGCCATCTCGAACACGCCGATCTCGTTGGCCGCACCGAACCGGTTCTTGACCGCGCGCAGGATCCGGAACTGCAGGCCGCGCTCGCCCTCGAAATAGAGCACGGCGTCGACCATGTGCTCGAGCACCCGCGGGCCGGCGATCTGGCCGTCCTTGGTGACATGGCCGATCAGGAGCAGCGTGGTGCCGCGCCGCTTGGCGAGGCGGATCAGCTCATGGGCGCTGGTGCGCAGCTGGGTGACGGTGCCGGGTGCGGATTCGATGCTGTCGACATACATGGTCTGGATCGAATCGATCACCAGCAAGGCAGGCGCACCCGGCCGGTCGAAGGTCTGCACGATGTCCCGGACCGAGGTCGCGGCCGCCAGCTCCATGCTGGATTCGGTGACCCCCAGCCGGCGCGCGCGCAGCCGGATCTGCTCGACCGATTCCTCGCCGCTGACATAGGCGACCCGCTCGCCCGCGGCGGCCAGGGCAGCGCTCGCCTGGAGCACGATGGTCGACTTGCCGATCCCGGGATCGCCGCCGATCAGGATCGCCGAGCCCTCGACCAGGCCGCCGCCGAACACCCGGTCCAGCTCCTCGATCCCGGTCTTGAGCCGGGACGGCATCTCGCCCGCGCCGGTCAGGCCGACCAGCTCCAGCCGCTGCCCGGCACCGCTCTTGAGGCCCTTGGGCACGGCCGCCGGAGCCGTCTCCTCGGCCAGGGTGTTCCAGGCGCCGCAGCCATCGCACCGGCCGGCCCACTTGCCATGGACCGTGCCGCAGCTCTGACAGACATAGCGGTGCTCGCCGCGCGCCATCGCGTCCTGGCCTTTCTCGCCCCAAGCTCTCGAACCGTCGCCCGGATATACAAGCTGGCGCCGCCGCTGTCAGGCAGTGTTCATCCGGCAGCGCCTAAGCCTGCCGCCAGCGTCCCTGCCGGCCAGGATTCGTGCAGCCAAGCAGCGCCGGACCGCCGAGGCGGCTTGCTTCTTGCCCGCTCCGCATTCAGGCTGGAAAACCGTAGCGCGCTCGACGACCGGAGCCTGCCTCACGTGCGCCCTTGTCCACGCCCGGCCCGCTCAATCCGCTGCATGTTCGCGCTAGGAGGCGCCGGCCCGGCGGCGTGGCCGGGAACCGTCCGATGAATTTCCTCGAACATGCCGGCAAGGCGCTGCTGGCGGCGGCCGGCATCGAGGTGCCGGCCAGCCGGATCTGCCACGATCCCGAGGAGGTGGCGACCGCGGCCGAGGCGCTTGGGCCGGTCATGATCAAGGCCCAGCTGCCCCATGGCGGCCGCGGCATGGCCGGCGGCGTGCGGGCCGCCAACAACCCGGCCCAGGCGTTCGCGATTGCCGCCGAGATGCTGTGCAACCCGCTCCTCGACCGGCCGGTCAGCACGCTCCTGGTCGAGGCCCGGATCCCGGTCGCGCACAGCTTCTATGCCGCGATTCTGAACGATCCGGCCGCCAAGGCGCCCTTGCTGCTGTTCGCGGCCGAGGGCGGGGTCGCGATCGAGACCCTGGTCGCGACCCGGCCCGAGCAGATCGCGCATCTGCCGATCGACCTGCGCGACGGCCTGGATGACGAGCTGCTCCTGCACATCATGGTCCATCTCGGCCTGGAGCCGGCCAAGGAGGCGCTGGTCGAGTTCTGCCTCAAGCTGTACGACGCCTACCGGGTCAACGATGCCGAGCTGCTCGAGGTCAATCCGCTGGCGCTGACCACCGATGGCCGGCTGGTGGCGCTGGATTGCACCTTCGTCCTCGATGATGCCGCGCTCGGCCGGCGCGAATCGCTGGCCAGGCGTGGCCTGGCGCCAAGCCTGACACCCCTGGAAGCGCGTGCCCACGACGCCGGCCTGTCCTTCATCGAGCTGGCCGGCGAGGTCGGCGTGCTCGCCAACAGCGCCGGCCTCGCCATGGCCAGCATGGACGCGATCCGCCATTTCGGCGGCCGGCCGGCCAACTATCTCTCGATCGGTGCGGCTGCCTATGGCTTGAGCGAGACTGCGTTCAGCCTGGTCCTCGCCCATCGCCAGGTGAAGAGCCTGCTGGTCAATTTCTGCGGCGCCTATGTCCGGACCGACGTCCTGATCGAGGGGCTGGTCGAGGCCTGGCCGCGCTGCCGGCCGCGCGTGCCGGTGATCTTCTCGATCCACGGCACTGGCGAGGACCGGGCGGTCGCCCTGGTCCGGGATCAGCTCGGCATGACCCCGTTCGACCGCATGGACGACGCGGTGCGGGCCGCCGTCGAAGCCGCGCAGCGGCCGGGACCGGCGCCATGATCCTGACCGGCGAGGAGCGCGTCCTGTTCTACGGCCTGGCCCATCCGGAGGCCTGCTACTGGGCCGAGCGGATGCGCGCCTACGGCACCAAGATCGTGGCCGCGGTCAGCGAGGACCCGGCTGACGCGGCGCATCTTGGCCTGCCGATCGCGGGCACCGCCCAGGCGGCGCTGGCTGTGGCGCCGGCCGATCTCGCGGTTCTGTTCGTGCCGCCGCTCTCGGTTAAGGACGCGGCGATCGACACCCTGGAAGCTGGGATCCGGCGCTTGGTGATCCTGACCGAGCATGTGCCGGTGCAGGACGTGATGTATGTCCTGGCGGTCGCGGCCGATGTCGGCGCCACCGTGCTCGGCCCCAACAGCGCAGGCTGCGTCACGCCGGGCGTCAGCTTCGTCGGCGTCATGCCGGCCTTCGACGCCCGGATGTTCCGGCCCGGCCAGGTCGGCGTGGTCGCCCGCTCCGGCTCGCTCGGCGCCCTGGTCTGCCGCAATCTGGTGCAGGTCGGCCTCGGCATCTCGGCCTTCATCGGCATCGGCGGCGACCCGATCCTCGGCACGACCATGCGCGACGCGCTGTGGCTGCTCGATCAGGATCCGCGGACCGCCGCGGTGGCGCTGGTCGGCGAGATCGGCGGGGGCATGGAGGAGGAGGCAGCCGTGCTGGCGGCGACCATGACGAAGCCGATCGCGGCCCTGATCGCCGGTGCCGCAGCGCCGTTCAACCGGCGCCTGGGCCATGCCGGCGCGATCATCACCACGACCGGCGGCAGCCATGCCGCCAAGGAAGCCGCATTGGCCGGCGCCGGCGTCGCCTTGGCGGCGACCCCGGCCGGCATCGCGACGGCGCTGCGCGACCGCCAAGCGCGCTGAGCGATCATCCTAGAAGATCGCGAGCTGGGCGCCGGCCACCGCCTCGAAGCTGGTGCCGACGAAGCCCAAGATGCCATCCGCGATCGGCGCCAGCTGGCGCTCCTCGTAATGCCGGTAGTCCGGCCGCGGCATGGCGCCCTCGACCGGCTCCGGGCCGTTCCTGGTGATCACGTAGCGGACCCAGCGATCGGCCCGGCCGAGCTTGCGGGCGGCCTGGACATGGGGCGGCACGTTACGGACGTAGTCCTTAAGATCGCGCCGCAGGCGCTTGCGATAGACCAGCTCGTGGTCCAGCTTGCCGGCCTTCAGGTCGGCCAGCGTGGCGCGGACATAGTCCTCGAACGGCTCGTGCAGGAAGATCCGGCGATAGAGCTCGCGCTGGAAGCGCTGGGCGAGCGGCGTCCAGTCAGTGCGCACGCTCTCGAGACCCCGGAACACCAGCGTCGGCGCCCCATCCGGGCCGCGCACCAGGCCGGCATAGCGCTTCTTGCTGCCGATCTCGGCGCCGCGGATGGTCGGCATCAAAAAGCGCAGGAAATGGAACTCGTACTCGACCTCGAGATACGAGGTGAGGCTGAACTCGGCCGCCAAGGTGGTCCGCCACCAGTCGTTCAGCGCGGCCGCCAGCGCCGTGCCGAGCGCGGCGCAGTCGGTCGTGCCGGCGGCCGGCCGGACAAACAACGAGTCGGTATCGCCATAGATCACCCGATGGCCCTGCTGCTCGATGAAGCCGCGGCTGCGCTGGATGATCTCATGGCCGCGCCGGGTGATGCTGCTGGCCAGCCTGGGATCGAAGAAGCGGCAGCCCGACGCCCCCAGCACGCCGTAGAGCGAGTTCATCAGGATCTTGACCGCCTGCGACAAGGCAGCGTCGCGGTGCGCCTTTGCCCGATCGCGCACCGCCCAGAGGTCGGCCACCAGCTCCGGCAGGATCGCACCTTGCCGCGCGAAGCTCGCGCCCTCGAAGCCCGGCACGGGATCCGGCCCGGGCTCAGCCAGCGCCAGCGGATCGATCTGGAAGGTCCGGATGATGCTCGGATACAGGCTCTTGAAGTCGAGCAGGAGGACGTCGTCATAGAGCCCGGGTGCGGAGTCCATGACGTAGCCGCCGGGGCTGGCGCCGCTGTATTCGACATCGCCGACATCGGGCGCCACACGGCCGGCGCGATGCAGCCGCGGCAGATAGAGATGATCGAACGCCGCGACCGAGCCGCCGTAGCGGTCCATGGCAAGGCCGGTGGCTGCGGCCCGCTCGCGCGCGAAGGCCAAAAGATTGGCCTTGGCGAAAATGTCCAGCACCAGGCGGCAGTCCTCGAGATTGTAGGCCGCCAGCGCCACCGGGTCCTCGCGATAGAGCCTTTGGATCTCCTCGACACGCTGCTCGGGACCATGGATCGCCTTGCCGCGGCCCA
>CADEGR010000027.1:0-31918 GCA_902826935.1 uncultured Alphaproteobacteria bacterium | reverse complement strand
GCGATGTTCCAGCCGAGCAGCAGATCCGGATCGACCTCCGCCAGCCAGGCGAAGAAGGCAGCGAGCACGGCCGCCTCGTCGGCGCACCAGACGATCGGCAGATCCGAGGGCCGCGCGGCCGCGGCCATGAAGATCCGAGCCGCCGTCGGCGAGACGGCTGCGATCGAATAGAGGGCGCCGGTCAGACCTTCGGTCTCGATGTCGAGCGAGAGGTAGCTGAGCGGCCCGTCATAGGCGGCGCGCATCAGCCGCGGGTTCTGAAAGGTGATCGGCCCGCCGGCTTCTTTCGGCGTGCCGGTGAGCCGGCAGGGGCCGGTGATGAACCGCTCCATCAGATAGCGGTCGGCCGGCTTGAGGTCGGCCTCGTAGAGCCGGATGCCGGCATCATGCAGCCGGGCGCGCGCGGCGCGCAGGTCCCGCTGGCGGCGGAAATACAGGCCATCGACCGGGGCGCCGGCCAGCGTCCGCAGCTCGAGCGGCCGCCTGGCATGGGCCAGATCGTCCAGCCGACGGCCGAGCTCGGCCTCACGCTCGATGAAGCAAACCGCCTCCTGGCCGGTGATGACCGCGCGGACCGGCCCAGCCGCCGTGCTGAGCCAATAGACCAGCTCGAGCCCGCCCGGGCGGTCCTGCCAATGGCGGGTCAGCAGAAATCCGTCCACAATTTCAGCCGCTGCGCTGATCGCCGCTCTCCCTGACGTGCCCGACCGAGCCTAGCATCAAGCCCGGTCCAGCAGCCAGAAGTGCTGCGGCGCGGCGGCTCAGGCGGTCATGGCGACGTTGGTCAGGATCACCACGAAATGGCAGGCGGCAGCCGCCAGGACGCAGCCGTGCCAGATGACATTGTGGTAGGGCAGCCGGCGCCACCGGTGGAAGACCACGCCGATGCTGTAGAGCAGCCCGCCGATCACCAGGAGCAGCACGCCCTGCGCCGACACGGCCGCGAACAGCGGCTCGAAGGCCAGCACGATGGTCCAGCCGAGCAGCAGATAGGTGGTGATCGCCAGCCACTCCAGGCGGCTTGGCGACATCAGCTTGAAGACGATCCCGATCGCCGCCACCGACCAGACGAAGACCAGGAGATAGGTGCCGATGGGCCCGCTGATCGCCAGCAGAGCAAAGGGCGTGTAGGTGCCGGCGATCATCAGGAAGATCGCGGCGTGGTCCAGGCGGCGATAGAGCAGCTTGCGGCGCTGGTCCTGGCTCATGTGGTAGAGCGCCGAGCAGGTCAGCATGGCGAGCAGGCCGAAGACATAGACACCAAGGCCGACAGCGCGCAGCCGATCAGGCCGGGCCAGGACCATCAGGGCCAGCGTGACCCCTGCCCCGCTGCCGGCCAGCAGACCGACCACATGCACGCAGCCATCGGCGATGCGCTCGGGCCGGCTGTAGCGGGTCACATGGTTCAGACGTCGTCTCCAGGTCCGCAGGTGCTCTGCACCAATGTCGGCAGTCGCCGATTCGGTTCCGACCGATCAGCCGTGCGGCAGGGCCGCGAGCCACGCAGTCGCGCGGTCGAGGTCGGCCTGGGTCAGATTGTGGCCAGCCGGCAGCGTCTGGTGCGTGACGCTGGCACCCGCGGTTCGGAGCTGGTCGGCGAGGCGCGCCACATTGGCCGCCGGCACGATCGGATCGGCCGCCCCTGCGAGCAGCAGGACCGGCTTGCTCGCCAGCGCCGCGACGGGCGGCTCTGCCAGCGGGACCATGGCGCGGAGCAGGATCGCGCCGGCCAGCACGTCCGGATGGAGCAGCAGCAGGGCCGCTGCGATGTTGGCACCATTCGAGAAGCCGACCGCGACCGGCGCTGCCAGATCATAGGCGCTGCGCGCTGCGGCGACGAAGTCAGCCAGCTCGCCTGCCCGCCGGATCACGTCCGCCTCGTCGAACACCCCTTCCGCCAGACGCCGGAAGAAGCGCGGCATGCCGTTCTCCAGCACCTGGCCGCGCGGCGACAGGAGGGCGCTGCCGGGCGAGAGACGCCCGCCCAGCGGCACCAGGTCATGCTCATTGCCGCCGGTGCCATGGAGCAGCAGCAGCGGCGGCGCGCCAGCGACCCGGCCAGGCACGAAGTGGTGAATGAAGGAGTGCTGCGGCTCGGGCGCTGCTGCCATGGGGCTGGTTTTCAGGTCAGGTCCGGCAGGACGGCCTCGATCTCCGCCCGGCTGGCTTCGAGGAAGTCCGGCAGCTTGAGCGCGTGGCCAAGCGACGCCAGCGGCTCGTCGATGGCGAAGCCGGGCGGGTCGGTCGCGATCTCGAACAGCACGCCGCCCGGCTCGCGGAAGTAGACCGAACGGAAATAGTTGCGATCCATCTGCTGGGTCGTGCGGATGCCATGCTGACGCGCCAGCTGCGCCACCATCGTCGCCTGGGCTGCGTCGTCCTGCGCGCGGAATGCGACGTGATGGACCGAGCCGGCGCCCATGCTGCCGCGCATGAAGCCGCCGGCGGCACGCAGATCGACGATCCCACCAGGCGCCGTGTCGCCGGCCCGGTAGCGGGTGACGCTGCCCTCGCTGCCAGCCGCGCTGAAGCCCAGCACGTCGGTCAGGATGGCCCCGGTCGCCGCGGTCTCGGCCAGCAGCAGGCTGATGCCATGGCAGCCGCGGATGGCATGCTCGGCCGGCACCTCGTCGCTCGCAAAGCCAGGCGCCCGCTCGCCGCCCGGCACCGCGACCAGCGCCAGCCGCAAGCCGTCCGGATCCTGGAACGGCAGCACGGTCTCGCCGAAGCGCTGCTCGGCCGCGTCATGGGCGACGCCCTGCTCGATCAGGCGGTGGCTCCAATAGCCGATGGCGCCTTCCGGCACGCGAAAGCTGGTCTCCTGGGTCTCGCCGACGCCCAGCCGTCCCGGCGCCATGTTGGCCCAAGGAAAGAAGGTCAGGATCGTGCCCGGCCGGCCCGCCTCGTCGCCGTAATAGAGATGATAGGTGCCGGGATCGTCGAAATTGACCGTCTTCTTGACCAGGCGCAGACCCAGGATGCGGGCATAGAAGTCCAGATTGCGCCGCGCTGACCCGGCGATCGCGGTGACATGATGGAGGCCCGGCTGGCCCGACGGCGCGGCTGCGGCATTGGCACTCATGATCCCGCTCCCGATCCTGGCTTTGCGAGCAGCTGGCGCACCGCCTAGACCCTTGGATCCTCGGCATCATGGGCGTGGCCGATCGCATCGCGCAGCGCCGGCGCGAGCTTGTGGCGATTCAAGATCACCTTGTGGGCATGCACCGCCTCGACCGCCGCCAGCGGCACCACGAAGTCGCCGGCATTCTCGACATAGATCACGAGCTCCCGCCGACCGTTGGGCGCCACCTGGCGAACCGCGCCGAAGGCCGCCTCGCCATCCGCAATGAAGGTCAAAAAGCCGACCTCGATCGATTCCTGCATGAGCCTTGCCTCCGCGCCCGCTCCCTCGCGCCACCGGCCAAGATGGGCGATCCGCTAGATGTACGACGTCCAGCTGCCCTGTCCACCCCGGGCGCAAGGGATTCGAGCGCGCCGCTGGCCGCTCAGCCCGCCAGAGGCCGGGGCCGGCGCGGCACGCCGGGAGCGCTTTCCAAGGCCGCCCGATCCCAAAAAGCGAGCTCCGCCGCGGCGGCATAGGTGGTCTCGAGGAACTGGCGCAAGCTGGCTTCAGGATCGGCGGCACCGCGAACCGCATCATAGGGCAACAGAAACTCACCCAGCTGCGGCTCGAAGAACGCCGCATCCGGCGCGACGCTCGCCGCGCCGAAACCGGTCGGGGTCGGATAAGCATAAGCATAGAAGGCCGGATAGTCGATCGGGCCGCCGCCTGGCCAGAAGCCGGCCGAGCTGACCTCATGCGAATAGGCCTCGCGGGTGATCGCATCGGGCAAAGCTGGAATTCCCCCTGGATGGCTGGGCGCCAGACGGCCGGAGAAGCGGGTGACCGCCAGATCGAAGCTGCCCCAGAACAGATGGACCGGCGAGACCTTGCCGAGAAAGCCAGTCCGGAATTGCTGGAAGACGCGCTCGATTGCGATCAACGCCCGCCAAAACCGGGTGACGGCGGCGGCGTCATAGGCGCCGGGCGCCGTCTGCGCGGCAAACGGCACGGCATCCGGCACCTCGTTCGGCCGACCATTGAAATCGGCGCTGGCGCCGATTTCGGTCAGCAACGCGCGAAAGCGGCGGTCGAACTCGGCAACCGACATGGCGGCCAGCGGCAGGACCCGACTGGCGCCGTTGGTCGACTGCAGAAGCAGCCGGTGATCGATCAGATCGAGGTCGATCTGCACGCTGCCGGGCCGATCCGGCACCAGTCCGGTCGTGAGGCCGCGCGCCGTCAGATAGAGGGTCGCGTGCCAGGAATGATTCAGCCAAGGCGTGCGCGCCAGGCGGTACTTGCCGACGATCTGCAGCCACATATGCAAGGTCGTGCAGGTGGCACGCCAGGCTGGATACGGGATGTCGGGCCAGGGCTCGGTCATGGTCGACGGATCTCGGCTGGGGTCAAGGGCAGATGATCGAGGCCGTGCGCAAGCGCCATTCTCCTACGCCCTTGCCCGGCCGTCAAACCAGCTGGGCCCCTGGTCGTGGCGTGGCCAGCGGCGCCGACTTGCCGGCTTCAGCGGCCTCGGCGCCGCGCTCTGCCGGCGATTATCCTGAGCGGCCATTAACCAAGCAGTAATGACTGCGTCCTATTGTGCCTGCAAGCCGCGCTGGCGGCTGCGACTTAGCAATGGGACGTGGAGATGACCGGGCTTGCCGCCGACCAGATCGACCACGCGCTGCTTGTGGCCCTGCCCGCGGTGCTGGACGTGCCCGCCGCCGCCGCGCTGCGGCAGCGCCTGCTCGCCGATGCGCAACCTGGCCAGGTGATCCGGCTCGACGCGGCGGCGGTCGTGCAGATGACCACGCCCGCGGTCCAGATGCTGCTGGCAGCAGCCGATTTCATCCGCCGCAAGCGGGCCCGCCTGGTGCTCGCCAACCCGTCCGACGCGTTGGTGGCTGCTTTCGGCGATCTTGGCTTGTTTTCGCAATTGATGGCTTGGGAAGCCGAATGATGCCGAAGAAAATCCTGACGGTCGACGATTCCAAGACCATGCGCGACATGCTCCTGGCGACCCTGCGGCGCGCCGGCTACGAGGTGATCCAGGCCGAGCATGGCGAGGACGGTCTGGCCAAGCTCGAGGCGAACGGTGCCGACGTCATCATCACCGACATCAATATGCCGGTGATGGATGGCATCAGCTTCATCAAAGCCTGCCGCAAGCGCCAAGCCTATGCCGCGACCCCGATCCTGACCCTGACCACGGAAAGCTCGGAGGAGAAGAAGGCCGAAGGCCGTGCGGCCGGCGCCACCGGCTGGATCGTCAAGCCTTTCAATCCGGAGAAGCTGCTGCGCGTGGTCGAAAAAGTCTGCCCCTGAGCCGCATGGACGCGCTGATCGAGCTAGGACGATCCAATGGATGATCTTGCCGAATTCAAGCAGACCTATTTTCAGGAATGCGATGAGCTGCTGGCTGATCTCGAGGTCCAGCTGACCGCGTTGCAGGAAGGTCAGCAGGATGACGAGGTGCTGCACGCGGCGTTTCGTGCCATCCATTCGATCAAGGGCGGCGCCGGCGCTTTCGGCTTCGAGCGATTGGTCTCCTTTGCCCACGTGCTTGAGACGGTCCTGGATGCCATGCGCGAGCACAAGCTCCAGCCGGATGCCGCCAACCTCGCAATCCTGATCCGGGCCAACGATGTCCTGGCCGACCTGGTCAGCGCCGCCCAGGGTGCTGCCCAGCCGCCCGCCAGCCTGGAGTCGGAAGTCTTGGCCGCCTTGCACGAGCTGGCCGGTGGTCAAGCAGAGCAGGATGATGCCCCAGACGAGTTCGACTTCACGCCAGTTGCTGCGACCCTCGATGCCGAGGAGCCGGCGGCGGCGCCGCTGAACGCACCGCCGACGCGCGCCGTCGCCATTCATTTCGCGCCGCAGCCCTCGATGTTCCGGCGCGCGAACGAGCCGTTGCTCCTGCTGCGCGAGCTCAAGGAGCTCGGCACGCTGCAAGTCGTGGCCAACGTCGACAAGCTGCCGCATCTCGAAGAGATCGAGGCGGATGGGGCTTACCTTGAATGGCGCATCACGCTGACGACCGCAGCGCCACGTGCCGCAATCGACGAGATCTTCGAGTTTGTAATCGACGATTGCGATTTGAAGATCCTGGACGAATCAACGTCGGCGAACGACCCGGCACCGCCATCAGTAGCGGCGCCAGCGCCGGCCAACGCCGCCAGCGCCGCGGCCCAAGTCGCTCCGCCCGCGATCGACTTGAACGAGCCGTCAGCCATCCCCACCGAACCAGGCAGCCGCGCGGCCCGTGCGCCGCAGGACAAGCTGGCGCCCGCTACAATCCGGGTCGATCTGGAGCGGATCGACCGCTTGGTCAACATGGTGGGTGAGCTGGTCATCACGCAGGCCATGATCAGCGAGCAAGCCAGCCGATTGTCGGTCGATCAGCATGCGGCGCTGCTCCATGGCGTCGAGACGCTCGATCTGCAGATGCGCGAGCTGCAGGAAAACGTGATGGCGATCCGGGCGCAGCCCGTCAAATCGGTATTCTCGAGAATGACCCGCCTGGTCCGCGAGCTGTCGGCGGCGCTCGGCAAGGAAGCCCGGCTGGTGATCACGGGCGAGCAGACGGAAGTTGACAAGACGGTCATCGAAGAGCTTGCCGATCCACTGACTCACATGATCCGCAACTCGATGGACCATGGCCTGGAACCGGCCAACGAGCGACTTGCGGCCGGCAAGCCGGCCGAAGGCGTCATCCATTTGGCAGCCGAGCACCGAAGCGGCCGGATCGTCATTTCGGTCGGCGACGATGGCCGTGGCATCAACCGGCCGAAAGTCTTGCAGAAAGCGGTCGAGAAAGGGCTGGTCCCGCCCGACGCCAAGCCGTCGGACGATGAGATCGACAACATGATCCTGCTGCCAGGCTTCTCGACAGCCGATCAGGTCAGCAACGTCTCTGGCCGTGGGGTGGGCATGGACGTGGTGCTGCGCAAGATCCAGAACATGGGCGGCCGGGTGGGCATCGCCTCGACACCCGGCCAAGGCTCCCATATCACCCTGACCCTGCCGCTGACGCTCGCGGTCCTGGACGGCATGATCGTCCGCGTCGGGCATGAGAACTACATCGTACCGATCACCAGCATTGTCGAGAGCTTGAAGCCACGGCCGGAGGATACCCATCGCATTGCCGGCGGCGGCGAAGTGCTCTCGATCCGCGGCGACTACATCGTGATTGTTCCTCTAGCGGAGCTCCTCTCCACGCCTGGCGCCAGATCGAACTCCAGCGATGGCTTAGTCGTAGTCGTCGAGACCGGCGCCAATGGCCGCATTGGCCTGATTGTCGACGAGCTGGTCGGACAGCAGCAGGTTGTGATCAAGAGTCTCGAGGCCAATTATTGTCGGGTCGAAGGGATTGCAGGAGCTACCATACTCGGCAACGGTATGGTGGCGATGATCCTCGACGTCGACGGCATCCGGACTATGGCGCTGGAGCGCCATGGTGCCGCACGACCTCTGGTGACGGCACGAGCAGGCGAGCTGCGTCAATGAGCGAGACAACCGCATACGCAAGCGAGCAACTGGTCAGCGGAGGCGAAGCCGCACCGCGAATGCCAGGTGCCAACCATGGCCAGAGGACGACTCAGTACATCACGTTCAGCGTGGGCAACGAAGTCTTTGGCGTCGACATCGTCACTGTCCGTGAAATCAAAGGTTGGACCGACACCACCGCATTGCCAAACGCTCCGGCTTTCATGCGGGGCGTCCTAAACCTCCGCGGCACGATCGTTCCCATCTACGACCTGCGCGCTCGCCTAGGATTAGGCACCACAGCCGCCAGCAAGAATCATGTCATCGTGATCGTGACTGTCAGCGATCGGATTATTGGCATCCTGGTCGACGCAGTCTCCGATATCCTCTCTATCAGAGAGACCGAAATCCGACCAGTGCCCGAAACGGGCGCCGCCGTGGAGCAACTTTTCCTCTCCGGCTTGGTTACAGTCGAACAGCGCATGGCCACCTTGCTTGATCTGGCGCAGTTGTTTGATCTGCACGTCGTAGCCGAAACTTGTGGTCAATAGCAACGAAACGCAGGAGCAGGCTGGTCGCATGAAAAGGCAAGTCTCAGCTGCGTTCAATCCCGATGCCATAGCTGTACATGACCGAAGTGCTCGGCCATCTTCGGACTATGAGTTCGCATTCACTGAAGATGATTTCGGCTTTATCGCGGAATTGGTGCGCTGCCGGACCGGCATCATGCTCGCCGGCCACAAGCGCAATCTGGTCTACAGTCGGCTAGTCCGAAGGTTGCGTATTCTTGGCCTCAGCGACTTTCGCTCCTATTGTGATTTGCTAAAAGATAATGGAGGTTCTGGCGAAATTAGTAAATTAATTAATGCCATTACCACCAATCTAACCTCGTTCTTTCGCGAGAACCACCATTTTGATCACCTATATCAAACAGCCCTTCCTGCGGTCATGTCCGAAAACTCATCAGAGAAGCGGCTGCGGATTTGGTCAGCCGCCTGTTCAACCGGCGAAGAGCCCTACAGCATCGCAATGACGGTCATGCGCAGCCGTAGAACCCTTGACGGCTGGAATGTTCGAATTCTTGCAACAGATCTCGATACTGACGTGCTGTCCCTGGCCCGCAAGGCTACCTATAATATTCAATCACTTAAGAATTTGCCCGCTCCACTCAACCGCGACTTTATTACATCATCAACGGACTCACAGATCCAGATTGACGCAAGTATCCGAAAATTGATTTCGTTTAAGGAGCTTAACCTACTTGATAGCTGGCCCATGAAGGGGCCGTTTGACGTCATATTTTGTCGCAATGTGCTCATCTACTTCTCCGGTGAGACAAAATCTGAATTGATCAACAGATTTTCATCAATGCTTAGACTCGGTGGTTGGCTCTATCTCGGCCACTCAGAGACCTTGAGCGGCGGTCATAGCGATTTGATGCTTACGGACCGCACAACCTACCGGAAGATATCGTGAACACCCGCCGCAACGCGCAATTGTTTAGCCATAGATCAGGCGTAGACCTGTATACCGCCGCGGCCTCCGAAGTCAAGCGCTTCTTCGACCCACGGTTCAACGCGACATCGGTCATGGTGCTGCCGGGGCGGCACTACGTGACATCGGCTCCAACGGAGATGGTCGTTACGCTACTTGGCTCTTGTGTCGCGGCATGCATCCGCGATCCGATTGCTCTTGTCGGCGGGCTCAACCACTTCCTACTACCGGAAAGCGACACCGGCCAATGGGGTGCAGCCAATGCAGCCATGCGCTACGGCAATCACGCAATGGAAACACTCATCAATGACATTATCAAGCGCGGCGGCGACCGTGGTCGACTTGAGGTTAAGGTGTTTGGCGGCGGGAACATTATCGATGTTCAATCCAAGAACTCGGTTGGCAAACTCAACATTGATTTTGTCAAACGCTACCTTCTGAATGAAGGGATCAAGATATCGGCGGAGCATCTTGGAGGCTCTCTACCGCGTCGCATCCATTATTTTCCTGTCACTGGCAAGGTCAAAATGCTTCTCCTCAAACGACATCCCGATCAGCGGCTTTTCAATGCCGAGATGAGCTATCGAGAGCGGATCGCGGCGCCAGAGGATTTGGACGATATCGAGCTTTTTGACTAGGTGACGATATGTATAACAAAATAGGTGTCGTGGTCGTTGACGATTCGCTACTGATGAGGCAGATGGTCGCAAAATCGCTAAGTAGCTGCCCCAACATCAGCGTGCTCGGATGTGCAGCTGATCCACTGCAAGCTCGATCGATGATCAAGGCACTTAACCCAGACGTCTTAACCTTGGACGTCGAGATGCCGCACATGGACGGCTTAGCATTCCTGCAGAAAGTCATGTCGCTGCGGCCGATGCCAGTGGTTATGGTATCCTCTTTGACTACCCGGGGAGCAGATGCTACGCTCCGCGCGTTGGATATCGGCGCGATCGATTTTGTACCGAAGCCAACAGGTAAAGGCGTTGAGAATCTACGCAGATTTCAGCTGGACCTAGTCAAGAAGGTAATTGCGGCAGCAGGCTCCACCGTAAAAGGAGCAATCGCCAATTCAATTGTGGCCAGGGCACCCCAGGCAATAAGTGGTTTTCGGTCACGTATAGAAAAGCTGGTTGCAGTCGGAGCATCCACGGGCGGAGTTGCGGCGATACGGAGCATATTGGCGTCATTGGAACCTGATGGTCTAGCTATCGTAATCACACAACATATGCCAGCAGAATTTACCGAGAGATTTGCACTCCGACTAAATGAGGTGTCCTCGTTCGAGGTACATCATGCGGCGCATGGCCAACTGGTCGTACCCGGCCATGCTTATGTAGCTCCCGGCGGCAAACATTTGCTAATAGTGAATCGCGACGGGCGTTACCACTGCGAACTGAATGATGGAGAAATCATTAGCGGCCATCGACCCTCAGTCGACGTGCTGCTGAGTTCGGTTGCCGAAGCAGCAGGACCAGATGCAATTGGCGTAATATTGACGGGCATGGGTCGTGATGGCGCCCAAGGTTTGAAGAGAATGCGCCAGGCTGGTGCATTTACTATTGGTCAAGATAGAGACAGTTGCGTAGTCTACGGAATGTCGCGCGCCGCGAGAGATTTGGGTGCCGTGTCTTCGGAGGTCGCATTGGACAAGATCGCACTAGAACTAAGACGGATCTCTACCTCAGGCATCAGCTACAACTGAGCAATCAAAAAGCACCTTTTCATCATCGGAGACATCCGTGCCGATCGCCAAAAGTCTAAAAGTACTGGTGGTGGATGATCAGCAAAGCATGCGCGGTCTTACTAGGCATTGCCTGCGTGAAATAGGATTCGTGCACGTAACTGATGCAAAGAGTGGCGAGGAGGCGCTAAGAATTATTGGAGAGAATCCTTTTGATCTGGTGATTTCAGATTGGAACATGGAAGGAATTAGCGGCCTCGATCTTCTTGGAATGATTAGATCAAATGTGATTTTAAAAAAACTACCTTTCATAATGGCAACAGGTCAGAGAGACAAAGAACAAGTGAAAGTTGCAATTGAAGCAGGCGTGAATAATTATATTGTTAAACCATTTAGCGTTTTGGATCTAAGAAAGCGCATAGAGGCTGTGCTTGGAACACTTAGCTAGAGCAATTTCTAACCTAATGGAATCATTGGGGATTCACAAACAGACTTAGATCTGATTCAAAATCTGGGCTGGTGAAGGAGGCCAGCCTGCATGGCGAGACCTTTTTCGATGGATTTGCGCGAACGGCTGATATCGGCGGTTGCTGGCGGGATGTCGCGGCGCTCGGCGGCGAAGCTGTTCAGCGTTGCGCCTTCGACCGCGATCAAATGGGTCGACCAGAAGGGGCGCACGGGCAGCGTTCGACCGCGGGCACGGGGCGGTGATCATCGCTCCCATCGCCTGGAAGCCCACGCCGATGAGATCGTGTCCTTGGCCAAGGACACCGACCTCACGCTCGCCGAGCTGGTCGACCATGTCCGGCGAACCCATGGCCTCGAGGTGGCGCCAAGCACGGTCTGGCGTCTGCTCGACCGCCACGCCATGACCTTCAAAAAAACCGCGCACGCCGCCGAGCAGCAGCGGCCTGACGTTCTCCGCCGGCGCCAGGCCTGGTTCGATGCTCAGATCGATCTTGAGCCGGAACGGCTGGTATTCATCGATGAAACCGGGGCGTCGACCAAGATGGCCAGGCTCTATGGGCGGGCGCGGCGCGGCGAACGCTGCCGGGCAGCCGTGCCGCATGGTCATTGGAAGACGACGACCTTCGTCGGCGCGCTTCGGCTGACAGGCATGACGGCGCCCATGATCCTGGATGGCGCCATGCACGGCGCCGCTTTCCTCGCCTATGTCGAACAGGTGCTGGCGCCCACGCTCGCCCCCGGCGACATCGTGGTGATGGACAATCTACCGGCTCACAAGCCGGTCGCCGTCCGTCAGGCCATCGAGCGCGCTGGCGCCCTACAGCCCGGACTTCAACCCGATCGAGATGACGTTCTCGAAATTCAAAGCCTCCCTCAAGAAGGTGGCGGCACGCACCGTCGGCGATCTATGGAACGCCATCGCCGACGCCATCAACCTGTTCACACCAACCGAATGCGAACACTACTTCGCCGCTGCCGGCTATGACCGCGAATGATCGGAAATTGCTCTAGTCTCGTCGCTCGCCCAGGCCGGCTCGTGCTCGCTCTCTGGCCGGCCGATTGCAACCACGGCCGCCCGCACTCGAGCCTCGGTGGCGCGACGCCCATCGTTGACTTGCGGCAGTGCCGCTCAGGCGGCGGCAATCCGCCAGTTTCGACAAGCGTAGAGATAGCGCTGGAAGGAGCGCAGATCCGCGCAGCGCAGATGCCGTGCGGCATCGGCGTCGCCCGCCTCGATCGCCATGACCAGCTCATCCTGCATGTGCAGCGTGAACCCGAGGAAGACGGGACTCACCGTCGTGTCTTTCGCCAGGCACTCAGCGATGAAAGGCGCGTAGCGCAGACGTAGCCGGCGAATGGTGCCGATCAGAATCGGCGAGGCCGCGCCCTCCGCCAAGGCGAGATTCCAAGCCATCAGCGCCTGCATGGTGGCCACGAGATCGGCGCCGAATTCCAGCGACCGCATGGTGTCGGTGTACTGGAACAGCTGACGCGCCTCGGCCGGCTTCTTGCGCGCCGCGAAGCGAGCTGCCGCCTCCCCTTCGAGCAGCAGCCGCAAGGACCAGACCTCGTCCGACGTCCGGCGATCCAGGCGCGGTACGCGGATTGCCCGGCCAGGCGCGGAGCGGAGGGCTTGCGCATCGATCAGCCGGCTTACAGCCTCGCGCACCGGCTGCATGCTGGTGCTGAGCGCCGCTGCGAGCGAGCGCAGGCTGACCTTGGTATCTGGCAACCACTCGCCGGCCAGGATATGCCCCTCAAGGTTCTCGTAGACTTGCTGGACCAGCGTGGTGGGCTCGCCCCCGCCCTCGGCTGGCGGGCGGTGCTTGTCCGGTGTCCCGGCCGGCTCGTTCATGCGGGCGCGGCTGATTGGTCACACTCCTCTGGCAGCGCAAATCTCGCAGACGCATCGCTTGGCTTGCGAAGCCTTATGCAAGGCTGCGCGCGCCACGGCACGTAACCGAGATTGCGTGTCTGGGGCAACGCTCGCCTGCGGCACGACACATCTTTAGAGCACCGGCCTCAGAGCTTGGCAAGGTCGGCCAGCGCCGGAGTTGCCGCCTCGACGGCTGCGGCGAAGCGATCAATCGCCCGTTCGCACTCGGCCTGCGAAATGATGAGCGGCGGCGAGAACGAGATCACCTCAAGAAACGGCAGCGGACGCACCATCACCCCATGCTCGATCGCCCTGCCGGCCACCAAGCGATGCGGCGCTGTGCCTGCGGCGAACGGCCGACGTTTCGCCCGATCGGCGGTGAACTCGACACCGATCATCAGCCCGTGGCCGCGAATGTCTCCGACGAAAGGATGATCGCCCAGCCGGTCGCGCAGCCCCTCCAGGAGGATCGGTCCGGTCTCAGCCGCACGCGCCGGCAGCTGCTCGTTCTCGAGGATGTCCAGATTGGCGAGGCCGACACTGCAGCCCACCGGATGGCCGGAATAGGTGAAGCCGTGCATGACTGGCCCATAGTCGAGCGAGCCCGCTTCGAGCACCTTCCAGATCTTCTCCGAGATGATCGATGCGGAGACCGGGAAATAGGCGCTGGTGATCCCTTTGGCGAGGGTGATGATGTCGGGCTCGATCCCGAACAGCCCGGTGCCGAACCATTGACCTGTGCGCCCGAAACCGGTGATTACCTCGTCCGCGATGAAGAGAATGTCGTGCCGGCGCAGAACCTCCTGGACGCGCTGGTAATAGCCCCGTGGCGGAATCAGCACGCCGCCGGTGCCAAGGATCGGCTCGGCGATGAAGGCGCCGATGGTCTCGGGACCTTCGCGCTCGATGATCGTCTCGATCTCGGCCACTAGCCGGTCGCAGAACGCGGCTTCGCTTTCCCCGTCCTTCGCGAAGCGGTAGTAATGTGGGCAGCTGGCATGGACGATGTCCATGGGCGGCAGGTTCCAGGCCTTGTGGTAAACGTCAATGCCGGTGAGCGACGCGGCGGCCGCGGTGAGACCATGATAGCCGCCGATGCGCGAGATGATTTTCTTCTTCTCGGGCATGCCGCGCAGCGTCGCATAGTAGCGGACGATCTTGTAATTGGTATCGTTGGCGTCCGAGCCCGAGGTGCCGAAGAAGACCTTGCTCATCTGCCTGGCACCTGCCTCCTCGTGCAGGAGGCGCAGGACGCGGTCGGCGAGGCGAATCGCGGACTCGTGCGAGGACGAGCCGAAGAGGTGCCAGTAGTTGAGATCGAGCACCGCCTGCTTGGCGGCCTCAGCGAGTTCCGGCCGCCCATAGCCAACATTGACGCACCAGAGCCCGCCAGAGCAGTCGACAAACTCGCGCCCCTTGTGATCGGTGAGGCTGGCGCCTGCCGCGCGGCCCATGATGTGCGGGCCATTCTTCAGATGCGCATTGATCGAGGTCAGAGGATGGAGGAGGCAATCCTTATCCATGTCCTCGAGGGAGAAGTTGACGCGTTCGTCAAGCATGTCGGTTGTCCTGATTGCATGGCCGTTTTCGTGCTTCGGTCTCAGGCCGTCGGTGATTTGGAGACGACGATCGCCCCGGCCGTCCCTCAGCTCCTCAGTCACGGTCGAGCTTGACGAAGAGGAACCAGAACAGGGCGCCCATGATCGGCAGTGTCACGAAGAGAATGATGGCGGAGAGCGAGAAGATGATCGGCACTTGCGATTGCTGCGATGCCGCCATCGCCCAATTGTAGATTGGCATAGTCGTTTCGACGCCACGCACAAAGAGCGAGCGCAGGAGCTCGTTGAAGGAGAGCAGGTAGCCGAAGATGCCGGCGCCCAGGATGCCCGGACGCAAAAGCGGCATCTCGATCTCCCAGAACCGGCGCCAGGGTGACGCCCCAAGATCCTCGGCCGCCTCCAAGAGCCTGAGATCGAAGCGGCTGGCGACGACCAGGACAAGGAGGAGGGAAAATGGCAGGGCCCAGATCAGCTGAGCGACGAAGATCGACCAAAGGCCGAGCGTCAGGCCCATCATGATGCGCAAGAAGATGAACAGCGCGGCCCCCATGGTGAGGCCCGGCACGAACAGCGGAAGGAGGGTCAGGAGAAGCACTGGGCCTGGCCGGCGCATGCGCGTGATGGCGCGGCCGACCATGGTCGCGATGACCATGCAGACCAGCGCCACGATCGCGCTCATCCAGATGCTAGTGCGCAGTGGTGGCACCCAGCGCTCGTCGCCAATCAGCTGGGCATAGTTCGCCATGGTCAAAGGATAGGGGATGCCCGAGAGCGGGCTCGCGGCAAAGGACATCACCGCGAGCCAGACGAGCGGGACGTAGATGGCGGCCATAGCCAAGATGCCCAGGGCTTTGGCCAGGGCCGGCCAGAACGTCCAACAGCTGGCGCGGCGCATGAAGCGGGTCGACGCGGCGAGCGCGCTTTCTTCGACCAAGCCTGCCTGCCGCGCTGCCGTGCTCATTGCCGGAGCGTCGAAAAGATTGTCGAGAGGTCGAGGCGGTTGCGCGTCAGAAGCGTGAAGGCCGTGAGGCAGAGCCCAAGCAGGGCGACGACCACAGTCGAGAGTGCCGCCGCCATAGGATAGCGGAGCTGCTGCAGGGCCGAATCGACGGAGTTGCCCAGAAGATCGACAAAGCCGCCGCCGAGCAGCTGCGGCTCTATATAGGCGGCCATAAGGGGAACGAAAGTGAAGATGATGCCGGCAAGGATCCCGGGCAGCGCCATAGGCAGCGTGACGTAGATCAAGGTCTGCACAGGACTGGCGCCGAGGTCGTCACTGGCGGCGAGGTAGCTGTCGTCGATCAGCGAGATGATGATGAAGATCGGGAAGACCATGGTGGGAAAGCTCGTCCCGAGCATGCCGAAATGCACGGCAAACTCGGAGTAGAGCAACCAGCTCACCGGCTGATCGACGAGGCCGCTCGCCATCAGTGCGGTATTGATCATGCCGTTAGTGCCAAGGATGGCGCGCCAGATGATGATGCGCGATGCGGCGTCGAGGAAGAAGGGTATGGTGAGCAGCGTGATGATGACCGCCTTGGCGGACTTCGACCTGCAGCCCTTGGCGAGCCAGAGGGCAAACGGAAACGCCAGGAGCAGCTCGATGACCGTCATGGTCACCGCGACCCTGAGCGTGCGCAGCGCGATCATCCAGCGGCCAGACTCGATCAGCGACTGCCAGGTGTCGAAGCTCAGCTCATAGACCAGTCGATAGGAGCGCACCTGAAAGAAGCTGAACACGACGATCACCAGGAGTGGCAGAATGACGAAGAATACCCAGGCTGCGAGAAAGGTCGGCACGGACAAACGCGCTGGTGAAAGCCGCGCAGCGATCGCAGCGAGCCTGGTGTGGCTCCGAGTCCTGGCTGAGGCTGCTATCATGCCCATGCTCCAGCGCCGGTCGGACGGGCTGAAGGCGCCGGCCCGTCCTTACCGAATGCAGGTATCAACTCAGGCGTTGAGGAAGCGTTGCCACTCGTCTTCCATCACGTCGGCGTTGACCGGCGCGGTCTTGCACCAGAACGGCTTCTCGAACTTGCGCGCGACCTTCTCCTCGGTCCATTTGAGAAGATCGATATCCTCCTGCGACCAGCCGTTCTCGGTGGCGTAGGCGACGCCGAGATCCATGTTGGGACCCGCATAGCCGCGCTGCTTGGCCTGATAGGCGCGGTACTCGCCGCTCAGAAAGTAGTTCAGGAGCTTGTAGATGTTGTCGAGATTGCCGCGGTCGAGCGCCTTGGTGTGAACCGAGGCACCGTGGCCCCATTTGTAGTAGCCCTCGACGGTAAAGGCGTAGATCACGGTATTGGCACCGAGCGCCTCGTTTGCCTCCTTGGTGGCGGGCTCCCAGCAGTTGATCATGTCGATCTCGCGGTTCGACAATAGCTGCACCTGCTCTTCGAATGCCGTGAAGATGGTGCGGAACTGGCCCGCCCGCTTGCGCTCGATCAGGAAGTCGACGACCGGCCGCGCCTCTTCCGCGGTGAGGTCTGCCGGATCCTCGATCGCTACCACGCCGTGATGCTTCAGGTAGTTCGCGGTCTCCGACAGGGATTGCAGCCAGGAGCGGTCGATGGCCACGCGGCCCTTGATCGCCTCGCCCTCGAAGAACGTGGTCCAGGGGATCTCGTCCAGGCCGTTGGGATTGGCATCGATCGACTCGGGGAAGTAGCCGAATGCGTCGCCGTTGCCGATCACGGGCACGCTGTACTGCTTGTCGTCGGCGCGCAGGAAATCGGCGCGCTTCCAGGCGTCAGGGGTGCGCTCCCAAAGCGTCAGCTGGGGGTGATCTTCGATCACTTCGGCATAGTAGCCCTGCGGTCCCAGGATGTCTTCGGTGCCGCCGTCGAAGATGAAGATGTCATGCGTCGCGCCGAGATCGTTCGAGATCACGTCGCGCATAAACACGCCAATATCGGCGTTGGTCGGCGTGTAGTCGACCTTGATGCCGACAGACTTCTCCATGAGCGACCAATCCCGCGGCTGGGCGGTGGTCACCCCATAGGCCTTGACGGCCTCGCCCGCGGCCCAGGCCATCTGGCTCATGACCGGCATGGTACTGGCGAGTGCCGTCACGCCGGTGAGCGTCAGGCTTTTTTCCACGAAGCGCCGGCGCGTGATGTCGAAATCCTTCATGTCTTGATCTCCCTTGTCATGCGCTCTTCTTGCGAAACGCTGCTACAGCACGGGATTACCCGGTGTGCCGCCACCGGATAGGCTCAGGCACTCATGACCATGCAATCCTGATGCTTCCACCAGGCAATCGCCTCGTTTTCGCTCGTGTGGTGCGAGTCCCAGAGCCGGATCTTGAGGTCGCCGATCGCCGCATCGGCCGTGCGGTCAAGGTATTTGCCCTTGTAGATGGCGCTGCCGAGCCGGCAGGGCAGCATGTTGACGCCTTCCGGCGCCTCGTCCGCCAGATGCAGCCGCTCGGCGCGCACGCCAACCACCACCTCGGCGCCCGCTGCCGGCCTCTCAGTGCCGGACCATTTGCCAACCAAGGTGGCAGGGCCAACACGGCAGGTCGCCATGGCACCCTCGATGGCGAGAAGCTCAGCGTCCAAGAGGTGCTCCACGCCCATGAAACTGGCGACGAAGCGGTTTGCCGGATGGTCGAAGATTTCCGCTGGCGGGCCCTCCTGCACGATCCGCCCCCGGCTCATGAGGATGATGCGGTCGCTCATGGTGAGCGCCTCCTCCTGGCTATGGGTGATGTAGACGAAGGTCATGCCGAGCCGCATGTGGATCTCCTTGAGCTCGACCTGCATGTCGACGCGAAGCTTTTCATCGAGTGCGCCGATCGGCTCGTCGAGCAAGAGGATCGCCGGCCTGGGCACCAGGGCCCGAGCCAGGGCCACCCGCTGGCGCTCGCCGCCGCTAAGCTGGTGGATGCGGCGGTCGTACTTCTCGTCCAGCCGCACCAGACGTAGTGCCTCGAGCGCCCGGCCCCGCCGCGCCGACGGCTTCACGCCACGCACCTTCAGCCCGTATTCGACGTTCTCGCCCACCGTCATGTGCGGGAACAAAGCGTAGTGCTGAAAGACCGTGGTGCAGTTGCGCTGGAAAGCCGGCACCGAGCTGACGTCCACGCCGCCCAGCCTGAGCGCGCCGATTCGGTAGGGCTTCTCGAGCCCCGAGATCAGGCGGAGCAGCGTCGTCTTGCCCGATCCGCTTTCGCCCAGGATGGTGAGGAACTCGCCGGCCGCAGCCGTCACCGTCACATTGTCGAGAGCAACGATACCGTCATAGACATGCGTGGCATCGATCACCTCGAGGATCGGGCTGCCGGCCGCATCCGCGCCGGCCAGAGGCTCCGCTGCCACCTCAGGTTGGCTCTCCGCCGAACGGCCGGTAGCGCGTTCGGCATAGGTGGTGGCGGAAAAGGCCATCACACAAGACTCCGTTGGCAGGTGGCAGCACGCCCGGTGCGGAAAGTGTGATCACGGTTTGCCCTCAAAAGAGGCGAAAGGTGCTGCCTTCCTGAGCATCGAGCCAGTCTCAAAACTCGGCGCGGCGATGGCGGCGGCGGCAAGAGGCTAGCTCCGCGCATGCGTCGCGAGCGAACTCACGGCACAATCGACCGTAAGCAGGCGGCTCGCCGTCGATACCGCGTTCCGCCATGCCGTCACCACCACGGGCAGGGGATCGCGCAGAGCTGCGAGCGGCACGAGATCCCGGCGCAGCGCGTCGAAGGCCAAGCCTCGATCGGCGGCCACGCGCGGCGCGATCAGATCCGTGTCGCAGCCGGCATTGCGGACGATTGCGCGCAAAGGCGCTTCCGCTGCGGCCTTTACCATCCCCCCAATGAGCGCACCCGCGATGCCCCCGGGTAGGTCGGGAGCAGCCAGGTTCGCGGCATGCACGAGAGCGGCACTGCCACCGAACACTATCCCGCCTGAACGCGCCGCGCCGAGCGCCGCCGAGGCACCTTTCGCCAGCTCCACCCGTTGCTGCAGGTGGGATGGCGTCAGCCCACCGATCGCAAGCGTGGCAATGCCCGAGATCAGCCGGGCCAGGCGCTTTCGATGCTGCTCGCGATCGAAGCTCAGATGCTGCTCGCGGCTGATGGCTCCGCGGATCTCGGCGACGCGCTCAGCGCAGCGCCTAGCGTCTCCTCGGCCGCCAAAGATCGTCGTTGCCTCGCGCCCGACCTGCACCCGGTCCGCGCGCCCGAGGACCTGCGGTCGAAGCCCGGCCAGCGAGGTCCCCAGATCGGCGGCGATGAGCGTGGCGCCGGTGGCGAGCGCGACATCCTCGAGGATCAGCCGCCGCCATGGACCGGCGCCCGGCGCCTTGACCGCCGCCACCTTGAGCCCTGCCCGACGCTTGTTGGCGACGAGGACCGCCAGAGCCCGTTCTGCCAGGGAATCCGCGAGAATGAGGAGGCTGCGTCCGGCCTCGGCCACCATTTCGAGCACCCGGAGAACGGGCGCGAGATCGTCGATCGCCCCGGCGTGAACCAGGATCAGCGGATCGTCGAGTTCGATCGTCCCGTGGCGCGGATCGTCGACCAGATGCGGCGAGAGCCAGCCCTGGTCGAGATGCATGCCGGGGTCGTAGCGAAGCCCGTCCCTGCTACCCTTGCCGGCTTCGACCACCACCAGCCCATCCGTTCCAGCGGCTTCGTGCGCCTGTGCCAGAAGCTCGCCAAGGGCGACGTCGCCGCCGACGGTCTGGGTGGCGAAGCGCCGGAGATCGTCACCGCTGGGTGCAGCATCCGCGGCCGCCTCGAGGCGATCGACGACGGCCGCGGCATGGGCCTCGATCAAGCCGATCAGCTCGGCTTGGGACAAGCCGGCGAGCACCGCCTTACGGCCGGTGCGCAGCAAGGCGCGGGCAAGCAGAATAGCGGTGCTCGTACCATCGCCGACGGCGTCGCTGGTGCGCCAGGCAAGCTCGCGCACCATGCGGACGCCTGTCTGCTCGGCGAGATCATCAAGCTCAAGCTCTGCGGCTATGGCATAGCCGTTGCGCAGCAGCTTGGGGGCTGCGTGCCGGCGGCCGACGAGCACCGCTCGGCCCGCTGGGCCGAGGGTGCAGGCGACGAGATCGGCGAGGATATCGACACCCATTGCCGTCGGGCCACGGGCATTTTCGCCGAAGCGCACGACCGCAGCGCGCATGCTCGTTTCTCCCCCGCGAAGCACGGGCGGCGCAGCCGGAACATCGCCCGCTTATTGGACGGCGCCTCGACACCAAGACGCGGCGAGCCGGTCGCTCATGCCGGCAGAATGGTGCCGATCCGTGACGCTCGCCTGCGAACCGATATTGCGTCCTCCCGACGACCGACCTAGTCTGTGATCACAGTCATAAAAAACCTACCGGGCTTCGGGGGGAAAAGCAATCATGCGATTGGCCTGCGACACCGGGGGAACCTTCACCGACCTTGTCGTGGAGCATGACGGCGAGATTCGGCAATTCAAATCCTCGACCGTTCCTGTTGATCCGGTGCAGGGCGTGCTCGACGTGCTCGCCATTGCCGCAGATGACTATGGCCTGGAGCGCAGCGCGTTCCTCGGCGCGGCCACGACCTTCATTCATGGCACGACGCGCGCGATCAATGCGATCCTCACCGGCAATACTGCCAAGACGGCGTTCCTGACCACGGCCGGCCACCCTGATGTCCTCGTGATCCGCGAGGGCGGGCGGATCGAGCCCTTCAATTTCACCGTGCCTTACCCTGAACCCTACGTGCCCCGGCGCCTGACCTTCGAGGTGGCTGAGCGCATCGATGCCCAGGGCCGTGTGGTCCAGCCGCTCGACGAGGACTCGGTTCTCGCCATCATCGAGCGGCTCAAGGCACTCGAGGTGGAGGCCGTTGGGGTCTGCCTGCTCTGGTCGGTGGTCAACCCCGAACATGAGCGCCGTGTCGGCCAGCTCCTAGCCGAGCATCTGCCCGATCTTTCGGTCACCCTCTCCCACGTGCTCAACCCGACGCTGCGCGAATATCGCCGCGCCTCGGCCACCGTTATCGACGCCTCGCTCAAGCCGCTGATGTTCGCCTATCTCAACGGCCTCACCGAGCGGCTGCGTGCATCGGGCTTCAACGGGCGCACCCTCATGGTCACCTCCGGCGGCGGCATCATGGACGCGGAGGCCGTGGCGCGGGCGCCCATCCACGCGATCAACTCGGGCCCAGCCATGGCGCCGGTCGCCGGCCGCTTCTACGCCGACCGGGACTTTGCGAGCGACGTCGCCATCGTTGCCGACACCGGCGGCACCAGCTACGACGTCAGCCTGGTGCGCGAAGGGCGCATTCCCTGGACCCGCGAGACTTGGCTCGGCCAGCGCTTCCGCGGCCACATGACCGGCTTTCCCTCGGTCGACGTCAAGAGCATCGGCGCCGGTGGCGGCTCGATCGCCTGGGTCGATTCCGGCGGCCTGCTCAAGGTGGGTCCAAACAGCGCCGGCTCGACCCCAGGCCCCGTCGCCTACGGCAAGGGCGGTAGCGAGCCTACGGTCACCGATTGCGCGCTGATTCTCGGCCATATTGACGCCGACTTCTTTCTCGGCGGCGCCATGGCCCTCGACCGTGACGCTGCGGCCGCGGCGCTCGACGAGAAGGTCGCCAAGAGACTCGGTTTGCCGGTGGAAGAGGCCGCCGCCGCGGTCATCGCGCTCGCCACCGAGAAGATGGTGGGCGCGATCGACGAGATTACCGTCAATCAGGGCATAGACCCGGCATCGGCGGTGCTCGTCGGCGGGGGTGGTGCTGCCGGCCTGAATGCGGTCGCGGTCGGCCGTCGGCTGGGCTGCGCAGGGGTTCTTATTCCGGAGGCAGGGCCGGTTCTGAGCGCCGCCGGTGCGCTCATGTCCGAGCTCTCCTCGGACCACGCGCAGATGCTCTTCACCACCAGTGACCGCTTCGACGAGACGGGTGTCAACGGCGTGCTTGCGGCGCTGGAACGCCGTTGCGAGGCGTTTGCCGCCGGGCCGGGCGAAGGGGCGGTCGAAACCGTGATCGAGTTCTCGGTGGAGGCGCGCTACCCGCATCAGATCTGGGAGATCGAGGTCCCGCTGGCAAGCCGCAGGATCGAGGGCCCGGACGCGCTGGCAGCCCTCAAGATCGCCTTTCACGACACCCATAAGGCGATCTTCGAGATCTGCGACCGCCGTTCTGAGGTCGAATTCGTCACGTGGCGCGCCAAGGTGCGCTGCCGCCTCGCTTCCGGTGAATTCGGGCGCGTCCTCGACGTCGTCAACGGTGCCGAGATCGCCGCCCACAGGCCGATCTACATTGCGGGCTCGGGCTGGGTCGAGGGGCGGGTCGCCCGTTTCGAGACCATGGCACCAGATGAGCCGGTGGCCGGCCCGGCGATCGTCGAATCCTCGTTCTCCACCGTCGTGATCGATCCCGGCACGGTCGCGGTCAAGACCGCGGGCGGCGGGCTCAAGGTGACGTTCTAGACGGGAGCGAAGCCATGGCCTCGACGACGGCGCGGACCGGACGGGACGCCATCGCCATGGCGGTGCTCTCGAGCCGCTTCGAGAGCGTCGCCCGCAAGATGCAGAACACGCTCTTTCGAACGGCGCGCTCGGGCATCTTGAATTCGGCGCATGATTTCTCCTGCGTGATCCTCACCGCCGATTGCCGCCTGCTGGCGGCGGCGGAGAGCCTGCCAATCCACACGCTGATCGGTCCCGACCTGATGTGCGCGGCGGTGAAGAGGCACCACCCGAGGCCGAGGCGCGGAGATTGCTTTTTGCACAACAGCCCCTATGAGGGCAATTCGCACCCTGCCGACCACTGCCTGATCGTGCCCGTGGTCGACGACGAAGGCATGCTCCGCTACTTCGTGCTCGCCAAGGCGCATCAGGCCGATTGCGGCAACGCCCGCCCCTCGACCTACCTCGCCGACGTCGCCGACGTCTACGAGGAGGGCGCATTGATCTTCTCGGCCACCAAGGTGCAAGCCGACTATCAGGACAATGAAGACATCATCCGCATGTGCCAGGCGCGCATTCGCGTGCCCGAGCAATGGTGGGGCGACTATTTGGCGGCGCTGGGCTCGGTCAGGATCGGCGAAGCAGGTGTCCTGGCGCTGGGGCGCGAGGTTGGCTGGGAGAGGCTGGACGACTATGCCGAAGCCTGGTTCGACTATTCCGAGCGCCGCATGGCCGCAGCGATTCGCCGCCTGCCGTCCGGGCGAGCGACGGCGCGCGCGGCGCATGACCCCTTCCCGGGCCTGCCCGACGGCATCCCGATCAAGGTCGAGGTCGAGATCGACGGTGAGGCCGGCCGCATCTCGGTTGATCTGAGGGACAACCCCGACTGCCAGCCTTGCGGGCTCAACCTCACCGAGGGCACGGCGGTAAGCGCCGCCATGGTCGGCATCTTCAACGGCATCATGGATCACGGCGTGCCCGCCAATGCCGGCAGCTTCCGGCGGCTCGACATCAAGGTCCGGGAGAACTGCTGCGTCGGCATCCCTCGCCATCCGGCCTCCTGCTCGGTCGCGACCACCAACCTTGCAGATCGCGTGACCAACCCGGTGCAGCGAGCGATCGCCGACATCGCGCCAGGCTTCGGCATGGCCGAGACCGGCCCGATCATGCCACCCGGCATTGGCGTCATCTCCGGCCGCGACCCGCGACGCGACGGCGAGCCCTTCGTCAACCAGGTGCACCTCGCGATCAGCGGCGGCGCCGGCACCCCCGCGAGCGACGGCTTTCTCTCGATCATCCATGCCGGCAACGCCGGCCTCTGCCGCGTCGACGGCGTCGAGGTGGACGAGCTGCACCATCCGCTCATCGTCGCCAGCCGCCGGCTGGTGCCGGATACCGAGGGGGCGGGCGCCTATCGCGGGGCCCTGTCGATCCATGGCGAGTTCGGGCCGATCGAGGGTTGCAGCATGCGCGTTCTCTACACCATGGATGGCGCGATCAATACGGCGGCAGGGGCGGCTGGCGGCCTGCCAGGCGCGCCACCCAGGGCAGAGAAGCGCGAGCGCAACGGCGAGCTTACACCCTTGCCATCATGCTACGGCCTCCTGCTCGAGCCGGGCGAACGTGTCGTTTCCCAATCGGCCGCAGGCGGCGGCTATGGCCCGCCTCGCGCGCGCCTGCCCGAGCGCGTGCTGAGCGATGTCTCGGAAGGCTGGCTCAGCGTCGAGCGCGCGAAGGAGGTCTACGGCGTGGTTGTCACTGGAGACGGGGCGGGCGACGCATTCGCAATCGATGCGGCGGCGACGGCAGCACTGCGCGCCGCAGCAGCAGCCGAGTAGTGACGGCGGACTGGGGTCCGCGACCAGACCGGGAACGGGGGGAGCAGCCTGATGGTTCAGTCACGCTTTGACGTTGCAGGTCCGCGAAGAGCCGGTTCCGGGTTTGGAGTGCCAAGAGGACGGCCATGATCGCAGAGCCAGATCAGCACTGGCAGCGGGTGGCGCTGCCAGGACGCGTCCGCGATCCAGGGCAGCCAGGATGAAAACCATGCCGGGAGCACTGCCCAACGGCGGCAACGACACAGCATCAGCATGCCGCAACGCGCTATGCACACAGCATCTGCCTGGTGGGGCAGCATGAGGATCGAACCATGAACGACGCAACCGGAACCGACCACGGTGCCCCAGCCATGGACTACGCCGGCTGGGAGCGCGCAGGCGTGCGCATGGCGCTGATCTCGAACCGGATCGAGAGCATCGCGCGCAAGATGCAGAACACGCTGTTCCGCACCGCGCGCTCAGGCGTGCTCAATACCGCCCACGATTTCTCCTGTGTCATCCTGACGGCCGATTGCCGCCTTCTTGGCTCGGCCGAGAGCCTGCCGATCCACACGCTGATAGGCCCGGATCTGATGTGCGCGGCGGTCCGGCGCCACCACCCTGTGCTTCGGGCGGGCGACTGCTTCCTGCACAACAGCCCCTATGAGGGCAATTCGCATGCGGCCGATCACTGCCTGATCGTGCCGGTGGTGGATGACGGCGGCACGCTTCGCTTCTTCGTGCTCGCCAAGGCGCATCAGGCGGACTGCGGCAACTCACGGCCGACCACCTATATGGGCCATGCTGTGGACGTCTACGAGGAAGGCGCGCTCATCTTCTCGGCCGCCAGGATTCAGTCGAACTACGAGGACAATCAGGATCTCGTGCGCATGTGCCAGGCGCGCATTCGCGTGCCGGAGCAGTGGTGGGGCGACTATCTGGCGACCCTGGGTGCGGTGCGCATCGGCGAGCGCGAGCTGCTCGAGCTCGGCCGTGATCTGGGCTGGGATACATTGGAGCAGTACACTGAAGCCTGGTTCGACTATTGCGAGCGCAAGATGATGGCCGCCATTCGGCGGCTGCCGTCGGGCAAGGCCACAGTGCATTCGGCGCACGATCCCTTTCCCGGCGTGCCGGATGGCCTTCCAGTCAAGCTCGAGGTCGAGATCGACAGCGAGCACGCCATGATAAGGGTCGATCTCCGCGACAATGTCGACTGCCAGCCTTGCGGCTTGAATCTGTCCGAAGGCTGCTCGCGCACCGCCGCCATGGTCGGCATCTACAACGGCATCATCGACCACAGCGTGCCCCCCAACGCCGGCAGCTTTCGTCGCATCGACATCCAGCTGCGCGAAAACTGCGCCGTCGGCATCCCTCGCCATCCGTATTCCTGCTCGGTCGCAACCACCAACCTCGCCGACCGTGTGGCCAATCCTGTGCAGCGCGCGATGGCGGCGATCGCGCCCGGCTTCGGCATGGCCGAGACGGGTCCGATCCAGCCGCCCGGCATGGGCGTCATCTCCGGCCGCGACCCGAGGACCGGCGAGCCGTTCGTGAACCAGATCTTCCTCGGCATCACCGGTGGCGCCGGCACGCCGGAGACTGACGGCTTCCTCTCGATCATCCATGTGGGCAATGCCGGGCTCTGCCGAATCGACAGCATCGAGGTGGACGAGCTGCACCACCCGATCTTCGTCAGGGAGCGGAAGCTCCTGGCCGACAGCGAAGGGCCCGGCCGCTCGATCGGGGCCCCTTCGGCCTATGTCGAGTTCGGCCCGATCGAAGGCTGCACCATGCAGGTGCTCTACACTGCCGATGGCACGGTCACGCCGGCGCTCGGCGCCGCCGGCGGCCTGGCCGGCTGCGTTGCTCAGGCGAAGAAGCGCGAGCGCGACGGCAGCCTGACGACGCTTCCTGCCTGCTACGGCGTCACCCTCGAGCCCGGCGAATATGTTGTCTCGCATTCGGCCGGCGGCGGCGGCTACGGCCCGCCTACGGCGCGGGCGGCAGAGAGGGTGCTGAACGACGTGATGGAAGGCGCGGTGACGCCCGAGCGCGCGCGCGAGATCTACGGCGTGGTCGTCGCGGCCACCACCACCGGCTTTGCGCTCGACGAGGCGGCGACTGCGGCGCGTCGAGCGGCCATGAGTGGGGAGACCAGGCCATGAGCATGACGGAACCGGTCGACTGGACAAAAGGGGCCGCCTATATCGACGGCAGCTTTATGCCCCTTGCCGAGGCTCGGATCCCTATCACAGAATGGGGCTATCGCCGCTCCGACGTCACCTACGATGTGGCCGGGGTCTATTACGGCTTCCTCTTCCGCATCGACGATCACATCCGGCGCTTTCGTCGCTCGATGACCAAGCTCCGCATGGAGCCGAGGGAGAGCGACGACGAGCTCAAGGGCGTGCTGATCGACCTGGTGCGACGAAGCGGCCTGCGCGAGGCCTATGTCGCGATGGACTGCCTGAGGAGCCGGCCGCAGCGTGGCATGCCGATGCTCCCGGGCCATGCCCGCTGCTACATCGTCGCCTTCGCCATGCCCTGGGTCTGGGTCTTCTCCGAGGAGCAGCAAAGGCGCGGCGTGCATGCCATGATCGCGAAGACGCCGCGCATACCGGCAGCTTCGGTCGATCCCACGGTCAAGAACTTCCATTGGGGCGATCTCACCGGCGCTCTTTTCGAGGCGGAGGATGCGGGCTTCGACACCGCCATCCTGCTCGACCTCGAGGGCAACGTCACCGAAGGGCCGGGCTACAATGTCTTTGCGGTGATCGACGGCAAGGTGGTCTCGCCGCCCGAGGGTGCGCTGGAGGGCATCACCCGCCTCTCGGTCTTCGAGCTTTGCCAGGATCTCGCCATCCGCTTCGAGGTGCGGCCGATCGCCCGCCGTGAGCTGGAGGATGCGGATGAGATTTTCTTCTCGACCACGGCGGGCGGCATCATGCCGGTGAGCCGCCTCGGTGCACGGATCCTCGGCAACGACCGGCCAGGCCCGGTGGCGAGCACGCTGCGCGAGACCTTTTGGCGCCGGCGCCAGGAGGGCTGGCACGCAACGCCGATCGACTACGACGCATCGCCCTGACCTGAGCAGGCGCATCGACCACGCGGCAGCCAGAACCAAAGGACCTGGGGCAGACGATGAGCATACTCCTAGGGGTAGACATCGGTGGCACCTTCACCGACTTCGTGGCGCATGACGCCCGGACCGGAGAGACCGAAGTCTGGAAGGTTCCATCGGTTCCGGCGGACCCGATCCGGGCGATCCTGGACGGCGTCGACGGCTATCCGGGCAAGGACGCGATCGCCCATTTGCGCATCGGCACCACGGTCGCCACCAACGCCGTGCTTGAGCGCCAGGGCGCGGTCGTCGCCTATGTTGCGACCAAGGGCTTCCGGGACGTTCCCTTCATCCAGCGCGGCAACCGCAAATTTCACTACGACATGAGCTGGGTGAAGCCCAAGCCGCTCGCCAAGCGCCGCCATTGCTTCGAGCTCGACGAGCGCATCGACGCCAAGGGGCGGATCATCAAGGCGCTGGACGAGGCCGAGGTGCGCGCATTGGCGGCGACGATCAGGGCCATCCCAGAGATCGAGGCGGTCGCCGTCTGCCTGCTGTTCTCCTATCTCGAGCCGGCGCACGAACTCGTGGTGAAGGCCATCCTCGAGGCGGAGCTGCCCGAGCACGCGATCTCGATTAGCTTTCAGGTCCTGCCCAAGTGGAAGGAGTATGAGCGCGCCTCGACCACGCTCGCTGACGCTTATCTCAAGCCGGTGGTCGGCCGGCGGCTGCAGTCGATGCGCGCTCGCCTGGATGCTGCGGGAATTGCCGCGCCCGCCGTGCTGATCCGCTCGAACGGTGGCGAGATGACTCTGGATGCCGCCGCCGCGACACCGGTGCAGCTCCTCGTCTCCGGGCCCACCGGCGGCGTCATCGCCAGCCGCCATGTGGCCGAGCTAACCTGCACCGACAACCTTGTCACCCTCGACATGGGCGGCACCTCGACCGACGTCTCCACCGTCCTCAAGCGCGCTGAGACCTTCACCACCAGCTTCGAAATCGAATGGGGTGTGCCCATCCAGATCCCGATCATCGACATCCGGACGATCGGCGCTGGCGGCGGCTCCATTGCCTGGATCGACAAGGGCGGAATGCTGCGGGTCGGCCCAATGAGCGCCGGTGCGGATCCAGGCCCGGCGGCTTATGGCAAGGGCGGCAGTGACGCCACCGTCACTGACGCCAACGTCGTGCTCGGGCGCATTGATCCCGAAAGCTTTCTGGGCGGCAAAATGCATCTCGACGCCGCCGCGGCCGAGGATGCGGTCGCGGCTGTGGCTCGGAAGCTGGGGCTGTCGCTCGAGGAAACAGCGCTCTCGATCGTGCGCATCGCCGACAACAACATGGTGGGCGCGCTGCGCTCGGTCTTGATCGAGCGCGGCCTCGATCCGCGCGACTTCACCCTGCTCGCCTTCGGCGGCGCCGGCCCGCTGCATGCTGCAGCACTGATCCGCGAGATGGGCATACCCCGCGCGATCATCCCCAACCATCCAGGCCAGTTCTCCGCCTATGGCTTCATTCTGACGGATGCGCGCGTGGACCGGCAGCGCACCATCCAGATGACCAGCCATGCCTTCCCGGCAGAGCGCGCCCGCGCGATGCTGCGGGAGCTCGAAGCGCAGACCCTGAAGGAGCTGCACGATCAGGACTACCGGGAACGGATCACCGTCTCGCGTGCGCTCGAGATGCGCTATCTCGGCCAGAATTACGAGCTCGAGCTGCCGATCGGCGAGGACGCGCTCGATGACGCCCGTATCCCAAAGCTGTGGCAGGCCTTCCATGCCGCGCACGAGGCGCGCTTCGGCTTCGCGATTCCTGGCGAGCCGATCGAGATCGTCAACCTATCGGTCACTGCCATCTCGCGCACCGAGCGCCCAGCGGACCGGGAGCTTGAAGCCGCCATGCCGCCGGGCAAGCCAATTGGCGAGCGTGCCGTGCGCTACACCGATGGCCGCCGCGCCACACCCGTCTACGCCAGGACCGCCCTGACGCCGGGCCAGACCATCCAGGGCCCGCTGCTGATCGAGGAGGCCGCGTCCGTTACCGTCGTCGAGCCAGGCCAGACGCTGACCGTCGACCGCTACGGGCATCTACTCGTTGGAGCATACCGATGAAGTTCTCGACCAACGGCTACTACATCGAGCGCTACAACAAATGCGCGAATTGCGGCGTGCTCTTGTATGGCGAGGGGATTACGGGCAAACGCCAAGGCAAGCCTGCGCTCTACTGCTCGGACTGGTGCGTCGAATGGACGGCGAGACGTGATGGCGAGGGCGGGCATATCCGGCTTGCCCTGCCGCAGCGCCAGCCGGTCGAGCGGTCGACCGCGCCGGACATGGTGATGATGAACATCCTCGATTCCACCATGGTCTCGATCTGCCGCGAGATGGGCATCCTGCTGATGAAGACGTCCTACTCGACGATCTTCAACGAAGGGCTCGACTTTACCTGCGCCCTGGCCGACGCCAAAGGAGACATGATCGCCTGCGCCGAGTTCTGCCCGACCATGATCGGTGGCATGCCGCTGCTCATCAAGACGTGCTTCCAGGAAATTCCGCATGACGACATTTTCGAGGGTGACGTCATCCTGCACAACGACCCCTATCGCGGCGGCCTGCACTGCCCCGAGCATACCTTCTTTAAGCCCTTCTTCATGGACGGCGAGCTGCTCGGCTTCGCGGTGGTCATCGGTCATGTTGCCGAGATCGGCGGCATGGTCCCCGGCGCCTTCTGCGGCGAGGCCACCGAGATCTTCCATGAAGGCATGCGCATCCCGCCGGTAAAGATCAAGAAGAAGGGCGAGGACGTGGCTGAAGTGTGGAAGCTGCTCCTCGCCAACACGCGCACGCCGCGCCAGAACTACGGCGATCTGCGCGCGATGATTGGGGCAGTTGATCTCGGCGTCGATCGCATTGGCCAGATCGCGCGGAAGTATGGGCGCGAGGTCTTCAAGCACACCTGCGAAGACCTGATGGATTATGCCGAGCGCCGTATGCGCGCCGAGCTCGCAAGTTTTCCGGATGGCCTATACGGGTTCCAAGACGTCATCGAGAACGACGGTATCGAGGCGAAGCCGTACACGGTCGCGATCGACCTGCATATCAACGGCGACGAGGTGGTGGCCGACTATGATCGCAGCTCGCCCCAGGCCAGGGGTCCGATCAACGCCACGCTCGGCGTCGCCACCGGCGCCGTCTACAATGGCATCCTCCACGTGACCGACCCCTCGATTCCCAAGAACTCGGGCTGCTTCAGGCCGATCCGCATCGTAGCGCCGCCGGGCAAGGTGACCAATGTCAACTATCCTGGCCCGTTGGTGGCCGGCAACACCGAAACCCATCCGCGGCTGGCCAACATCACGATTGGCGCGATGTCGAGCTGCGTGCCTGAGCGCGCCATGGCGTCCGAGAGCTGCACCGGCACCAACTTCGTGTTTGGCGGCGAGCATCCGGACCATGACGAATATTTCGCCTGCTACGATCTGATGTCGGGCGGCTGGGGCGGCCGGCTGGGTCACGATGGCAATGACTGCACCATCGCCATCAACGGCAATTGCCGCTTCAACCCGACCGAGGTGTTCGAGACGCGCTTTCCATTGGTGGTGGAGGACTGCGCCATGGACACCGATTCGGGCGGCGCCGGCCAGTGGCGGGGCGGCCTCGGCTATACCCGCACCTTGCGCATCGCCGAGGTGCCGATCACGGGCTCGCAGTGCAGCGACCGTCACGAGGTCAAGCCCTTCCCGCTGCTGGGCGGCAAGCCGGGCGGCAACGGCGCCACCTTGATTCAGAAGGCGGGCAGCAACAACTGGCTCACCGTGCGCGAGCTCTACCACAAGGTGTCGACCAGCAAATACGCCAACGTCCAGTTCGCCCCTGGCGACCGGGTGCGCCTGCGCACGCCGGGCGGCGGTGGCTACGGCGATCCGGCAAGACGTGATCCCGCGCTCATCGCCGAGGACGTGGCTGAGGGCTATGTCACCCCCGCAGCCGCAACCCGCGACTACGGCTGGCGTGGCTAAGGGG
>CADEGR010000026.1 GCA_902826935.1 uncultured Alphaproteobacteria bacterium | reverse complement strand
GCCCGCCGCGGCGACGATCGGCGCGTGCTCACCGACGGCATTCATGGGCTGCGGATCCGCCGTCCCGGCAGAAGTGTCCCCTCGATCCATGGCTCGCCGACGCTGGCCCAAAAGCAGCTCTGGCAGAAGGTCCTTGCGACGCTGGCGGCACATGCTGCCTTCCCGACGACCACTCGCTCGAGCGCACGGCGCTCAAGGCGCACCGTTCGGCGAGCGGCTTGAAAGGGCCGCAAGCGCCGACTGTCGGGCGGGAGCAAAGCTGCCACACGACCAAGTTCCATGCGCTGCCAGAGGGTTGCGGCCCGCCCAGCGAGGGCGACGTCCTGGTCGGCGATCGTCGGACGCTTGGTGGCAACGGCAGCGCCACAGATGCCGGCGAGCATCCTGGCCAGTCAGTCTGGAGCGGGTGCGGCCTGCCAGGCGCGGGCTGCCCCGGAGTGTCGGGCCAATCTGCCTTCGGCCATCTGGGCGCATAGCTGCGAGCGAGCTGACGGCCAATGGCGCGCCGCCCAACGCGCGTGTAGATCCTGTGCCAGGGACCGGAGCGCGCGGGCAGCGCCCGCCATGTGCAGCCGTTCTCCGCGACCTAGAGCACGGCGTCGATGACATCGGGATTGGCAATCCGCACGTTGCCACGCTGCACCGGCAGCAACCGGCGGATCATTTTATCCTGGTCCTCGCTGGATTGCAGCGCCGGGTCCGGGCATCGGCCCGCGTCGAGGGCGCGTGCAGGGGTCGTGGATGCGCGGCGGGGTCGAATGGGCGGTTCCGAGATGGTGAATCTCGCAGCCGGGTGCCGCGGGCGCCGGGGAAACGCATTGCAGCGCCGCCGGCCGCCCGGTTAAATCGCGGAGGGATGCATCAGGGGGAGACTGAGCGATGGTCGATCTGACACGCCGCGCATGGCTGCTGGCCGCGGGCATCGGGCTGCTGGCCGGGGCTGGCCCCCTGGCCGCGCAGGAGCAGGGCACGATCTATTACATGATCCCGACCTTGCTCGACGAGTTCCAGACCGAAAGCCAGAAGGCGATCGAGCAGGTGTTCGGCGAGCTCGGCTACAAGGTGGTCTCGCTCGATGCCCAGAACGAGGCGAACAAGCAGCTGAACCAGCTGGAGGACGTGATCGCGCTCAAGCCCGATGCGATCATCATGAACGCGGTCGACTTCGATTCGATCGTGCCCGGCATCGAGAAGGCGCGCGCCGCGGGCATCAAGGTCCTGAACTACGACCGCCAGATCCGCAGCACGCCGTTCGAGCTGACCTCGGTCGCCGGCACGGTCGAGATCGGCCAGATCGCGGCGGGCGAGACGATGCGGCTGCTCAAGGAGCGCCACGGCGCGCTCAAGGGCAAGGTCCTGCAGGTCATGGGCGATCCGGGCGACAACTATTCGCTCGACATCCAAAAGGGCTTCGACGAGCGCATGGCGGCCGATGCGCCGGACGTCGAGATCATCGCCAAGGCGGCCCTGCAGTGGGAGGCCTCGAACGCCGGCGACATCGTCGAGGACCAGCTCCTGGTGAATGACGACATCGACCTGATCTTCTGCCACGCGGCCCATCTGACCGTGCCGATCGTCGCCATCCTGGAAGGCAAGGGCAAGAAGCCCGGCGACATCATGCTGATGGCCTCGAACGGGGCGCCCGTCGGCCTCGACAATATCCGCAAGGGCTGGCAGCAGGTCGAGGTCGAGCAGCCGCTCTATGCCCAGATCTACGGGCTCGCCATGTTCGCGCCCAAGATCCTGAAGGGCGAGGCGCTGACGCCCGGCAGCTACGACGTGGTCGGGCTGAAATCCGAGCTGACCATGGAGGAATGGGGCCCAAATCTGCGGATTCCGGGGGCTGCGATCACCAAGGACAATGTCGACGACAAGCGCTTCTGGGGCAATCTGACGCCGCCCGATCAAAAGGCACAGGTGGTCGAGTGAGCCAGCCGGAGCGCGGCGCGGGCGCAGCCATGCGGGCAGCGCCGCGCGCCCGGCGGCCGGATCGGCGGTCTTGGCGCTAGCCGCCGAGCGGCCGGCGGCCAGGCTCGGCCCGCGCCAGGCGCAGCTGCTGAGCCAGCTGCTCGACCATCTGGTCTGGCTGATCCTGGCGGTGATCCTGCTGGTCTGCTCGGCCACGATCGAGAACTTCTTCCAGCTCGGCATCTTCCTCAACATCCTGCAGCACGCGACCTTCGTCGGCCTGATCTCGATCGGCCTCGCCTTTTGCATCATCGCGGGGCACATGGACCTGTCGGTCGAATCGGTCATGGCATTCGCCGCCATGATCGCCGCCTGGCTGGCCGCCACCCGGGGCTCGGCCTCGGGCCATGAGCTGGCACCCTGGCTCACCTTGCTGATCGTGCTGGCGTTTGGCGCCGCGACCGGGCTGTTCAACGCGTTCCTGGTGATCCGCCTCCAGATCAACGCCTTCATCGTCACGCTCGCGACCTATATCTCGATCCGCGGCTTCGGCCTGGTGCTGACCGGCGGTCGCTCGATGTACGGCCTGCCCGACAGCTTTCGCGGCGTCGCGACGACCAGCCTTCTGGGCGTCCCGCTCCTGGTGGTGATCCTGATCATCGCCTACGTGATCTTCCACGTCTTGCTGACCCACACCCGCTTCGGCCGCCATGTCACCTTGATCGGCGGCAATCCGGTGGCACCGTTCCGCGCCGGCATCCGGGTCGAGCGGGTGCTCTACGCGGTGTTCATCCTGTCCGGCGTGCTGGCGGCGGCGGCCGGCTGGCTGCTGGCGGCGCGGACCAATGGCGCCACCCCCAATCTCGGCCTCGGCATGCTGTTCGAGGCGTTCGCGGCGGTGGTGATCGGCGGCGTGTCGCTGCGCGGCGGTGTCGGCCGGCTGTCCGGCGTGTTCGCCGGCGTGCTGCTGCTATCCTCGATCGACACGGCGATCAATGTGATGGGCCTCGACGCGTCGTACATGCAGGTGATCCGGGGCGGGCTGATGCTGCTTGCGGTCCTGCTCGACAGCGTCAAGACCACGCTGCGCCGGCGCTTGCTGTGACCAAATTGGGGAGCGAACCGCGATGAGCTGGATCCTGGTCGGCGCCGCGGATGCGCTCGAGGCCGAGGACGTGATGCGCTTCGACCATGGCGGGCGGACCTTCGCGATCTACCGCTCACCCAGCGACGCGTATTTCGCGACCGATGGCTTGTGCACCCATGAGCAGGTCCATCTCGCGGATGGCTTGGTGATGGACCACATCATCGAGTGCCCGAAGCACAATGGCCGCTTCGACTACCGCACCGGCGAGGCCAAGGGTGCCCCGGTCTGCGTCAATCTCAAGACCTATCCGGTCAAGCTCGAGGCCGGCCGGATCATGATCGAGCTGGACGACTGAGGCACGAGGGGCCAGGTCCGCCATGGCCGCCGCAGCACCCTTGGTGATCGTCGGCGCCGGCCAGGCCGGCGGCCGGGCGGCGCTGACGCTGCGGGCCGAAGGCTACCGGGGCGCCATCCTGCTGCTGGGCGAGGAGCCCGATCCGCCCTATGAGCGCCCGCCCTTGTCCAAGGGCTTTCTGACCGGCGAACGCAGCCTTGCAAGCTTCACCTTCGCCACGACCGAAGCGCTGGCCGAGGCCGGCATCGACTTTCGGCCCGGCTGCCGGGTCCTGGCGATCGACCGACCGGCCAAGCAGCTCCGCCTCGCGGACGGCGGGGCCATCGCCTATGCCAAGCTCCTGCTCGCGACCGGCCGAGCGGCGCGACCGCTGCCGGGCGCTCAGGCCGACGAGCCGCGGATCTTTTGTCTGCGCACGCGCGCGGATGCCGACCAGCTGCGCGCCGCGCTGCGCCCGGGCGCGCGGCTGGCGATCCTGGGCGGCGGCTTCATCGGCCTGGAGGTGGCGGCCAGCGCCATGGCGCTCGGCTGCGCCGTCACCGTGATCGAGCTGGCGCCAGCCTTGCTCAGCCGCTGCGTGCCAGCGCCCCTGGCCGCGATCCTGGCGGCGCGTCACCAGGCGGCCGGCGTGCGGATCCTGCTCGGCACCGGCCTGCAGGCGGTCATGGCCACCGAGCAGGGCCTCAGTCTCGACCTGGGCGGTGGCCGCCGGCTCGAGGCCGACGCGCTTCTGGTCGGCATCGGCGCTGTCCCGCGCGCCGAGCTGGCCGTGGCCGCGGGCCTCGCCACCGACCAGGGCATTCTGGTCGATGCCCGGCTGCAGACCAGCGATCCCGACATCTTCGCGGCCGGCGATGTCTGCGCCTTGCCCGATCCGAGCGGCAACGGCCACGTCAGGCTCGAGGCCTGGCAGAACGCCGATCGGCAAGGGGCATTGGCCGCGCGCAACCTCCTGGGCGCCGGGCTGAGCTACGTCGAGCTGCCCTGGTTCTGGTCCGATCAGTACGAGCTCACGCTGCAGATCGCGGGCTGGCCGGCACGGGCGGCGCGCACGGTCACCCGAGCGATCGCGGCCGACGCCTGCATCCTGTTCCATCTGGACGAGCAAGGCCGCGTGCTCGGCGCTGGCGGGGTCGGACCAGCCGGGCTCGGGCGCGATCTGCGCCTGGCCCAGCTGATGATCGAGCGCGCTGCCCGCCCAGATCCGGCCGCCGTGGCCGATCCGACGCGGGGGCTGAAGACGCTGCTGCGCTGAGCAGTGTCTTCTCGCCCACCGCCACTCATGCCGCCTGCTGTTGGCGGCAAAAGCCGGCGATCGCGTCGACATGGCGGTGATCGGTGCCGCAGCAGCCGCCCAGCACGGTCAGCTGGCCAAGGCGCTGGCGCAGCGCCTGGTAGCGCGCCGCCAGATCGAGCGGATCGCCGGCGTCCAGCTCGGTCGCCTCGTCGAGCTCGGCATGGCTGCGGGTCGAGGCGTTGGCGCGCAGGCCGCGCAGCCGCTCGAGCCAGCCCCCGCCGCCTGCCAGCTGGGCCTCGAAATGCGCCGGATGGGCGCAATTCAGCATGAAATAGGCGGGGCCGCCTTGGGTCGCGGCGTCGGTCTCGCTGATCGCATCGCCCAGGCTCTGGCCGGACGGCAGGCGGCCGTCGGTCTCGACCGTGAACGAGATCACGACCGGCATGCCCGCCGCCTTGGCCGCCAGGGTGATGCCGATCGCCTCCTCGACATGGGTCATGGTCATGGCCGAGACCATGTCCGCCGCGCTTGCGGCGAAGGTCGCGATCTGCTCGGCATGGTACGCTTCCGCCTCGGCCACGCTCATCGTCTGGTCGGCCTTGTAGCCGTCGCCACGCGGTCCGATCTGGCCGCTGATCACGATCGGCAGATCCGCGCCGGCATGGCGGGCGCGCAGCTCCGCCAGGAGCTCGATCGCCTCGGCATTGACCATCGCCAGGGCTTCCCTGGTATAGCCGAGCTTCGCCGCCCAGTCGGCGCTCGCCCGCCAGGTCGGGCTGTCCAGGATGAAGCCGGCGCCATGGCGGCGGGCGATCCCCAGATAGCGTTCGTAATAGGCCTGGATCGCGGCCCGCCCCCAGCCCTCGCGCAACAGATCGAAGGCCGCGAAGTACGGCAGCTCGTGGCCCTCGTGGAACACCAGCGTGGTCTCGAGCCCGCCATCGGTCAGGAACAGGCCGCCATCGAGCTGAGGCAGCCGGGCACGGTACATCGACATGGTCGTTTCCTCATCATTGCTGGCAAGCCAGCACGCCCTCTCCTAGGCCGGCACGATGCCAGCACTGGCCCAGGTCGCACTAGCCGACTTCCGGTCCAGCCGGCGGCACAGCCGAATGCTTCATTGAATATCAACGGTTTGCGGAAGATCGGGCGGGGCCTAAGCCGATGCCTGCCGGCCATGCGGGCGCTTGATCTGTACCTGCGGTACTGCACCTGTGGTACAGTTCCGGCATGCTCGATCGCACGCCCCGCAAGCGCAGCGACACGCGCGAGCGCATTCTGGCCTGCGCCGAATCAGCGGTGCTGGAGAAGGGCTTTGCCGCGACCTCGATCGACGAGCTGATCGCCGCGGTCGGCATCACCAAGAGCGGCTTCTTCTATCACTTCCGGGACAAGGGCGCCCTCGCGAAGGCGCTCCTGGTCCGCTACCTCGAACGCGACGACGCGATCCTGGACGAGCTGTTCAACCGCGCCGACGAGCTGAACGAGGACCCGCTGCACGGCTTCCTGGTCGGGCTGAAGCTGCTGGCGGAGATGCTGGACAACCTGCCGGACACCCATCCCGGCTGCCTGGTCGCGGCCTATTGCTACCAGGACCAGCTGTTCAGCCAGGAGATCCACGACCTGAACCGGGCGGGCGTGCTCGGCTGGCGGCGCCGCTTCCGGCGCCATCTGGACCGGATCGCGGCGCGCTACCCGCCGCGCGTCGACATCGATCTGGACGATCTCGCCGACATGGTCTCAGCTCTGGTCGACGGCGGCATCATCCTGGCCAAGGCGGGCAAGGACAAGGGCTTGCTGCCGCGCCAGATCCTGCTCTATCGCGACTTCGTGCGCCTGGTCTTCACCGGCCGGTGACCGCACCGGCGGCGCCGGTCGCGGGCGTCAGGCCGAAGCGCTCGCTAGGCCGCCGGAAACGCTTGCCGTCCGGCACCCGGCGCAGATGCAGCATCTGATCGCGGAAGCGGTTGCCGGAATTGCCGCTGCCGATGTTGATCACGGTCAGCCCGGCCAGCGCACCCTCGAACAGAGCGCGCAGCAGCTGGCGCTCCTCATCCTCCAGGCCGGTCAGCGCGTTGTCGATCACGACATAGTCCGGCCGGTGCAGCAGGACGCGGGCGAACGCCAGACGCTGCTGCTCGCTCAAGGACAGGCTGCGGTCCCAGCGCTCCTCGCTGTCCAGCTTGGGTGCCAGATAGCCCAGATCGACCTGTTGCAGGGCGGTCTCGAGGGTCGGCGCGTCGAAGCTGCCGCGTGGTGCTGGATAGGTCAGCGCATCGCGCAGCCTGCCGAGCGGCAGATGCGGCCGCTGCGGCAGGAACATCATGAGGGCGCCGGCGGGGATCTTGATCACGCCGGAGCCCCAGGGCCACAAGCCCGCCAAGGCGCGGAACAGCGTGCTCTTGCCGGTGCCGGGCTCGCCGGTGATGGTCACCCGCTGGCCCTTGGGGATGGTCACCAGCGGCTCCTCAATCGCCGCCTTGCCGTCGATCAGCGCCAGGTGCAGGTTGTCGATGGTGAGTGGCCCGTCCAGCTGCTCGACCCGCTCGATCCGGCTCAGATCGTCGCCCATGGTCTCGATCGTGACCACGATCTCGCGAAAGCAGACGATCCGCAGTAAGGCCGCCCGCCACTCGGCGATCCTGGAGAAATTGTCGACGAACCAGCGCAGCGCCAGCCCGACCTGGGTGAAGGCGCCGACCACCATCATCAGCGTGCCGAACGAGATCGAGCCCTGGAAATAGCCGGGCGCGGCCACCAGGATCGGCATCACCAGGCCGAGCCAGCCGAAGCCGGAGGTGATCCAGGTCAGGCGCGCCAAGCGGCTGGCCAGGCGGCGCATGATCTCGATCACGTCGTCGACCGGCCGGTCAAGGGCGCGGCGCTCATCCGCCTCGCCGCGATTGAGGGCGATGCCTTCGGCATGATCGTTGATCCGGGCGAGCGCGGAGCGCAGCCGCGCCTCGCGGGCGTAGCGTTCGGCATCCAGCGCCACCAGCGGCCGGCCGACCCACCAGGTCAGCAAGGAGCCGCTCAAGGCGAAGGCGAGCGCGGTCCAGACGAAGTAGCCAGGCACGGTGATGGTGCGGGCGCCGATCTCGAAATGGATCTGCGCGGACAGGAGCCAGAGCACGCCGACGAAGCTGAAGAGCAGCAGGCCGGACCGGATCAGGCCGATGCCGAGGTCGGCGCTCAGCTCGACGAAGTGCTGGCAGTCGGCCTGCAGCCGCTGGTCGGGATTGGCGCCGATCTCGCCGTCGAATGCCAGGAAATAGGCCCGCCTGGGCTGCAGCCACTGATCGAGCAGGTCCTTGGTCAGCCATTCGCGCAGCCGGACCTCCAGCATCTGGCGCAGCCAGGTCTCCAGCACGATCAGCGTGAGCAGGCCGCCGACCACCACGCCAAACACGATCAGCTGGCCCATGAACGCGCTGACATGGCGCTGCTCGAGCGCATCATAGAAGTCGCCCTGCCAAACGTTGAGGCGGACCTGGCCGACGGTGTTGGCGATGATCACCGCGGCGACCGCGACGCCGATCCAGAGAATCCGGTTGCGGAACGTCGACTGCATCAACACCTGGAGCAGCGCCCACAGCTGGTGGCGGATCGAATCGTCCGGGACCTGCGGCCGGTAGGCGACCCCAGCCGCCTGCGCCAAGAGGACGCCTTCACCAGTCATGGACCGTTTCCTCGTTCTGGCGCGCCAGGCGCGGCCAACGCAGCGAGCTCGGCCAGGATTTGCGCCGGCAGAGCCTGCGCGGCTGCGGCGACCGCCGGCGACAGGCCGGCCGCGAGCGCGAAGCTCGCGCCCTCGACCGCGAACACGATGCAGCAGCGCGGCAGGCGGCCCAGCACCCGAGCCAGCTCGATCGCCTGGGCAAGGCCGAGGCCATGGGACGACCAGGCGCCAAGCTCGGCCGGCAGCGGCCCGGCGCCGGCGTCGAACCGGTGGATCCGGCCCGCCGTGCCGCCGGCCCTGGCGGCGTCGATGATGACCACCGGCAATTCCGCCGGCAGCAGGGCGATCAGGCCGCTCGCCTCGCCGTCATGCTCGCGCACCGCGATGCCGGCGGGTGCCATGCGGCGGAGGTTCTGGGCGACGACGCGGCCGACGCCGTCATCGCCCCGATCAGGATTGCCGAGCCCGATGACCAAGCCCTGCATCATGCGGCGGCCGGCATGTCACGCCCGGTCGATATCAAGGCGCAGATAATGCGTCGCGCAGGAGATGCAGGGGTCGTAGTTGCGCACGGTCTGCTCGCAGCGCCAGCGCAGAGCCTCGTCCGACATGTCCAGCCAGCCACCGATGAAGCTCTTCAGATCGTCCTCGATGGTCGGCTGGTTCTGCGAGGTCGGCGGGATGATCACGGCGTCCTCGATGGTGCCGTCCGCGGCCAGCCGGTAGCGGTGGTAGAGCATGCCGCGCGGCGCCTCGGTGGCGCCATGGCCGGTGCCGGCGCGCGGCTCGCAAGGGACGGCCGGCTGGTCCGGCTCGACATAGTCGGCGATCAGGCGCAGGGCCTCGTCGAAGGCGAACACCAGCTCGACCGCGCGCACGACGATGCTGCGATAGGGATTGCGGCAGACCGGGCCCAGCCCAGCCGCCTTGGCGGCGTCCTGGGCGAGCGCCGGCAGCCGGTCGAAGTTCAGGCTGTAGCGGGCCATCGGCCCGAGAAAATAGTGGCCGCCGCCGGCCCGCTGGCTGTGCAGCGCGGTCGAGTGGGCGACATGCAGCTCCTGGAAATGCTGCGGGTAGTCGGCGATCGCGAGGTCGAGGCCGCGGCTCGACACCAGCCGGCCCTCGTTGAACGGATATTCGGCCGGATGGCGGAGAGCCACGAACTCGTAGTCGCGCTCGCAATCCGGAAAGTCGAAGCCGGCGACCCAGCGGACCGTGGCCAGCGCCGCGTCCCGGCCGCGCTCCAGCTGGTCAACCAGGCCCTGCAGCTCGCGCCTGCGCGGCGCGCGATAGAAGCCGCCGACCTTGATGTTGACCGGATGGACCTCGCGGCCGCCGACCAGGGCCACGATCGCATTGCCGGCCTTCTTCATATCGAGGCCGCGCTGCACGATGTCGGCATGGTCGCGGGCGAGCTCGATGGCGCCCTGGTAGCCGAGGAAATCGGGCGCATGCAGCATGTAGACATGCAGGCCGTGGCTCTCGATCCACTCGCCGCAATAGATCAGCCGGCGGAGCGCCCGCAGCGGGCCGTCGACCGTCACGCCGAGGGCGGCCTCGAGCGCATGGACCGCGCTCATTTGGTAGGCGACCGGGCAGATGCCGCAGATCCGGGCGCAGATGTCCGGCGGCTCGGTGAAGGCGCGGCCGCGCAGGAACGCCTCGAAGAAGCGCGGCGGCTCGAAGATGTTGAGCTCGGCCTGCTTGACCGCGCCATCCCGGATCGTGATCTTGAGGGCGCCCTCGCCTTCGACCCGGGCGAGCTGCGCGACCTTGATCGTCCTATCCGCCATGGCGCTGGCTCTCCGCCCGAAACGGCTCGGCGTTGACGTTGAAGGTGCCATACAGCCGGGCGATCGTCGGCTGATCGACGCCGAGCCTGGCCAGCCAGTGGTTCAGCGCGGCCATGTTCGGGCTCTCCATCGGCCCGAAGCAGCCGTAGCAGCCACGGTCATAGGCCGGGCAGATGGCGCCGCAGCCGGCATGGGTCACCGGCCCCAGGCACGGCGTGCCGTGGGCCACCATGACGCAAACATTGCCGCGCTGCTTGCATTCCACGCAGACGCTGTGGCCGGGCGTGGCCGGCTGACGGCCGCGCAGGAACGCGGCCAGGACCTCCAGCAGCTGGTGCTTGTTGACCGGACAGCCACGCAGCTCGAAATCGACCTTCACATGCTCGGCGATCGCGGTCGAGGTGGCCAGCGTCTCGATATAGTCCGGCCGGGCGTAGACGATGCTGATGAAGTCGCGCACATCGGCGAAGTTGCGCAGCGCCTGGATGCCGCCCGCGGTGGCGCAGGCGCCGATCGTGATCAGGCGCTTCGAAGCCTGGCGAATCGCCTTGATCCGCGCGGCGTCATGGGCGGTCGTGATCGAGCCTTCGACCAGCGACAGATCGTAGGGGCCGGCCACCTCGGCCCGGGTCGCCTCCAGAAAATAGGCGATCTCGACCGCGCCCGCGACCGCCAGCAGCTCGTCCTCGCAATCCAGCAGGCTCAGCTGGCAGCCGTCGCAGGAGGCGAACTTCCAGACCGCGAGCTTCGGCCGCGTGCCGGTCTCGGCCATCCTAGAGCTCCTTGATGGTGAGCAGCCGGCCGACCTTGGCAAAGCTCGCGACCGGCCCGTCCTTGCACACGAACTGCGACCCGAACTGGCAGCGGCCGCAATGGCCGAGCGCGCATTTCATGTGCCGCTCCAGCGAAAGATGAATCGCGCCCGGCGCCACGCCCAGATCCTGCAAGGCGAGCGCCCCGAAGCGCATCATCACTTCCGGCCCGCACAGTAGCGCCACCGTGCGCGCCGGATCGAAGACCACCCGCGGCAAGAGGCTGGTCACCACGCCGACATGGCCATGCCAGTCGGTGCCGGCATGGTCGACCGTGACCTCCAGCTGCAGATCCAGCTGCGCGCGCCAACGCGCCAGCTCCTTGGCGTAGAGAATGTCGCTCGGGCTGCGAGTGCCGTAGAGCAAGGCGATCCGGCCGAAGCGCTGGCGCTCGGCCAGAAGGCGGTAGAGTGCCGGCCGGAGCGGGGCGAGGCCGAGGCCGCCGGCCATCACGACGACATCCTGGCCGACCGCAGCCTCGACCGGCCAGGCGCTGCCGAACGGCCCGCGCACGCCGAGCCTGGCGCCGGGCTTGAGGCCGGCCAGGGCGGCCGAAACCTTGCCAACGTCGCGGATGGTGTGGATCAGGCGATCGGCGCCGGCCGGATCACCGCTCACGCTGATCGCCGCCTCGCCGACCCCAAAGGCATAGAGCATGTTGAACTGGCCAGGCCGGAAGGCCAGCAGCCCCTGCGCCTCGGTCACCAGCTCGATGGTCCAGGTGTCGGCCAGCTCGCGCCGCCTGGCGACGACCTCGGCGACCTTGGGCAGCATCGGGTCGCCGACCGCCACGGGCTCAGCCATGCTGGCCGTAGACGTCGAACATCTGCAGCCGGGTCGCGTGCAAGCGGCGCACCAGCTCGGGCACGAAACGCTTCATCAGCTCGTAGCCCAGATGGTGGTCGGCCTCGCATTTGTCGCGCAGGCACTTGGCGTCGAGCGCGATCGCGCGGATCGTCTCGAGCGCCTTGGCGTCGTAGTTCCAGCGATAAGGCGGCACTAGCCAGGACACGCCGACCACCTCGCCCTCGCCAACCGTCAGGAAGCGGAGCGGACCGCGGCCAGGCGCGGTGACCTCGAAGGCGACGCGGCCATGGCGCAGGAGGAAGAACCGGTCGGCCGGCTCGCCCTCGTGGAACAGATAGTCGCCGGCCTCGAACCGGACATTGCGGCCGCAGCCCGCGACCAAGGCGCAGAGCGCTGGATCGAGATCCGCGAAGAAGCGGTGGCCGCTCAGGATCTCCTGCAAGCCGTGGGTTTCCACCTGTCCTATCCTTGTTCGCTCGCAGCGATCGCCTGGACCTCCTCGGTCAGATCGATGCCGACGGGACACCAGGCGATGCAGCGGCCGCAGCCGACGCAGCCGGAGCTGCCGAACTGATCGTGCCAGGTCGCGAGCTTGTGGGTCAGCCACTGGCGATAGCGCGAGCGGCCGCTCTGCCGGACGCTGCCGCCATGGATGTACGAGAAATCGAGGGTGAAGCAGGACGCCCATTTGCGGGTCCGGCCGGCCTGGTCGGGAGCGAGGTCCAGATCCTCCTCGACGGTCGTGCAAAAGCAGGTCGGGCAGACCATGGTGCAGTTGCCGCAGGTCAGGCAGCGCTCCGCCACCTCGGCCCAGCGCGGATGCTCGAGATTGCGGGCCAGCACCGCCGGCACGTCGACCGCCGGCATTGCCCGGCCCATCTGGGAGGCCGCGCGCGCCACCGCCGCCTCGGCCGCATCGCGATCGGCGGCGGTGGCCGGCCGCTGCGGTAGGCCGGCCATGAGCCGGCCCCCCCGCTCGCTGCCGACCTCGACCAGCAAGCGGTGCTCGCCGGCCGGATCGAGCTCGGTCAGCGCCAGATCGAAGCCATCCTCGACCTTGGGTCCTGTGCCCATCGAGACGCAAAAGCAGGTGCCACCCGCCTGGCCGCAATTGACCGCCACGATGAACGCCTCGGCGCGGCGGGCCGCGTAGTGGGCATCGGCGAAGCTGCCTTCGAGCAGCACCCGATCCTGAATCGCGATCGCCCGCCGCTCGCAGGCGCGCACGCCGATGAAGGCCAGCGGCCGCGCCGGCGTGGGCGGTGGCTCGAAGGTGACGCCATCCTCGCTTTGGCGGGCGCGCCAGAGCGGCTGGACCGGCTGATGCAGAAACTGCTTCCAGCTCTGCGGCCCGACCACATAGCCGAACAGCGCGCCATCGTCGCGGCGGCGCAAGCGGTAGTGCCCGCCGGCTTGCTCGTCGGTCCAGCCTCGCGGCAGGTCGGCGAGGCCAGTCAGCTCGTCATAGACGATGGCACTGGCCTGCACGGTCGGCCCGAGCACGCGGTAGTCCGCCCGCAGCGCCTGGATCAAACCATCCAGCGCCGCCGGCAAGATCACGTAGGCGTCCCCGCTCGTCACCACCCGATCCCTTTATGGCGTCCGCGGCCAAGCTGACGGTTCGGCGAGCGCTCGGCATTGATCGAGCGCAAAGCAAGCGCGTCGAACGCTATCCGATCTGCCGGCCCATGGCCGACCAATCGTCCTGCCTGGACCGGGCGCCTAGGCGGATCTGGCGGCGACCGGCGTCACCCTGCCCGCGATGACGACCAGCGCCACTCCGATCGTCATGATCAGCACGCCCAGGCCCTCGCGCACCACCTCGGTGGCCCAGATCACCTGGCCGTCCCACCAGGCGAAGCCGTAGGGCCAGTAATAAAGCGTGCCGATGACGGCCAGCGCCAGGCAGGCGATCAGCAGCGTCGGCATGATGCCCGACCGCAGCCGCGCCGGGTCGAACGCCGCCAGCCCGGATAACGCGGCGGGCACGCCGTAGATCAGGGCCCAGAGCGGACCATCCGGGTCATTGTACTGGACCACCGCGAACATAAGAAGAACGATGCAGAACAGGCCATTCAAGTATCGCATTGCCAGCGCCCTCCCGTGCGGCCCGGTTCGAGGTTGCTACCAAGGTAGCATCTTTGCAGAACCGAGCGGCAGACGGTATCGTATCTAGCGAAATGGCTGCGAGCGGCGCTTCGGGCCGCCTGCAGACCAACAAAAACGGGGGGAGGCCGGACCGGATCATGGCATCCTTGGGCACGCAATGCGGCGAGGATGAGGCGCGGTCCGCGGCGCCGATGGTCTACCGCCAGAAGTTCACGGTCAGCTACGACTACCCGGTCTATTTCACGGAGCGGCTGTTCGAGCCGACCAATCATGTGCTGCTCGAGACGGTCACCCGGCTCGAGCCCGAGCGCCGGCATCGCTGCCTGGCATTCGTGGACGATGGCCTGCTGGCGGCCCGGCCGGAGCTGGCGAACGCCATCGCGGCCTATGCGGCGCACCATGGCGGCAGCCTGGAGCTGGTCGCGCCGCCGATCGCGGTGCCGGGCGGCGAAGGGATCAAGACCGACCTGTACTTCGTCGAGTCGATGCAGCGCCATCTCTATGAGCACCATATCGATCGCCATGCCTACGTCATCGCGATCGGCGGCGGCGCGGTGCTGGACGCAGTCGGCTTGGTCGCTGCCACCACCCACCGCGGCGTGCGGCTGATCCGGGTGCCGAGCACGGTGCTAGCGCAGGACGACTCCGGCGTGGGCGTCAAAAACGGTGTCAATCTGCATGGGGTCAAGAATTTCATCGGCACCTTCGCGCCGCCGTTTGCCGTTCTGAACGACCTGGACCTGCTGCAGGGCCTCGGCCAGCGCGACCGGATCGCCGGCATCGCCGAGGCGGTGAAGGTCGCCCTGATCCGCGACGCCGCGTTCTATGCTTGGCTGGAGGCGCAGGCGGACGATCTGGTGACCTTCGAGCGAGCGGCGACCGCGACCATGATCCGGCGCTGCGCCGAGCTGCACATGCGCCAGATCGCGTTGGGCGGCGATCCGTTCGAGACCGGCAGCGCCCGCCCGCTCGATTTTGGCCATTGGTCGGCGCACAAGCTGGAGAGCCTGACCCGCCACCATCTGCGCCATGGTGAGGCGGTCGCCATCGGCATCGCGGTGGACAGCCGCTATTCCGTTCTGGCGGGCCTGCTGCCGCCCGGCGACGAGGAGCGGATCTGCGCGCTGCTGGAGCATCTGGGCTTTCGCCTCTGGCATCCGGCGCTGGACGCGAAGGCGGAGGACGGCAGCAACCTGGTCCTGGCAGGGCTGCAGGAGTTTCGGGAGCATCTGGGCGGCGAGCTGACGATCACCCTGTTGCGCGCCATTGGCACGGGCGTCGAGGTCCACGCCATCGATGCCGAGCGGATGCTGGCCGCGATCGGCTGGCTCAAGGCGCGGAGCCAGGACTGATGGACCTCGGATCCCGGCTCGGCCATCTGACCTACTGCACCAACATCCACGCCGCCGAGAGCTGGGCCGACACCATGGCCAGCCTCGAGCGCCATCTGCCGGCGATCAAGGCGGAGCTGGCGCCGGACCGGCCGTTCGGGGTCGGCCTGCGGCTCTCCGCGATTGCCGCCGAGGCGTTGGCCGAGGGCGACCGGCTGCAGGCGTTCCGCGCCTGGCTGGAGCGCGCGGGGTGCTACGTCTTCACGATCAACGGCTTTCCCTATGGCCCCTTCCATGGCCAGCGGGTCAAGGAGCAGGTCTATCAGCCGGACTGGACCTATCCCGAGCGGCTGGCCTACAGCAACCGCCTGGCGGATGTCCTGGCCGTGCTGCTGCCCGACCAGCCGGGCCTGGAAGGCAGCGTCAGCACCGTGCCCGGCACGTTCAAGCCGCTCGCCGCCGAGCCCGGGGTGGTCGCGCGGATCGCCGACAATCTGCTCCGTCACGTCGCCCATCTGGCGGCGCTCCGGGCGCGCACCGGCCGGATCATCTCGCTGGCGCTGGAGCCCGAGCCCTATTGCCTGTTGGAGACCATCGACGAGACGGTGGCCTTCTTCCGCGACCACCTGCAGACGCCGGCGGCCCAGCAACGGCTGGCCGAGCTGGCGGGTGTGCCGGTCGAAGCAGCGGCGGCCCTGCTGCAGCGGCATCTGGGCGTCTGCTACGACGTCTGCCATGCCGCGGTCGAGTATGAGGACCCGGCGGCGAGCCTGGCAGCGCTCGGGGCGGCCGGGATCCGGATCACCAAGCTGCAGCTGAGCGCGGCCCTGCGGGTGCCGCGCATCGGGCCGGATGCAGCGGCCCAGCTCAAGCCGTTCAACGAGCCGGTCTACCTGCATCAGGTGATCGAGCGGGACGGCGACCGGCTGATCCGGCATCTGGATCTGCCGGCGGCGCTGGCGACGGTGGACCAGGCGGCGGGCCGCGAGTGGCGGGTCCATTTCCACGTCCCGATCTTCCTGGCCGAGCTGGAGCATTTCTCGACCACCCAGGATTTCCTCCGGCAGATCCTGGCCCTGCATCGGGCCCAGCCGATCAGCGCCCATCTCGAGGTCGAGACCTACACCTGGGACGTGCTGCCGGAGCGCTATCGCGGCCTCGGGGTCGCCAGCGCCATCGCTCGGGAGCTCGCCTGGGTGCGCCAAGAGCTTGCCTGAGTGATCGCACTGGCGCCGACCATGACGGGGGCCGTGGCGCTCCGGCTCGGCCGGGTCTCGAACCTGCCGACCGTCTGGACCAACGTGCTGACCGGCATGCTGCTGGCTGGCGGCGGCCAGGCGGATGCGCCGGCTGGGCTGCTGCTGGCGCTGCTGCTGGCATGCTCGCTGTTCTATGTCGGCGGCATGTATCTAAACGACGCCTTCGACGCTGGGATCGATGCGCGGCAGCGGCCCGAGCGGCCAATTCCGGCCGGGCTGGTCAGCCAGCGGACGGTGGCGCTGGGCGGCGGCACCATGCTGGCGCTGGGCCTGGCTCTGCTGCTCGGGGTCGGGGTCATGCCGGCGGCCGGCACCGGCCTCTGGCCCGCGCTCGCCGGCCTCGGCCTGACCAGCGCGATCCTGCTGTATGACTGGCACCACAAGGGCAACCCGTTGAGCCCGCTGCTGATGGGCCTGTGCCGCCTCCTGGTCTATGTCGTGGCCGGCGTGGCGGTCGCGGTGCCTTTGCCCGGACTGCTCTGGCTGGCCGGCCTCCTGCTGCTCTGCTACGTCGCCGGCCTGACCTATACGGCCAAGCAGGAGAGCTTCGCAGCCGTCGAGAATCTCTGGCCGCTCCTGCTGCTGGCCCTGCCGGCGCTGTATGCGCTGCAGGCGGCGGTTGGCGGTCCGGTGCAGGCGCTGCTGGCGGTGATGTTCCTGGGCTGGCTGCTGGTGGCGCTCTGGCTCATGCGGCGGCGGCGCCCGGGCGACGTGCCGCGCGCGGTGGTCAGCCTGATCGCCGGCATCTGCCTGTTCGATGCCGTGCTGATCGCGAGCGTGGGCGCCACGGGGCTCGCCTGGCTCGCGGTCGCTGGCTTTGCCCTGACCCTGGCGCTGCAGCGGCTGGTGCCGGGCACCTAGCCGGGGGCTCGGCCGAATAGGTGGTCGAGCAGCAGCTGCTTGAAGGCGGTCGCGTGGATCGGCCCTTCGGGCAGCAGGTCCGGCTCGCTGCCGATCACGAGCGGGCCGTCCTGGGGATCGTCGGTCAGGCGGCCGTGCGATCCTTTGACCAGCTGGGTGTCCTTCAGCGAGATCACGTCCAGGAGCGTGCGCTGGCCAAGCTTGCGCTTGGCGAGGCGCCAGCCGATCGCGAGCGGCGGCATTCTGATCGCGGGATCGACGAACAGCTCGACCGGGTCATAGCCGGGCTTGCGGTGGATATCGACGGTGCGCGCGAAATCCGGCGCGCGCGCGTCGTCCAGCCAGTAGTAGTAGCTGAACCAGCGATCCGGCCGGGCGATCGCGACCAGCTCGCCCGAGCGCGGATGGTCCAGGCCGAAGGCGCGCTTGCCGTCATGGTCCAGCACCTGCTCGACCCCGTCCAGCCCCTCCAGCAGCTGCTTGATCGCGCCCGCGTCGGCCCCGTGCTGCAGATAGACATGGGCGATCTGGTGGTCGGCGAGCGCAAAGGCGCGCGAGGCGCCAGGGTCCAGAACCTCGCGGCCTTGCTCGACGCGCACCCGGATCAGGCCAGCTTCGCGCAAAGCGCGGTTGATGTGCACCGCATCGGTGACCGGCGTGATGCCATATTCGGAGACCACCAGAATCCGGCGGCCGCTCCGCTCGGCCTGCTCGATCAGCTGGCCGCAGAGCTGATCGAGCTCGGCCAGGTCCTGCTGCAGCCGGGGCTGCGCCAGGTCCGGCCCCAGGCGCTGCAGGTTGTAGTCGAGATGCGGCAGATAGCAGAGCGTGAGCGTCGGATCACGCGTCGCCATGACATGGAGCGTGGCCTCCGCAATCCAGCGGCTCGAGGTGATGTCGGCGGCTGGACCCCAGAACTTGAACAGGGGGAACTGGCCGAGCTTCCGGTCGAGCTCGTCATGCAGCTCCGGCGGCTCGGCGTAGTGGTCGGGGATCTTGCGGCCATCGGCCGGGTACATCGGCCGGGGCGTGGCGCTCCAATCGGCCGTCCCATACATGTTGTACCACCAGAACATCTGGGCGCAGGTAAAGGCCGGATCGCGTCGCTTGGCGGCCTCCCAGACCATCTCGCCAGCGATCAGACGGTTGGATTGCCGCCACAGCCAGACCTCGGCCAGGTCGCGGAAATACCAGCCATTGGCCACCGCGCCATGGCCCGCCGGCAGCAGGCCGGTCAGCAGCGTCGACTGCGCGCTGCAGGTGACGGCCGGAGTGACGGTGGTCAGTGGCCGCAAGCCCCCGCGCGCCGCCAGGCGCTGCAAATGAGGGGTGTAGGCGCCGACCAAGGCTGGAGCCAAGCCGACCGCCAGGATCACGAGCGTCCGATGCATGCGGTGAGCCTAGCCAATGCTCAGGCGCCATGCCAGCGATGATCGCATAAGAGTCTAAAATCAAAAGAAGAATTCTCGACGGATAATGAAACTCTAAAGATTATGAGTAGAAGATTAGGACAAACTCTAAGCGCCCTTGCCTCTTGCGCTGGCCACGATTTCGGTATGTCATGATGTCAATAATTCAATCGAGAAGGCGGGCAGCAAGCGCCCGACCAAAAATGGGGAGGCTACCATGGTCCTGAAACTATGCTCAGGGGCGACCGCCCTTGCGATTGTCTGCGGTGCGCTGAGCCCCGCAATGGCGTTCGACGTGAAGCTCGAGGAGGTGGCATCCGGCCTGATTCATCCCCTGGCGATGGTCTCGCCGCCGGGCGACGATCGCCGCTTCATCATCCAGCAGAACGGCTTCATCAAGATCCTCACCAAGGATGGCGAGGTGCTCGAGGAGCCGTTCCTCGATATCAGCACCAAGCTGGTCTCGCTGCTGTCGGACTTCGATGAGGAAGGCCTGCTGGGGCTCGCGTTCCACCCCGACTTCGCCACCAACAAGAAGTTCTATGTCGCCTATACCGTGCCCATCAATCCACAGGGCGATCTCGGCAAGAAGCTGTGGTGGGCGCACACCACCTACGTCTCCGAGATGACCGTCTCGGAAGATGATCCGAACGTCGCGAACACCAGCTCCGAGCGGATCGTCAATCAGCTCGACTGGCCGCAGTTCAATCACAATGGCCACTGGATCGCGTTCGGCCCCGACAAGATGCTCTACATCTCGACCGGCGATGGCGGCTACGCCAACGACTGGGGCATCGGCCACAATCCCGAGATCGGCAACGGCCAGGATCTGCTTTCGCCCCATGGCAAGATCCTGCGCATCAACGTCGACGAGGATGGCGAGGGCGGCCACGGCATCCCGGCGGACAATCCCTTCGTCGGCCAGGCTGACTCGGCGCTGCCGGAGATCTGGGCCTATGGGCTGCGCAATCCGTGGCGCTGCTCCTTCGACATGGGCGGCACCAACGAGCTGTTCTGCGGCGACGTGCAGCAGAACAGCTACGAGGAGGTCAGCATCATCCAGAAGGGCGGCAACTACGGCTGGCGGGTGATGGAAGCGAACCACTGCTTCGACTTCCTGGCGCCCAACGAGCATCCCGAGGACTGCGCCAAAACCGACATGATCGCGCCGATCCTCGAGTACAAGAACTGCACCGCCAAGCCGGACGGCTGCGAGGGCATCTCGGTCACGGGCGGCTATGTCTATCGCGGTAGCCACAAGGACTGGGACGGCAAGTACTTCTTCGGCGATTGGAGCAAGTCGTTCGGCGCGATGGACGGTCAGCTGTTTGTCGCCACCAAGGGCGCCGATGGCAGCTGGACCAAGGAGAACGTGAAGGTCACCAACATGGACGGGCCGCTGCCCTACGTGCTGGCCTTCGCGCAGGACAATGCGGGCGAGGTCTACCTGCTGAGCGCGGTGAGCACCGGGCCGGCCGGCGGCCTCGACAAGATCTACAAGATCGTGCCGCCGAGCTAGGCAGCTCGACAGCGGCCGGCATTGATCCCGCTCAGGGTCATCGAGTGAGGCCAAGCGATGGGCCTCTTTCCGGGCCACGGAAAGAGGCCCATTTCATCTCACGGGCTTGATGCGCGAAGGTTGGGAGGGTGAGGTGAAGCACCGAAGCTTGGCTCTGCTGATCGCGTTGCTCGCCGGCGTGGCAATCGTGCCGATGGCCTGGGCGGATGATCCGGCCTTCACCGACGCCTATCTGAAGGAACCGGCCAACATCGAGCTGGGCCACAAGCTGTTCAAGCAGCAATGCGTCAAGTGCCACGGCAAGGGCGCCTACCCGGGCAAGGCCCCCAAGCTGAAGCCGCGCAAGCTCACGCCCGAGGACGTCTATCTCCGGATCACCTACGGGTTTCGCAAGATGCCGCCATGGGAAGATGTTTTTTCCCAGGACGAGCGTATGGCGCTGACGGCTTACGTCAAAAGCGATATATTCTCCAACTAGGGAGACACGTCAAAAAACGCTCGCCAAGGGCGCCGGTCCGGACCGCAGGAGGGGAGGATGCGTCGGGTCGCAGGCTACCTGCTGGGCTGCTGGCTGGGTCTATGTGCCGCGCAAGCGGCTGACGAGATCGAGCGCTTCACCGATGGCAACGCCGAGCACGGCGCCAAGATCTTCAAGCAATTCTGCAGAGGCTGCCACGGCGAGGACGGCCGCGGCGGCGCCCACACCTTCATGCCGCATATCCAGAATCTGACCAAGCAAGGCTACATCGATCAGATGTCCGACAGCTATCTGTTCGAGGTGATCGCGGATGGCGGGGCCGCGTTCGGCAAGAGCGGCTACATGCCGGCCTGGAAGACGAAGCTCTCCGACCAGGACATCAAGGACGTCGTCGCCCATATCCGCAAGCTGCCGACGTATTGAAGCAACCGGGCCGGACGAGCCCGATCGAAGCGAGCGCCAGAAAGCAACGAGCAGGGCGCATTCGCCAGGCTCAAACAGGGGGGACAGGCATGAGACCGACGACGATGGTCGCGATCTCGGCGAGCCTCTGGCTCGCCACGGGATCGGTGGCGACCGCCGACATGCAGGGGACTGGCGAATCGGGCGACTGGGCCAAGCGGATCGCCGTCGAGCCTAATCCGGCCAAGGTCGTGGTGCCGGAGGGCTATGAGGTCGGCGTGCTGGTGAAGGGCTTGGGCGCGCCCTCCTCGGCCACGGTGGACGGCGAAGGCAATCTTTGGGTGGCGGTGGCGACGCCGCTGCTGGGCAGCCCGGATGCCGACCAATTCGAGCCGGCGCATGTCAAGGTGTTCGATCCCCAGGGCAAGCTGATCAAGGAGATCGGCAAGGGCACCTTCACCACGGTGATGAACGAGATCAGCTACTGCGCCGAGAATGGCAAGGTCTACATCCCGGAATACGCCGAGAAGATCTGGGAGATTGACGGCATCAACGGCGAGCTCAAGCCAATCATCAAGGATCTGTTCATCGGCGACCACCGCAATGGCGGCGTGACCTGCAAGGACGGCTATTTGTATTTCGCGCTCGGGCTGCCCAGCAACACCGGATTTGCCGATCCCGACAATCACGGCTGGACCGACATCCCCGAGGATCCGTTCTGGGTCAAGCATCAAGACGGCCACGGCACGACGCCGCATGACCCGATGTGCCGCGACATCGTCCATACCGGCCTCAATGTCCGGTCTTCGGATGGCCGGCTGACCGGCGCATTCCTGCCGGTCGGGGTGGCGGCCGAGCCGGGCATGCAGATCAAGGCGCAAAAGCCCTGCGGCGGCTCGGTGATGCGGGTCAAGCTCGATGCCAAGGACGGCGAAGGCTACTATCCGCATGAGCAGATGGAAGTCTACGCCATGGGCTTCCGCAACCAGTCCGGCGTCGCCTTCGGCCCCAAGGGCTCGCGCTTCGAGAACGCGCTCGCCGTGTCCGACAATGGCGCCAACGATCTCGGCAACCGGCGGATCGCCAATGGCGCCGAGAAGATCTGGCTGGTCACCGAGATGGGCCAGGACGGCGGCTTTCCCGACAAAGAGGGTTTCCTGTTCGTGACTGGCAAGCGCTACGGCTGGACCCACTATCGTGGCAACCCGATCGAGCGGCCCTATCCCAACCTCTATATCGGCCAGGAGCCGTTCATCCCGGCGGGGATTCCCTATCGCTTCCAGCATCATGTCAACGGCACCCGCGGCGTGCCGCTCGCAATCGCCAATCCCAATCCGAACGGCTACATCAACCCGATCCTGGAATGGGACACCAACAACCCGATCGATGGCATCGCCTGGAGCGCTTCGGGCTTCGGTGCCGACAACGATCTGTTCGGCGCAGTCTACGGCATCCTGGACACCGGACCGGAAAGCCTGGTCCCGACCTGGCCGGCGATCCTGCAGGTGCACTTCATGGAGCCCTCGGGCGTCAAATGGAGCTACTTCGCCCGCAACATCGACATGGGGCCCAGCGCCTACCAGAAGGAGGAGAACCGCGGCGGCCTCGAGCGCCCCAACGACGTGGTGTTCTCCAATGACGGCAAGACCATGTACATTGTCGACTATGGCGAGGTCTTCACCGACTTCAGCATGGCATCGCCGTTCTACACGGTGCCGAAGTCAGGCGTCATCTGGACCGTGACCAAGAAGGGCTAGGTCCGAAGGCGGAGCAGGAGCGACGGTCGCATGGGCGCTTTGCCTGTTGCGACCGTCGCCCGGTCGTCGCAGGTGCCGCGTCCAGGCTTGGTCGCGCAGGGTTTCATTCTGGAGGGTCCGTTGTCGCAGCCGAAGGATCTGTTGTGCGTCTGGCTTCGCCGCCAGCTGGCCGAGCCAGCCCGGACCTGGTTCGAAGAGCAGCAGGCCAAGCTGGCCGGCGGTGCCAGCGAGCGCGATCTCTATCTGGCGCTGGGCTACGTGCCGAGAAAGCTCGGCAAGGACGATCTGGCGCTGCAGCCAGGCGACCTCGACCAGGCGGCAGCGGCTCGCCCGGGCTGGGATCCGAGGGGACTTTCGGTCGATCAGGCGGCGCGGCTGGTGTTCCTGCTCGAGGCAGGTGGTGCCGGCCCAGCCTTCGCCGAGCGCTTTCGCCAGCTCTGCCGGACGGCGGATCTCGGCGAGGCCGTGGCTTTCTATCGGGGCTTGCCCCTCTACCCGGCCCCGGAGCTGCTCGAAAGCCAGGCGGGCGAGGGCACCCGGACCAACATGCGCGCCGTCTTCGAGGCGGTCGCGCATCGCAGCCCCTATCCACGCGAGCGCTTCGACGAGAACCGCTGGAACCACATGGTGCTGAAGGCGCTGTTCATCGGCAGCCGGCTGGCCCCCATCCAGGGTCTGGACGAGCGCGCCAACGCGTCCCTCGCGCGCATGCTCTGCGACTATGCCCATGAGCGCTGGGCCGCGGGCCGGCCGGTCACGCCGGAGCTCTGGCGCTGCGTCGGGCGCCATGCCGACGAGGCGGCGCTAGGCGATCTGCAACGGGTTCTGGCGACCGGCAGCAGCGTCGAGCGCCAGGCCGCGGCGCTCGCTTTGGCTGACCGCCGCGACCCTCGGGCTGATGCGCTCCTGGCGGGCGCGCCGGAGCTGGCGCAGGCCATTGCCGCGGGCAAGCTGTCCTGGGACAGTCATGCCAAGCAGCTCTAGCGGCGCCAATCGGCGCTCGGATGCACGGGCGGTCTGGAGATAAGCGTCATGTTCATCGATCCGCATACCCACATGATCTCGCGGACCACGGACGACTACGAAGCGATGGCCGCAGCGGGCGTGGTCGCCGTGATTGAGCCGGCCTTCTGGATCGGCCAGCCGCGCACCTATGTCGGCACCTATATCGACTACCTCTCGACGATCGTCGGCTGGGAGCGCTTTCGGGCCGGGCAGTTCGGGATCCGGCATTACTGCACGATCGGCCTGAACTCCAAGGAGGCCAACAACGAGGAGCTGGCCGAGGAGGTCATGGCGATCCTGCCCCGCTTTGCGCTCAAGGACGGCGTCGTGGCCATCGGCGAGATTGGCTACGACGAGCAGACGCCGGCGGAGGACAAGTATTTTCGCCTCCAGCTCGAGCTGGCCAAGGAGCTCGATTTGCCGGTCATGATCCACACGCCGCATCGCGACAAGAAGCGCGGCACCTCACGTTCGATGGACGTGGTCGTGGAGCACGGCATTGCGCCGCGGATGGTGGTGGTCGACCACAACAACGAGGAGACGGTACAGGAGGTGCTGGACCGGGGCTTCTGGGCTGGCTTTTCCATCTACCCCTCGACCAAGATGGGCAATGAGCGGATGGTCGAGATCGTGCGCCAGTACGGTGCCGCCGGCATCATCGTCGATTCGGCCTGTGACTGGGGCATCTCGGAGCCCTTGGGCGTCGCCAAGACCGCGAAGCTGGCGGCCGAGCGCGGCATCCCGGCCGAGCAGATCCGGAAGATCTGCTACCAGAACGCCCTCGATGCCTACGGCCAGAGCGGCCAGATCAAGGAGTCCGACTGGCTCGACCCGCCGGCCATCGACCAACGCAACCTCTACGAAGGCAACAGCATCCTGCGCGGCGGCCGCGAGCCGTTGGTCGAAGCACCCAAGGTCAAGCGCCGCGCCGGGGAGCTGATCATCGAGTAGGGTGACTATCGGCTGCAGTCCGGCGCGCCGCTGCCGCCATGGCTCAGGGCTGACGGCCTGCCGGCATCATACGGTCGATTCGCTGTTTTCGATGGCGATGCGGATCAGGTCGGCGAGCGTCTTGGCGCCGAGCTTGGACTTCAGGAGCGAGCTGGTGTTGGCGACCGTCTTGTAGCTGAGATTGAGCTGCTCGGCGATCGCGCTGTGCCGGCGGCCCTGGCCGATCAGCCGCAGGACCTGCAATTCGCGCGCGGACAACGCCACCAGGGGATGCTGGCTGCGGCCTGAATGGAGCACGGCGAGGCGGGTCGCGATGCCGTGCTCCAAATAGACCTTGCCCGCACGCAGCGCGTTGATCGCGGCAATGAACTCCTCGGGCTTCACGGTCTTCGAAAGGTAGCCGTGGGCGCCCGCTTCCAACGCGCGCGCGGCGAAGATCGGGTCGTCGTGCATGCTGAAGATCAGAATCCTCACGCCCGGCGTCTTCTCCAGCAGGCGCCCGATCATCGCCAGGCCACCGACGCCGGGCAGGCCCAGGTCGAGCACGATCAAGGTCGGCTGATGCTGGCTGGCGAGGCTGTAGCCATCCTCGGCGCTGCGTGCGGTGAGCACCTCGTCCACCCCCGCTTCCTGCAGCAGCCTGCGGCAGCCGAGATGGGTGATCGGATGGTCGTCGATGATGAGGCCGGTCGTCATGACAGGCCTTCATCCAACCGCGGCGACCCCATGTTGTCCAGGTCGGCAAGCTCGAGCAGCTCGACCGGGATGCAAGCGCGCACGATGGTGCCGCCGCCGGGCCGGGCCATGACCGCGAAACGGCCCCCCAGCGCGCGGACCCGCTGGCTCATGCCGGTCAAGCCCAGGCCGGGCGGCGTGCCGACCGGGATGCCGCGGCCGTTATCGCTCACGCACAGCTCCAGCTGCGATTTGGCCGATCCCGGCGCGCCCTCGGCCGGCGGATCGAGCATCGCAAGCGTGACCTCGATCCGGGTGGCGCAAGCATGGCGGGCAGCATTGGTGAGACATTCCTGGATCATGCGATAGAGCGTCAGATCGACGGTTTCGCCACAGCTCGTCAACTCGTCCGGCAGGCTGATCAGCCATGCCACCTGCGGCTCGCGCTGGCGAAATCGTTCGATCAGGTCGTCCAATAGACGGCTCAGGCTGACCTCGCCCAGCGCCATTGGCCGCAAGCGATAGAGCAGGCCCCGGCTGTGCTCCTGCATATGCGCGACGATGTCCAGTATGGCCTGAGCCCGCTCCGCCAGCTCGGCCGCATCGACGGGACCGAGCGTGCGCGCCTTTGCCGCGATGGCGCGCGCATCGACCGTGATGCCGAACAGGCAGGGTCCGATCTCGTCATGCAGCTCATAGGCGAGATTCTTGCGTTCGGTATCCTGCAGCGTGACCAGCTGCTGGCTGAGCTTCTCGGTCTGGGCGGTCGCGGTCTGGAGCGTGCTGGCCAGCGCGTTGAAGCGCTGGCCGATCGGCGCCAGGTCCGGCACGGCGATCTCGCCAAGCCGGACCTCGTAGGCGCCATGCTCCAGCTGCTCCAGGCCGGTCTTGATTTCCGCCAATGGCTTCAGCGCTCGCCCCGCCGCCAGATGCACCAGCAGCATCTGCAGGCCAAGGGCGCTGGCCATCAGCATCATGAGGTCGCTGAAGTCCTCCCAGACCTCGGCGATCTCGTCGGCCGGCTCGGCCGTCACGATCACGGCGCCAAGCGACCTCGCGTCCAGCCGGATCGGGATCTGGGCGAACTTGACCGGCGGCCGGAGCAGATCCTCGAACCACGCCGGCGTGTCCGACTCCTCGGCCGTGATCTGCGGCGCGGAGCGCAGCTCGCCCCATCCGTCCAGCAAGGTGATCCGGACATGGCGCTCCTGCTGAAAATGCAGCCGCAGGCTATCGAACAGGCTCTCCGCATCCTGCGAACGATCGAGGGTGCCGATCGCCGTGAGCACGAGACGCTTGGCAAGCTCGAGGCTGGCCAGCGTCTCGACCTGAACCGCCTGCCGGGCGTTGGAAACCAGGAGCCAGGCCGCGGTTGCGATCACCGCAAGATTGATCAGCGCAACCAGCACGAACAGGCGCATGCGCAGCGACAGCGACCAGGGCCGCCAGCCCTGCCAGGACGCTTTCGATGCCGTCCCATCGCCAGCTGACGCCAGACTTTCGCTTGCCAGGGCAACCATCCTTCTATCGCCTCAACAGGGTACGCGCGGGCGGCTTAGCGCCGAGGTCAGCATGACGCTGCCCGGGCCTGCCGCAATCTCGAGCATCAGCTTCTGGCGGATGCTGTCGGCCATCGCGTCGAGGCTTCGGATCGGGACGATGAAGGCGCCGGGGCCGCCGATCACGCAGTCCTCGTAGTAGAGGTCGAGCTGGCGCTTGTCGAAGGAACCGTTGAACGGATTCCTCGGATCCTCGAAGTCGATCATGATCGGCAGACCGTTGATCACGACATTGCCGGCGACGATCCGGTCGCGCGCGACATCGACCGCCTCGCCCTGGTTGTTGGGTCCGTCGCCCGAGATGTCGATCACGCGCCGCAGGCTGTCGTAGTCGTTGTGATCCAGCAGGTGGCCGGCGAAGGACAAGGCGCCGCTGATCGAGGTGCGCCGCAAGCTGGTAAAGGCGGACGCCTCGAGCTTGGCAGCCAATGCGCTGCCGGCGGCCGGGCCGTCGATCAGCATCCAGGGCACCGTCACCCTCGGCTGGGCCAGATCCGCCCACTCGATCAGGGTCACCGCGATGCGGCCGAGGGGCCCCTGCTGGATCGCGGCGATGATGTCGGGATCACGGAATGCCGCCGCATAGCCGCTGCGCTGCAGGCGCTGCTCCTCGACATCCATCGAATCCGAGATGTCCGCGGCGATGACCAGCTCGAGATCGACCTCGATCGCCTTGACTGGCCCTGTGCCGAGGAGGCAGGCGATCAGGATCGACGATCGCAGGAGCGCCCAGGATTTCAGTCGGACCAGCTTCATGAAGAATCGATCGCACAATCCAAGCCAGTTGCCAAGCTGCCGCCGGCACTGGATCCCCGCTGAATTGCCATACTAGACAATACACAATCCGTAGTTGTGGGAAGATTCGGCATCAAATGGTGCAATACCTCCCGATCATCCGACCGCTCATGGGAAAGGAAGTTTGGAACGATTAGCCGACAGGCGTGAGCTACCATGATCTGACAATGCGATGACCGGTTTTGACTTGACCGGCGTCCAACCTGGAGGCTCGTCGGCGCAAGATCCAGAAGGTGAGGTCGATCACCTCGAGGCTTCGCGGCGACAATAAAGGGGGGCAACCCATCATGCGCAGGCAGCAATGCCTTGCCTTGACTGGCATTTTGGCGGCCGCGGCATTCGGCCTGGCCAGTCAGGCTTGGGCCAATTCCGAAATCATCGAGCGCAGCAAGGACCCCAACATGTGGGCGGCGCCCGGCAAGAACCTGGCGCTGACTCGGTACTCGGAACTGACCGACATCAACAAGGACAATGTCGGCAAGCTGCAAATGGCCTGGTCGCAGTCGACCGGTGCCTTGCGCGGCCATGAAGGCCAGCCGGTGGTCGTCGAAGTCGATGGCAAGCCGATGATGTACTTCGTCAGCGCCTGGCCGAATATCGTTCAGGCGCTCGATCTGAGCGATCCGGACCATCCGGCGCAGATCTGGAACTACGAGAAGAAGACCGATCGCGACGAGTCGGCGGTCCCGCGCGCCTGCTGCGACACCGTGCATCGCGGCCTCAACTACGTCGACGGCAAGATCATCGTCCATACGCTGGACGGCTACATCATCTCGCTCGACGCCAGGACCGGCAAGGAGAACTGGGTCGTCAAGCACGCCTATCCGGAGCATGGCGAGACCCACACCGGCCCGATCCTCGTCGCCGAGAACTATGTGATCGCCGGCTTCGGCGGCGACGAGTTCGCAGCCCGCGGCCGCTTGGTTGCCTATGAGCTCGAGACCGGCAAGGAAGTGTGGAAGTGCCATTCCACCGGCTCCGACAAGGATGTCTGCCTCACGCCGGAGACCAACAAGGCCAATCCGCACTACGGCACCTACGGCAAGGATCTGGGCCTCACGACCTACCCGGAAGGCGAGCACCTGATCGGCGGCGGCGCCCCATGGGCGTGGTTCTCCTATGATCCCGAGCTGAAGATGGTCTACGCCGGCACCGGCAATCCCGGCCACTGGTCGCCGTCCTATCGCTGCGGCGAGGACACCCACGAAGCCTGCAACACCGGCACGTGGGACAACAAGTGGTCGATGACCATCTTCGCCCGCAAGGTCGATACGGGCGAGGTGGTCTGGGCATACCAGAAGACACCGTTCGACCAGTGGGACTATGACGGCGTCAACGAGAACATCCTGGTCGACATGGAAGTCGACGGGAAGATGCGGAAGACGCTGGTCAATTTCGACCGGAACGGGTTTGCCTACGTGCTCGACCGGGTCGACGGCACGCTCCTGCGGGCGCACAAGTTCGTCACCGTCAACTGGGCCGAGAAGGTCGATCTGGAGACTGGTCGGCCCGTGAAGGTCAAGGAACACTCGCCCTTCGCGATCGGCGAGAACACCCAGGCCTGCCCGTCCGCCATGGGCGGCAAGGACCAGCAGCCGGCCTCGGTCGATCCCAGCGAGCCGAATATCTTCTACGTGCCGACCAACAACTGGTGCATGGAGGACGAGCCGCAGCAGCGGACCCATACCCAGCAGGGCACGGTCTACGTCTTCGCCAATGTCTACATGTACCCCGAGGTGCCCGGCACGACCGGCAAGCTGAAGAAGTTCAACGTGCTGACCGGCGAGACCGTCTGGGAAATCGCGGACCCCTATCCGAACTGGTCGGGCACGCTGACCACCGCGGGCGGCCTGGTGTTCTACGGCTCGCTGGGCGGCGATTTCCGGGCGGTCGATCGCGAGACCGGCAAGGTGGTCTGGCAGCGCAAGCTCGGCTCCGGCATCATTGGCAACCCGATCGCCTATAAGATCGACGGCAAGCAGTACATCTCGGTGTTCTCCGGCATCGGCGGCTGGATCGGCCTGCCGGTGACCGCGGGCCTCGACCTCAGCGACAAGTTCGGTGCGATCGGCGCCACCGCCATGGCCAAGGCGACCGGCCTGGACAAGATCCCACAGGGTGGCACGCTCTACACCTTCCGAGTCTACAACTGATCGACCCTCTCCCAGGATCGAGCCTCCGCCGGCGCAGACAGTCTCTGCGCCGGCCTTTTTTTCATGAACCGGCGTCAATCTTGGAATAGCGGGGCAATGGATCAGTCCTCGCAAGCACCTCTATCACGAATTCCGATCGTTGTATTTTCTTGTCTTCTATCGATCGAGATCTGAGCACTGAAGGAGCAAAGCTTGCCAAGATCGGATGTGATAGGCCTGCTTGCGGCCTGCTTGATTGCCGGCAGCGTGACGACCACCGGAGCGCAAGAGCCGGCGCAGTTCGACAAGCAGATCCGGTTCTCGGACATGACGGCGGCCGAGAAGACCGCGGCCAGGCGCGAGGCGAAGCGCCGCAAGTACGAGCAGCTCAAGTTCTGCGCCGATCCCGGCAACATGCCGCTCTCCAGCCGCGCCGGCGACGGTCTCCAGAACCGCATCGCCGCAGCCGTGGCCAAGCAGATGGGCGCGCGCGTCAGCTATTTCTGGCGGCCCTTCCTGGAGCGCGGGCTCACGCGCGAAACCTTCGACAACCGGGAATGCGACCTCCTGATCGAGGTGCCTTATGGCTATGAGCGCATCCTGACGACGGTGCCGATCTACCGGTCGACCTATGTATTCGCGACTCGGGCGGATGCCGGCTTCACGATCGAGGGCTTCGACGATCCCGATCTCCGCCAGCACAGGCTCGGCGTGTTCCAGCACTCCGGCATGCGCGAGGCGCTGGCGCGTCACGGCATCAAGGACGGGCTCGACATCCACGTGATCAGCCAGGACGCCGATCTGGAGCCGCAAAAGCAGCCCTGGCGGCAGGTCCAAAAGGTGGTCGACGGTCAGCTCGACATCGCCGCCGTGTGGGGGCCGTTCGCGGGTTGGGTGGCCAAGCAGGGCGCGCCTTTGACCCTGACGCCCGCCAATCTGATGGAGGACGAGGTGGCGCTCGAGTTCGACCTCGCCATAGGCGTGCGCTCCAACGACCCGGTCCTGAAATACGCGCTCGACTTCGCCTTGGCGGATGCCGAGGCTGAGATCCGCACCATCCTCGGCGACTTCGGCGTGCCGCTGGTCGCCTGCTCCGGCTGCATCGTCCAAGGCGACCTGCCCGCCCATGGCGCCTATGCCAAAAACTATCTGGAAGCGTCCCAGAAGCGCTTCACCGAAGTCGTGCCGGAAGCCGCCCAGCATGTCGATCCGGCCCGCGCTTCGGCGGATCAGCTCATGACCAGGGAGAAGGTGCAGCAAGCGCTCGCGGCCGGCGCCGACGCGCAGGTCGAGCTCGCCAACGCGGTGCTGGCGTCCGATGAGGACCGGATCGCCTTCCTGCTAGATCGTGGCGCGGACCTCGACCGGCGCGATCTGCAAGGCGCGCCGGCCCTGATCACCGCCGCGAAGGGTCGCGACACGCGCCTGCTGGCCTACCTCTTGGACCGCGGCGCCGATCTCGCCGTGACCGACCTCGGTGGCTGGAATGCGCTGCACCATGCGATCCTGCGCAACCATCTGCCATCCGTGCAGCTCCTGGCGGAGCGCGGCGCCGATCTCTCGGGCAAGACGCCGGGCGATCTGACCCCGCTTGGCCTTGCCCTCAGCGAGGGCATGCGCTGGGCGACCAAGGCGCTGATCGACGCCGGGGCGCCCGCCGACGAGCCCTTCGCCAAGGACCGCGTGACGCCGCTCATGGTGCTGGCGACCCAGGACGAGGCGTTCAACCGGGATGCCCGGGTTGCCGGCGGCCCGTCGGTCTTGGAGCTGGCCGAAGCGCTGGTCCGCCAGGGCGCCAAGCTCGACACCCGCAGCACCCACGGCGTCACCGCGCTGATGATCGCGGCGGGCCACGACAACGCCGCCATGGTCGGCTTCCTGCTGAAGGCGGGCGCCGATCCGACCCTGATCGATGCGGCCGGCCGGACCGCGCTCGAGATCGCGCAGGCCGGCCAAAACGACGGCGCGATCAAGGCCCTGCGCTTGGCAGCCGCCACCGACCACTGAGGCCGCATCGCCTGGCAACGCACGTGAAGGAGGATGGAATGAGCCGATCCAGCCAGCTTGCCGTCGCAGCGCTCGCCCTGATCGGTCTGCTCGGCCCTGGGCCAGGCATGCCGGGGCGGAGCGCCAATGCCGCCGTCCAGGGCAAGGTCGACGCGAAATATCAGATCCCGGTGCCCAAGACCCAGCGCAAGATCGGCCAGGATGAGGAGAAGGAATTCGAGGACGGGAAGCTGAAGCTCAAGGTCCTGAAGGTCGAGCGCACCAGCATCGAGATCTCGGCCAATGGCGGCGCGGCCAGGCCGGTACCAGCCAGCACGCTGACCCTGGTGCCGATCGACGAGCAGACGATCTGCACGGTCGCGTTCCTGGGCAAGAGCGGGGCCAAGGCGATCGTGGCGGCGCGCTGCGATCCGGCCACGGACGAGGCGCGCGCGGCCGCCGAAGCTCAGCATGCGGCGGAGGGCACGAAGGCGCAGACCCCCCTCGAGGTGGTCACCGCGGCGGCCAAGGGCACGCTGAAGAACCCGTTCGCCGATGATCCGGCGGCGGTCGAGGAAGGCCACCAGCTGTTCCTCGCCAATTCCTGCAATGGCTGCCATGGCGGCAATGGCGGCGGCGGTATGGGGCCACCCCTGTCCAACGCGGTCTGGGTCTATGGCAGTGAGGATGACACCCTGTTCCGCCTGGTGACCAAGGGCTCGGACGAGCTCCAGGCCGAAGGCTACAGCCGCAAGGGACGCGAGAGCGTGGTCGGCCCGATGCCGCCCTTCGGCGAGATCATCGAGAACAGCGACCACCTTTGGAAGATCATCGCCTTCGTCCGCTCGATCTACAAAGGCGACATGGCAAGGAAGAACTGGTGATGCGGCTGTCAGCCACCGGGCGCGCGGCCGTGCTGGCCGCCGGCCTGCTGCTTGGCCTCGTCGGCAGCCCGCCACCGCTGCCGGGCAGCGTCCAGGCGGCCGAGCCAGCGACCACCAGCAAGCAGCCGGCCAAACCGCCCTTGTTCGCCTTGCGGGTCGTCTATCTCGGCAAGCGCTATCCCGAGCCGCCGCCCTTGTCGCTGGTCGAGCCGATCCTCGACGACAAGGGCCTGCAGGGCGCCCGCCTGGCGCAGCAAGAGAACCAGCTCACCGGCCGGCTGATGCGCCAGGACTACCAGCTGGTGGAGCAGATCCTCCCGGAGGACGGCGACGTGGTCGCGGCCGCCCGGAGCCTGCTGGCGGCCGGCGAGCGCTATATCGTCGCCGATCTGAATGCGCCGGATCTGCTGGCGATCGCGGATCTGCCTGAAGCGCAGGCCGCGCTGATCATGAACGTGCGCGCCAATGACGACGAGCTGCGCAACGAGCAGTGCCGCGTGAATGTCTACCATGTGGCGCCGAGCGATGCGATGCGCGCCGACGGCCTCGCCCAGTACCTCGCCTGGAAGCGCTGGAACAGCTGGTTCCTGGTGCGCGGCGAGCAGCCGGAGGACCTGCGCTATGCCGCGGCGCTGCGACGGGCGGCGGGGCGCTTCGGCGGCAAGATCGTCGAGGAGCGCGCCTACCAGTTCGAAGCCGGTGCCAGGCGCGTCGAATCGGGTCATCAGCAGATCCAGACCCAGATGCCGCTGCTGACCCAGGCCGCGCCCGACTATGACGTGCTGGTGGTGGCCGATGCCGGCGAACGGTTTGGCGAGTATCTGATGTTCCGAACCGAGCAGCCGAAGCTGGTGGTCGGGACCCACGGCCTGGTCTCGGCAGCCTGGCACCGCGCCTATGAGCAGTTCGGCTCGATGTCGCTGCACAGCGCCTTCGAGAAGCTGGCCGACCGGCAGATCACCGAAGCCGACTATCTGGCCTGGCTGGGCGTCAAGATCTTCGCCGAGGCGGCGCTGCGAACCTCGAAGGCGGACCTCGACACCATCCGCAAGTATCTGACCTCGGACGCCTTCGTGGCGCCCGGCTTCAAAGGCGTCGGCCTGACCTTCCGCCGCTGGGACCACCAGCTGCGCCAGCCGATGCTGATCGCCTGGCGGGGCTCCCTGGTCAGCATGTCACCGCAGGATGCGTTCCTGCACGAGCACTTCGCGACGGACACGCTCGGCCACGACCAGCCGGAAAGCGGCTGCCGCTTCGGCGGCTGACATCACCAAGCATCGCTCAGGAGAGGCACCACGATGGCGGCACTTCGTCTTTTGAGCTCGGTCTCGGCCCTATGCCTGCTTGGCGTGGCGGCCCAGGCCGAGCAGATCTTCGTCTCGAACGAGCGGGACAACACGGTCACCGTGATCGATTCGGTGACCCTCGAAGTCAAGAAGACCATCAAGACCGGCGAGCGGCCGCGCGGCATCATCGCGTCGGAGGACAAGACCGAAGTCTTCGTCTGCGCCGGCGACGAGGACCGGCTCGACGTGATCGATCCGAAGACGCTGGAGGTCGTGCGCACGCTCGATTCCGGACCCGATCCCGAGCTGCTCGATCTTGATCCGGCCGGCGAGCGCATCTACATCGCCAACGAGGACGATGCCATGGTGACGGTGATGGAGCGCGCCACCGGCAAGGTGATCAAGGAAGTGGTGGTGGGCGTTGAGCCCGAGGGCATGGCGGTCAGCCCGGACGGCAAGCTGGTGGTCGCGACCTCCGAGAGCACCAGCATGGCGCATTTCATCGACGCCGGAACGCTCGAGCTGGTCGCCAACGTGCTGGTCGACACCCGCCCGCGCCATGCCGAGTTCGAGCCGGGCGGCGCCCGGGTCTGGGTCACCTCCGAGATCGGCGGCACGGTGGCGGTGCTCGATGCCGCAACCTACGAGCCGGTCAAGAAAATCAGCTTCGCGATCCCGGACGTGAAGCCTGAGCTGATCCAGCCGGTCGGCCTGCGCTTCTCCAAGGACGGCAAGCTCGCCTTCGTGGCGCTTGGTCCCGCCAACCACGTCGCGGTGGTCGACAGCGCCAGCTTCGAGGTGGTCGACTACATCCTGGTCGGCCAGCGCCCCTGGCATATCGAGATGCACCCCGATGGCTCGAAGCTCTATGTCGCCAACGGCCAAACCAATGACATGACCGTGATCGACGTCGCCTCGCTCAAGGCCGAGCGCTCGGTCCCGGTCGGCCGGCTGCCATGGGGCATCGCGATCACGCCGTAGCCGCCTCTGAGCGAATGAGCTTGTTGGTCGGAGCGGCAGGATTCGAACCTGCGACCCCCAGTCCCCCAGACTGATGCGCTACCAGGCTGCGCTACGCTCCGACACAAGGGGGCAGAAATGCGGCTGGCGATGGGTCAAGGACGGTATAGCCTGCTGGGCGCGGCAGAACAACGGCTTCAGTCGAGCGCGCGGGCCAAGCTGTTGCGCAGGAGCACCAATTCGTCGCGCAGGCGGCGCAGCTGGGTGCGCAGCGCCGGGGTCAGGACCGGCCGCTCGGCGGGGGCGACGACGGCGCGCGCGACCGGCTTGGCCACCGCCTCGGTGGCCGAGGCCGCAGCCCGTGCCGCGGGCGGCTCGGCCGCCGGGCCGCGGCGCGGCGCCTTCAGAAGCTTCTGGGCGCCCTTGATGGTGTAGCCCTCGTCGTAGAGCAGGCTGCGGATCTGGCGCAGCAGGTCGACGTCCTCGGGCCGGTAGTAGCGGCGCCCGCCGCCCCGCTTCAGGGGCCGCACCTGAGGAAACTTGCTCTCCCAGAAGCGCAGGACATGCTGGGCGACATCGAGCTCGTCCGCCACTTCGCTGATCGTGCGAAAAGCCGCGGCCGATTTGGCCGGGCGCCCGCCGCCCCGGGAGCTGGTCCCGTTGGTGGCTTGGCCCGACACTGGGGTGTCCATCAATCCTCCTCCTCCGGCGCGCCGGAGGTCTCGCCGTTGATCCGATCCTTCAGGACCTGCGACGGCCGAAACACCAGGACCTTGCGCGGCATGATCGGAACTTCCTCGCCGGTCTTCGGATTGCGGCCGACCCGCTGACCCTTGGGCCGGACCGAGAAGGTGCCAAAGGACGAGATCTTGACCACCCCCTCGGCGACCAGGGATTCGCCGATTTCCAGCAGGATCGAATCGACCAGCTCGGCGGATTCGCTGCGCGACAAACCCACCTCCTGGTAGACCGCCTCGGCCAGATCAGCTCTGGTCAGGGTCCTGCCCTTCATCGATCCTCACCCTCAACGAGGTCGCCAACCGAAAAAGCTAAAGGTTACAGGAGGTTCCGTCAACAGATCAGGCGTTTAGCGGAAGTGGCCCCTGGCGAGGGCGCCTTGGCGCGGCGCTACCAGCGCAGCAGGGCGGCGCCCCAGCTGAAGCCGCCGCCGATCGCGTTGACGACCAGGAGCTGGCCGGGCTTGAGGCGACCTTGCGCGTCGGCCTCGGCGAGCGCCAGCGGAATCGAGGCGGCCGAGGTGTTGGCGTGGCGATCGACCGTGACCAGCACCCGCTCGAGCGGCAGATCGAGCTTGCGGGCGACCCCCTGCAGGATCCGCAGATTGGCTTGGTGCGGCACCAGCCAGTCCAGGTCCGACGGCGTCAGGCCGGCCTTGTCCAGAACCTTCAGGGTCGCGTCGGCCAGCGCATTGACCGCGAAGCGAAAGACCTCGCGGCCATTCATCCGGACATGGCCGGAGGTGCCGGTGGAGGACGGCCCGCCATCGACATAGAGATCGTCGTAGAAGCGGCCATCGGTCGCCAGATGGGTCGCCAGCACGCCGCGATCGGCATAGCTGCCAGCGGTCTCCTCGGCGCGCAGCACGACCGCGCCCGCACCGTCGCCGAACAGCACGCAGGTCGAGCGGTCCGACCAGTCGAGCAGGCGCGAGAAGGTCTCGGCGCCGATCACCAGCACGTGGCGCGCCTGGCCGGCCTTGACGAAGTTGTCGGCGACCGCCAGCGCGTAGACGAAGCCGCTGCAGACCGCCTGGACGTCGAAGGCGACCGCGCCATGGGCGCCGAGCTTGCGCTGGACCGCGGCGGCGCAGGCCGGAAAGGTGTGGTCGGGCGTGGTCGTCGCGACCACGATCAGATCGAGCTCCGTGGCTGCCAGGCCGGCCTTTGCCAGCGCCTTAGTCGCCGCCGCGACCGCGAGATCGGAGGTCAGCTCGCCCTCGGCCGCGATGTAGCGCTGGCGGATGCCGGTGCGCTCGACGATCCAGGCATCGTTGGTATCGACCGTCTTGGTCAGCTCGTCATTGCTGACGACCCGGGCCGGCAGATAGGCGCCGGTGCCGATGATGGTGCTGCGCTGCATGGGCTAAGAGGCCTGAACCTGAGGGCCGGCCGGCTGGCTGGTCTCGAGCTCGCGCAGCTCGGCCGTGATGCGCTCGTTGGTGCCCTGCCGGGCCAGGTCAACCGCGACCCCGATCGCATTGGCAAAGCCCAAGGCATCGGTGCCGCCATGGCTCTTCACGACCACGCCGTTGACGCCCAGGAACATGGCGCCGTTGTAGCGACGCGGATCGAGCCGCTGGCGGAGCGCGCTCAAGGCGGGCTTGGCGAGCAGGGCGCCGAGCTGGCTGAGGAACGAGCTCTTGAAGGCCTCGCGCAGATGGTGGGTGTAGAGCCCGACCGTGCCCTCGGCGACCTTGAGCGCCACATTGCCGGTGAAGCCGTCGGTCACGACCACGTCGACCTTGCCGCTGGTGAGGTCGGAGCCCTCGACGAAGCCGCGAAACTCGATCGGCAGATGGCTGGCGCGCAGCGCTGCGGCCGCCTGGCGGATGGTCTCATGGCCTTTGACATCCTCGGTGCCGATATTGAGCAGACCGACGGTCGGCTTGGCGATCCCGAGGACGGCGCGGGCGAAAACCTCACCCATGACCGCAAACTGGACCAGATTGGCAGCGTCGCATTCGGCATTGGCGCCGAGATCGAGGAACACCGTCTCGCGCCGCCGGGTCGGCATCAAGGATGCGATCGCCGGCCGCTCGATGCCGGGCAAGGTCTTCAGCACGAACTTGGCGAGCGCCATCAGGGCGCCGGTATTGCCGGCTGAGACGGCCGCGCTGGCGCGGCCGTCCTTAACCGCCTCGATCGCCAGACCCATGCTCGATTGCCGGCCGTGGCGCAGGACGTGGGACGGCTTGGCATCGGGCGCCACCAGATCGGCGGTGTGCTCGATCGTGGCGCGCTGCTGCAGCGCCTGCCGGCCGGCCATCAGCGGCGTCAGCGCCGCCTCATCGCCATATAGCAGGAAGTTCAGATCCGGATGGCGCTGCCCCGCCATGTCGGCGCCCGCAATCACCACCTGGGGCGCATGATCGCCGCCCATGGCGTCGATCGCGATGGTCAAGGGCACCGGCGGCGTCCGGCCTAGGCTGCGGCTCCGTCAGCCGGCGCTCGAGCGATCACCTCGCGGCCATTGTAGTGGCCGCAGGCGCCGCAGATGTGATGCGGCAGCTTCAGCTCGCCGCAGTTCGAGCACTCGGCCAGGTTGATCGGCGTCAACCGGTGGTGCGCCCGCCGCATGTTGCGCCGGGACTTGGAGGTCTTCCTTTTGGGTACGGCCATCGCGATGGTCCTCGATAGGATGCGCCCGGCGTCAGCCAGGCGCTCTAGGTTTCAACTCGGCCAAGCCGGCAAACGGGCTCTCTGCCCGCTCGTCGGCGTTGATCGTCACCGTCGGCCCGAGCTGCTGGCCGGCCAGGGCCGCCTCGGCATCGGCCGCGCGCGGATAGGGATCGAGCGCCAGGCCGAACTCCTCGGCCACGACCTCGCCGAGATCCAGCTGGCTGCCGACCAAGGGCTCGACCTCGCTCATCTCGACCTCTTCGGCCAGCGCGGCGGCTTCCGCCGCCAGCTCGGCCGCCGACACCCGGCGGAAGCGCCGCTCGATCGTCTCGTCCACGCGCGTCGCCACCGGCTCCAGCGTGACCACGCAGCTCTGCACCGGGCTGGCCGTCAAATGACAACGCAGCACCAGCTCGCCCCCCGCCCCAGCCGGCCGCTCCAACCGCCCGCTCGCCTTCAGGTCGCGCAGGCCCACCAAGCTGAAGCGCTCGGCCAGAGCCTGGCACTCCTCGGGCGTCGCCGCCAGCTCGACCGCAATGCCGGCCTCCGGCCATGGCTCGATCCCGACGGCGCGGCTGAATTCGCTGTTGCGGCTCAAGGGAACAACTCCAGGAGCGACCGCGGCTCGGCCCCACTTCGGCCGCAGGCCCTGTCTCCTGCACATGGCGCTGTGGCTCCGTGCCGGCAACGGGGTCGCAGGCCGCAGCAACTTAGGTTCATGGCGAAAACCGGTCAATCCTTTTGCCGTCAGAGCTTATCCGCTCAATCGGGCCGGGCTGACGGCGGCGGCCAGGCCGGACTGCAAGCCGGCCAGAGCGATCTGTCCGGCGCCCAGGACTGCCTGGTCCTGACCGGCGAGATCGCGCGCGGCCGCCTCGAGATAGATGGCCAGCGCCGCCACCTGACCAGCGCTCGGCGCGGCGCCGCCGTTGTAGACATTGCGCAGCAGCATCGGCTCGAGCGCTGCCGCCTCACCGCCCAGGCTGCGATCAAGTGCCTCAAGTCGGGCAAAGAACTGCTGGGCCAGGCGCTTGACCTCCTTGCCGACCGAAAGATCGCCGACCCCGAGCTCGCGCAGATTGACATCGAGATCCGCGCACATCAAATCGAAGAGCGCCTGGGCGGTCGCCCGGCCCGGCTCGCCGAGGCGGCGGACGGTCAAGGCGACGTGCAGGGCGAGCAGCTCGAAGCGACCCTCGGGTGTGTCGGGCACGCCAAGCTCGAGGTAGAACGCGGGCGATCTCGCCTGGCCCATCAGGCTGCGATACAAGCGATCGGCAGCGGCTGCTGCCATCGCCTGCTCAACGTTCCGCCCGCGCAGCCGCGCCCAGAAGGAGGGCCGGCTGGTGGCGATCGCTAGGGTGCTCGATTGGCTGTAATTATTCTGGGTCATGACCCTATGCTTGCCCATCAATGACAGGTCGGAGTGGCCGCATGCATCCCGTAGTTCCCGCGCCTGGCCGGCTGGCCGGCCGCATCAAGCTCACCACCTGGTGCCTGATCGGCGGCCTGGCCCTGCACATATCGGCTTGCGCACCGACCGTGGCAAGCCATGGTCATCAGCTCGACCCGGCATCGCTCAGCCAGATCCAGGTCGGCCAGACCACGCGTGATCAGGTCCAGGCCCTGCTCGGCTCGCCGTCCTCGTTCTCCACCTTCGACGACCATGCCTGGTACTATGTCAGCCAGCGGGTCGAGCGCCTATCCTTCTACCAGGAGGATCTCGTGGCGCAGGACGTCACCACCATCACCTTCGACGATGACGGCCGGGTCAAATCGGTCGACCAGCATGGCCTGGATCATGCCAAGGCCGTGACGCCCGTCGGCCGGACCACGCCGACCGCCGGCGGCAACCTGTCGATGTTCGAGCAGTTCATCGGCAATATCGGCCGCTTCGGCGGCGGCGGTGCCGAGGACGCCGACGCGCGCTGAGCCTGGCGCCGGGCGTCCAGACCCGCGCCCGGCACCGCCCTTGATCGCAAACGACAGCAGCCGCCGGAGCGCTCCGGCGGCTGCTGCCTTATGGGCCGATCGCCTGGCCAGGTGCTGCGCTCAGCCGCCGTGGCCGAGGGCTGCGAGGATCAGGAGCGCCACGATGTTGATGATCTTGATCATCGGGTTGATCGCCGGGCCGGCGGTATCCTTGTAGGGATCGCCGACCGTGTCGCCGGTCACGGCCGCCATGTGCGCCGGCGAGCCCTTGCCGTCGTAGTTGCCGTCCTCGATGTACTTCTTGGCATTGTCCCAGGCGCCGCCGCCCGAGGTCATGCTGATCGCGACGAACAGGCCGGTCACGATCGTGCCGAGCAGCATGGCACCCAGGCAGGCGAAGGCCTGGGCCTGGCCGGCGATCAGGGTGATCACCATGTAGAGCACGATCGGCGCCAGCACCGGCAGCAGGGACGGCAGGATCATCTCCTTGATCGCCGCCTTGGTCAGAAGGTCGACGGCCTTGGAGTAGTCGGGCTTGGCGGTGCCTTCCATGATGCCTTTGATGTCGCGGAACTGGCGCCGGACCTCGAGCACGATGGCGCCGGCCGAGCGCCCGACCGCCTGCATCGCGAGCGACGCGAACAGGTATGGCAGCATGCCGCCGATGAACAGGCCGATCAGGACGTACGGATCGGACAGGGTGAAGGAGATGTTGAGGTTCGGGAAATAGTGCTTCAGGTCCTCGGTATAGGCCGCGAACAGGACCAGGGCGGCGAGGCCGGCGGAGCCGATCGCGTAGCCCTTGGTGACCGCCTTGGTGGTGTTGCCGACCGCGTCCAGGGCATCGGTGGTCCGGCGCACCTCGGGCGGCAGGTCGCTCATCTCGGCGATGCCGCCGGCATTGTCGGTGACCGGGCCGTAGGCATCGAGCGACACCACCAGGCCGGTCAGCGCCAGCATGGTGGTGGCGGACACCGCGATGCCGTAGAGGCCGGCCAGCAGGTAGGCGACCAGGATGCCGCCGGAAATCACGATCACCGGCAGCGCGGTCGCCTCCATCGACACCGCCAGGCCCTGGATGATGTTGGTGGCATGGCCGGTGGTCGAGGCCTCGGCGATCTTCTTGACCGGCCGATGGGTGGTGTTGGTGTAGTAGTCGGTGATCCACATCAACAGGCCGGTGACCGCGAGCCCGACCAGGGTGCAGCCATAGACCTGGCCGCCGCTGAAGGTGGCGCCGCCGCCGGTGTAGACGGTCTTGCCGAGGAACAGGAGCGTGACCGGCAGGAGCACCACCGCCGAGATCGTCGCGGCGCCAAGGAAGCCCTTGTAGAGCGCCGCCATGATGTCGTTCTTGGGCCCGAGCTTGACCAGATAGGTGCCGGCGACCGAGCCCAGGAGGCAGATCCCGCCGACCAGGAGCGGGTAGAGCATCAACGTGCTCTGGACCTCGACGTTGAAGTAGATGGCGCCCAGCAGCATGGTCGCGACCACGGTCACGACATAGGTCTCGAACAGATCGGCCGCCATGCCGGCGCAGTCGCCGACATTGTCACCGACATTGTCGGCGATCACGGCCGGGTTGCGGGGGTCATCCTCGGGAATGCCGGCCTCGATCTTGCCGACCAGATCGGCGCCGACATCGGCACCCTTGGTGAAGATGCCGCCGCCGAGACGGGCGAAGATCGAGATCAGCG
>CADEGR010000025.1:23599-43005 GCA_902826935.1 uncultured Alphaproteobacteria bacterium | reverse complement strand
TGACCGCCGAGCAGCGACGCGACCTCCTGGAGATCATCGAGGATCGCTGCGGCCGCGCCTCCACCTTGGTCGCCTCGCAGATGCCGATCGCCGGCTGGCATGCCGCCATTGGCGATGCCACCCGCGCCGACGCCATCCTCGATCGCCGCGTCCACAACGCCTACCGCAGCGAGCTGCAATGAGAGTCCACGCACAAGAAAAACGCCAAGCTCGAAGCCCCAGCCTGATCCGCAAGCCGACCCAGAGCACTTGCAGCAGGAGCCTCAGACGCGTGTCTCGACGCTCGTCCAGACTGGTCGCCTTCGGCTGGATCAACCCGTCGCCTTCACCGGGTTGCGCCGTCTGCAGCCGCTACGCCTCGTTCGCCCCGGCAATCGACCCTTATCAACGATGATGCGCGTCACCCTTGAGCCCGCCATACTTGAACTTCCAGTGGAAGAGCATGGTCTCGCTGAAGCCGTGCCGGCGGCGCAGATCCGCCACCATTCCCTCGAAGCCGGGTCTCGACCCGGAACGATAGCACTTTCCAAATGCGTCGCATGGAAGCCTGGGATTCGACAATGTCGGTTGACACGCTCGAGGAGAGCGATGCCAGCCCCCAGTATCTTTGGATCTTCGAGGACCGAGCATTGAGGCGGTTTCAGGTGGGAATTCGATCCATAGACGGCGCGTCGGTTTGCGATGAGCCCGTCGGCGACGATCAAGCTGATGCAGCGGTTGGCTGCGACGGGCAGTCTTGAGCCGAGGCAGTCCGGCGGGCGGCGCAGGCTGCAATCGAGCCGCAGCTCGTCGGTGCGCTCAAGCGCATAGTCGAGGCCGACGATGACCTCATGCTGATCGAATCCAGGTCGAACTGGAACGCCGCGTCGGGGGCGACGGCACAGGCTGCGCCGGTTCGCGGCCGGGTTCCAGGAAAGTCGCTGAGAGCACCATGCGGGCGGCCCCACAGCCTGCGTGGGCGCAGGACCGGCCGGACGGCGCTGCGAAGCGCCGCCGCGAGCGCGCCTCGCAGCGCTTCATGGATCCCGAGCGCTTCATCCTCATCGACGAAATCGGACTGCGACCAACCTGACCAGGCGCCATCGCTGGGCTGCGGGGCCTCCGAAACCCAAAGCGATGGTATCTGCCCGTCAAATCAGCAGCTTATGATCGTCAAAGCTCCCCATGGCCACGGCAACCACAACCTTGATCGTCGGGCTCGGACAAAGCGGGCCCACGGCACTGGTGGTGCTCTCTGGACCGATGACCGGCGCGGCCGTTTGCGCCGATGCAGAACAGGTCCAGGCGCGACGGCGTGGCGACCGACACACCGTCGACGCAATAAGTCGATGGCGTTCGCAAGCCATCAAAAACGCTGGAGCTCGGTCCTCTACTTGCCGGCCAACCGCCCGATCTCGACCCCATCGAGCAGCTCTCCGTCCTGCCAGGTGGTCGGCGAACTCGGCCTATTGGCCAGGCTAAAGGGCAAGCCGCGCAGCCCTCGGGTCGACAAGGGCTCCAAGTTGGCCGGCCATGGTCGACCCATGGAACGTCTGGTGCCTCAATGCTTCCTGACGTCAGTTGCTGTAGTAACGCAGGTTGGAGCCTTGGTAGTAGGCGGAGTCGCCGTAGCCATAGTCGGCGTGCTTGCGCGCATCGACCAGGGTCAGCGCAACGCCGGCGATATCGGCTCCCGCATCCTTGAGCTGCTTCAGGCCAGCGATCGCCACTTCGGGCTTGGTCTTGCCCCAACGGATCATGAACAAGGTCTTGTCGGCCAAGCGGCAAAGCAGCTTCGCATCCGACACCGGCAGGATCGGCGGCGCGTCGATGATCACCAGATCGTAGATCGCGGCCAGCTGATCGAAGATCCTGGCCTGCAGCGCATGCGCCTTGAACAGCTCCTGCGGCGAAAAGGCCGGGCCGCCAGCTGGCAGCGCATGCAGGCCCGAGCGCGGATGGGCGTAGATGGCCTCAGTCAGCTGGCACTCGTCGTTGAGCACCTCGACCAGGCCGGGCGAGGGCGGCAGACCGAGCCGCTTGGCCACCTGTGGATGGCGCAGATCGGCATCCACCACAATGACCTTTTCGCCGTGCAGCGCCAGCAGATGACCGAGCGACAGGGCCGTCGTGCTCTTGCCCTCATGGGCCTGGGCGGAGGTGACCAGGATGACCTTGGGCGGATGCCCGCCGTTGGACAGGATCAGGCCAGTATGCATCGAGCGCAGGGCTTCGCCGAAGGCGGAGCCCGGCCGGTCCAGGACATAGTCGACCGGTGCCGCCTCACTCTTGAGATGTCGCTTCAAGAGCCGGCTGCCGCGATCCCAGCTGCCAATCAAAGGCACCAGCGCCAAGGTCCGCAGGCCCAGCCGGCGCTCGATCTGCTCGGAGCTGCGAAAGCCACGGTCGAGATGCTCGAGCAGCAAAGCGAGCAACACGCCGAAGCCCAGCGAGCCAGTGAAGGCCGCCATCACCATCAGCTTCTTCTTGGGGAAGGCCGGCTCGAGCGGCACATCCGCGGCCGACACCACGCTGGCATCCGGCTCCTGCATGTATTCGCCCGCGGAGGTTTCCTTGTAACGCTTCAAGAACTGCTCGAGCAGGGCGCGGTTAGCCACGGCTTCGCGCTCCAGGGCGCGCAGCCCCACTTCCTTTTCGTTGAGCGCGCCGGCAGTGCCCTGCAGCTGGTTCAGATTGGCGGCCAAGCTCTGCTCGCGCGCGACCGCCGCCTCGCGCTGGTTCTGCAGGCTGGCGATGATCTGCTTGACCTGGGCTTCCATCGTGGTGCGCATGCCGGCGATTTCGGCACGCAGACTTGCCATGCGCGGATGATTCGGGCCCAGATCGCTGGACAGCTCGGCCAGCTGGCGGCGCAGCTGAGATTCCTGATTGAGCAGGTTTTGGATCACTGGCGAGGCCTGGACCTCGGGCACCGACTCGACCGCCTGGGGGGTCGCCAACAGCGGCCGCACCTGATTCAGGCGCGATTCGATCTCGGTCCGGTTCGCGCGGGCGATCACCAGCTGGGTGTTCAACTCGGAAAGCTGCTGGGTCACGACGGTCGATTGCTGACCTCTGACCAGGCCGGCATCGCGGCGATAGTCCTCGACGGCTTTTTCCGAGCGCTCCACCTCCGCCCGCAGCTCGCCGAGGCGCTGCCCCAGCCAGTCGGAGGCGCGCGAGGTGGTATTGAACTTGGTATCGACCTGATCCTGCAGGTAGGCATCGACCAGGCTGTTGGCGATCTTGGCCGCGAGCTCCGGCGACGGATTCTGGACGGACACGTTGAGGACCCGCGATTGCCCCTCCGGCGTCACCTCAACCGCCTCCAGAAAGCTTTGCAGCACCTCGGCTTGGATCCGCTCCTCGCTCTTGGGCGCAGCGTTGGATGAGGCCATGAGCGGGCCTAGCCACGCCAGCTGGGCGCGCAGCTCCCCGATCGCTGGCCAAGCCGCCTCGACCCGTTCGATGATGCCAGGACTGGAGGGCGTCTGCAGATTTGGGTTGATGCTGGGATCGGCCGCCAGATTGAGCTGCTCGATCACCTTCTTGGCCAGACGCCTCGATTGGATGACCTCGATCTGGCTCTCGACCTGCTCCTTGTCGACCGTCAAGCCAGGCAAGACGGATTTGATGTCGGTGACCTGGGCCACCCGGGCATCGATCATCACCTGCGCCGTCGCAGCGTAGCGCGCCGGCAAAATGCTGACGATGCCAGCAGCCGCGAAAGTGAGCGCCAGGGTGGTCAGGCCGATCAACCAACGACGGCGCCACAGGCGGCGAAGCAACTCGGCGAAATCGACCGAATCACCAGCAACCGGCTCCTCGACCGGGGTCTGGACCGGGAAGGCGGCATCGATCAGATCGCCCAGCTCGCGCGAGCTGCTGCCCGCAGCATGGCCCGCGCGCCGGTCATGCAGGCTGATTACGTCGCGCTGGGTCGCAGGTAGCGCGTTGGTCGAAGCGCGATCGTCCCTTCCCATAGCGGGAACTCTCCTTATCCACCGACATCAGGCGTCTTGGCACGCGTCGGCGGCTCGCCACCACCATCACGCTGCATATAGTTACCGAAAGCCTAGAAACCTCGTAGCTGTAGAGAAAACACCCAGCCGCCACAAGCAACTCTAACTCGTCAATGGTTAAGTTTCGATGATCTCGTGGAATGTCACCAAAGGCGATATGGATGATGCTGCTATCAATTATTGGTTAATTTCTGTTGGCCGCTGCCGGCTCCCAGCTACCCCAGCTAGGGGCCCGCCATGCTCCGCTGGCCCGCGCGCCGATCGACTGCGCGCTGCAGCCCAATCGTGATCGCGACGAACAGCATCCAATGCAAATTGCGATCCAGGAAGATCCGGACCTCGGACAGGTTGCTGACCACGAACATCGCCTCGAGCACCAGGCCGAACAGCACGAACAGCGAGGCATGGCCAGCGTACAGATAGACCGCCTTCGCGACCGAGCCGAGCAGGAACAGGATCGCCAGACAGGCGATCGGGATGCCAAGCTCGGCGGCGACATGGAGGAAGGCATTGTGGGCGTGGGAAGCCGGCCAGCTGATGCGCAGCAGGCTGGCCTGCATCAGCTCCTCGCCGGGGCGCGGAAACCAGATCGCGCCGAAGCCGTGGCCGAGCCAGGGCTTGTCCAGGATCAGCTGCCAGGTGGCCGCCCACAGCTCGGTGCGCCCGGTGAGCGAGGTCGACCGACCGACCGTGCCGGTCAGCTCCTCCATCGGCACGACTGCCGTGACCAGCGCGAAGGCGCTGCCCAGCACGATCAGGAAGGCCAGGGCCGCCGAGGGCTGCAGCCGCAGCCGCGTCGAGCTGTAGAAGGTCGCGATGATGGTGACCCCGGCCATCAAGGCGAGCAGCGCGGTCGCCGAATTGGCCTTCATCAGCGTGAGCAACGACAGCACGATCATGACCACGCACCAGGCCCACGGCAGGCGACCGGTGAGCAGGCCCAGGCCGAACAGCACGGCCGCCAGGGCACAGGTCAGGCTGAGCGCATTCTTCTCCTCGTGCAGGCCGCTCCAGACATAGGCGCCCTCATAGAACTGCTGGCCGTAGGCCGGAAACAGCGTCGCCATGATGATGCTGCCGACCACCAGGATCGTGAACAGCCAGCTCAAGATCCGGAACAGATATTGCGGCCCGAAGCGATAGCCGAAATAGACCGCGGTCAGGGACGAGCCGATCAGGTGGACCGAGCGCTGGATCGTCAAGGATGGATTGATCGACCAGAAGGCGGAGGCAGCAACGACCACCAGGATCACGGTCAGCAAGGGGCTGCGCCGGGCCAGCCAGGGCACCCAGCTGATGTTGTAGTGCCAGAACAGTGCCACCAAAGCGTAGCCGTAGATCGCCAGCCAGAGCACCATCGGCACCGGCGCGGTCACGCCCGCCATGTCCAGCACATGCTCGATTGCGGTGGCGCCATTGAGCAGCGCCAGCAGGATCACGAACGTGTCCAGCGCCGATGGCGGCAGGTCGAGCGTGCTCGTCGTGCCAACGCGTCGGCTGGTCGGTAAGCTCAAGCTGCCGATCGCCATCGTCCGTTCCACATCCTCAACCCGACCGTTTTAGCGCGCCTGGCTTAACAGATGATTAACCTAGATGCGCGCCATCATAGCGACCTCGATGACCGCATCAGCCATGCTGACGTGCCTTGCCGCGCGAGGCGCAGATCAGGTCAGGCCCGTGCCTACCGCAGCGCAACCTGGCACGGCCGCGGATCGATGGCTACTGGTCGGATATGCGACGAATTGGGGATGCCGCTAAGCCGTGTCCGCGACGGCGCTCGGCCAAGCGAATCAGATCAGGCACGACCGCTATGCGGGCGGGCGGGCAGACCGAGGCGGCGCAGCGGGGCGCGGCACCTGGCGGCCGCGCGTGGCTAGAGCGCGTATACCTCGCGCTGAATCTCGCTGCGCACGCCGCGCTCTTCGGCCCGGCGGCACAGGTCCTCGATCGTGACCCGATCCAGCCGCGCCATCAGCTCATTCTCGGTGCTGGCCCAGAACGGGCCGACGACCTTGCGGCCGAGCTCTGAGGTCGAGCCGAATTCCTCCTGCGCCGGCAGGTCCTCGATGCCTCTGACCACGCGCACCACGTCGCCGACGCTCACCCGGCCCTTTTCGCGCGCCAAGCGGTAGCCGCCGCGCGGCCCGCGCACGCCGCGCAGGATGCCGGCGCGCACCAGCTGCTGCATGACTTGTTCCAGGTAGCGACGGGGCAGGATCAGGCGGCGGGCGATGTCCTGGCTCTGCACGGGCTCCGGGCCGCCGTGGAATGCGATATCGGTGACCGCTTCCAGTGCCAGGACCAGCTTCTTCGATGGCCTCAACATGGCAATCCGTCCTAGTTCTCGGTTTCCTAATTGAGGTCTTCCTAAAGTAGATGGGGCGCCCAACCGAATTTGACAGGGGGCAAACCAACTTTGCACTGGCCGGTGCCGGACCGTCAGGCCGCGGCGGTGCGCCGGCTTTCGAAATGGCACGCGATCGCCGCGACCAGGCGGGCCGCCACGGCCATCTTGGTCGAGCGCGGCCAAGCCTCCGGCTCGGCATCGCCGCGGACCAGCTGCACCGTATTGTGGCCGCCCCCGAACACGCCGGTCTCGGTCGAGACGTCGTTGGCCAGGATCCAGTCGCAGCCCTTGCTCGCGAGCTTGGCGCGGGCATGGGCCAGGAGCTGCTCGGTTTCGGCCGCAAAGCCGATCACCAGCGCGGGCCGCATCGGTCCCGGCCGGGCAAGCGTGCGCAGAATGTCGGGATTGGCCGTCAGCTCCAGCCGCGGCGAGGCTAAGCCCGGCGCTTTCTTCAGCTTGTGCGGGGCGCGCGCGGCGACCCGCCAGTCGGCCACCGCGGCGGCGCCGATCACCACATCCTGGGGCAGGTTCGCCTGGCAGGCGGCCAGCATCTCCTCGGCAGACGCCACCTTGATCAGCCGCAAATCTGCCGGCGGCGGCTCGGCGACGGGGCCGCTCACCAGCACCACCTGGGCGCCAGCTGCCGCCAGGGCGGCTGCGATCGCGTGGCCCTGCTTGCCGGACGAACGGTTGGCGATGTAGCGGACCGGATCGATCGCCTCATGGGTGGGCCCGCTGGTGACCAGGGCGCGCAGGCCGGCGAGTGGCTGCCCGGCGATCGCCAGCGTCGCCTCGATCGCGAGCGCGATCTGGTCCGGCTCGGCCATCCGCCCGAGGCCGGTTTCGCCACAGGCCGTGTCGCCCGGATTGGGGCCGACCACCCGAACCCCGTCGGCCCGCAGCTGCGCGACATTCCGCAGGGTTGCCGGATGCTGCCACATTTGCGGGTTCATCGCCGGCGCCACCAGGACCGGCTTGTCGGTCGCGAGCAGGGCGGTGCTGGCGAGGTCATCGGCGAGGCCGTTGGCCATCTTGGCGAGCAGGTCGGCGGTCGCCGGTGCCACCACCACCAGATCGGCCTCCCGCGACAGGCGGATGTGGCCCATCTCGGCTTCGTCGGTCAGCGAGAACAGCTCGCTGAACACCGGCTCGCCGGCCAGGCTGGCGACCGCCAGCGGGGTCACGAACTCGGCCCCGGCCTTGGTCAGGATCGCCCGCACCGCCAGATCCCGCTCCTTGAGCCGCCGGATCAGCTCCAGGCTCTTATAGGCGGCGATGCCGCCTGCGATGATCAACAGGATCCGCCGTGCCGCCACTTGCTGCCACCTTCCTCGATCACCTCAGGATCTACAGATGAGGCGAGTCCGGCATCGGGGCAAGGGCGTTGCCCTGGCGGCCGGGCAGCGCCACGTGCCGGCTGCCCCGGTGTCGATCCGGCGGGCCGATGGGAGCTCCGTCGCGCGGTGCTGCGCCGGCGGTCGCTGCCATGATCTGAGCTGACATGGTGCTTGCTCCCAGGGTGCGCTTGCGCTGGCCGGCTCCGTCGAGCGCCACGCCGGCAGACGCTGGCCGGATCAACGGCTCAGCCGCTGGCCAGCTGCACGGATGGGGTGGCGGCGACCTGGCTGGTGGCCGTGGCGATGCGGTTGCGGCCGGCGCGCTTGGCTGAATACATGGCGGCATCGGCCCGCTCGATGAAGCTTTCGCGCGGCTCCTCGGGCAGCAGCTCGGCGACGCCGATCGACAAGGTGATCACGCCCAGATCGCGGCCGCTGCTGCGATGGCGAACACGGCTGTTGGCGACCGTGGTCCGAATCTGCTCGGCCAGCTGCTCGGCGCCGTTGGCCAGGGTGTCGGGGAGGATCACCGCGAACTCCTCGCCGCCCAGGCGGGCGGCGGTGTCGCGGCCTTTGATGCAGGTCACCAGAATGCCGGCGACGACACGCAGCACCTGATCGCCGAACTGGTGGCCGTGGCGGTCGTTGAACGCCTTGAAGTGATCGATATCGAGCAGCAGCAGCGACAGCGGGCGCGCTTCCTGCGCGGCCCGGCCGATCTGTTGCGCCAGCTCCTGATCGAAGCGGCGCCGATTGGGCAGGCCGGTCAGGCTATCGGTCATCGCCTGATGCTGGGCCTGGGTGAGGTCCAGGTTCAGCTTGGTGATCTCCTCGGCCGAGCTCGCCAAGGTCGCCTCGAGCGTGACCGCCGATTGCCGGATCGCCTTGGTTTCCTGGAGCACGTCCTCCAGGAGCGCTTGAATCGCCGCCACGTCCTGCTGGGTATGCAGGGTCTGGTCGAACCTGTCGAGCAGGCCGGCGTAGCTGCTGGTGGTGCTCGACGCGGCTGCCAGATTCTCCCGCAGCCGGCCCATGGTGTCCTCGAGCTGCGAGCAGGTCTGGTCGATCAGCAGGCTCTGGTGATCGGTGCCGATGAAGCGGTTGTACAGATCCTGGCAGCGTTGGGCGGTCAATGGCTGCTGGTTGCGCTCCAGCAACCTGAGCATGCGGCTCAGATCCGGATGCAGCCCCGCGGCATCATGGTACCAGATCGTGTAGTTGTTCGGCGTCGCCGGCACGCCCAGGCGCGCCATGGCGGCGAGTGCGGCTCGCGAAGCTTCAGTGATCCGATCGGTCTGGTCCATGATCCAAGGTCATCAAGGGTCGACCAAGCTTCACATTGGCAGGCCAATGCGCTTGTCCGGCAGACGCTACGGCAAGAAGCTGAATAATCCATTAAGCGAACCCGGCCGCCGCCCGCAGCCAGCCGCTCCCGGGCGCGCCGGCCGCCGTGGCGGCGCTCAGCGCTGGATCAGGCGCAGGCTCGCCAGGACCTGATCGGCGCCCCCCGGGATCGCGATCTCGCCCAGCCGCTCGAAGGTTGCGGTGTCGTAGATGCCGACATCGTCCATGGTGCCGCCGACATACAGCTCGCTGCCATCGGACGCGACATTGACCGTATAGTAGGTGTGATCGAGCTCAATCCGCTGCAGCAGGCTGCCCTTGGCCCGATCGATCTTGGACAAGGTGGTATAGACGCCATAGGCCTCGGTCGGCCGCGCCGGGTTGATCGCGCTCGAGAAGATGATCGCCGAGGTACTCTCGAAATCGACCGTCTGGAACTCGCCGCTGGCCAGATCGAGGGTCGCGAGGCCGGTCTTGAAGGCGTCGGGGTTGCTGGCGTCCAGGTCGGTCCGCGCGGTGTAGTAGGGGGTCGAGAAGATGCCGGTCGCGTCCCATTGCGGCCAGACATCGAGCACGTCGGGCGCGCTGAAATTGGCGCGCTGCCAGGTGCGCAACGGGTGACGGCCGAGCTCCGCGCCGGTCTTGGGATCGAGCACATAGATGTCCCAGCTGAGCGCGTAGAGCTTGCTGCCATCCTTGGCCGCCATCAGCACCGCGGTCCGGCGCGGCGCCGGCAGGACCCGCACCGGCTTGGCGCCGATGCCAGCGCTGGTATCGAACACGGCGATCCGGGCGGGCTGCACCTGATATTGATCCGGCAGCAGCTTGACCGGCGATTCGATCACGAACAGCTCCTTGCCGTCGGGGCTGATGTCCATGGCGAAGGTCGCCTTGACGCGCTCACCCGCGCTCGACAGGTCAGCCCGGAACACCTGCTGGCCGGTCGTCAGGTCGATGCCGGCAACACTTTCCCATTGATTGAGGATGACATAGGCGGTTCGGCCGTCCGGTGCCGGCGTGATCGTGAAGATGCCGGTGCCCGCGTCCGGCACGGTGAAGACCTGCTCGACCTTGCGCGCCTTGGCGTCGATCAGCACCAGCTTGTCCGGCTTGGCGCCGGTCAGCAGATAGTCCTTGGCCAAGGCGGGCGCCACGGTCATGGCGAGAGCGAGCGCGGTGCAGGCGAGCGTGATGCGGCGCATGGCGGACCTCGTCGTGGCGGACCTTGGCTTAGCGACCCATGTCGTGGCGAGCTTGGCCCGGCCCTCAGCGGGCAGGGCTACTTCTTGGGGAAAACCGATTGCAGCACCCGCCAGTCGCGCTGGGCGGACGGCGCCTCGGCGTTCCAGTCGGGATAGCTGTTCAAGGTGTCGGCGACCTGGGCCGGCCACCAGCAGGGGTCGGTGCAGCCATAGAGATCGGCCTCCATCGGCTGGCAGAGGCCTGCGACCCCGCCGAACGGATCGACCTCCCAGCCAGGATCCAGGGTCGAGGCGCAGCCGGCCACGGTCGCCATCAGCTGGACCTCGTCCGGCCGGCCGGCGGCGGCCGCCTCCTCCAGGAGGCGCGCCTTCGCGTTCAATGGCTTGAGATGCTTCATGACAGAGGTGCCCTCGCCAAGGCGGGCTCGCGCGCCCGCCGCGGTGCGACATGCCGCTCGAAGAAGCCGGGATTGCCGGCCATGATCGCGGCATAGACCTGGATGCCGAAGTCGATCCAGTCGCGCATCAGCTCGCAGTAATGGGCGGCCGGATGGAGCGGATCGCCGTAGCGGGCGTAGCGCTCGTGGTAGCAGCCGCCGGCGCAGAGATTGCGGATCCGGCAGGTCTCGCAGGGCCGGCCGGTGCGCTCCTGGGCCTCCTCCAGGAAGGCGCCAAGCCGGGCCTTGTCGATGCCGCTATCCAGATCGCCGAAGGTCGGCAGGCTGGAGCCGGTGAAGCGGTGGCAGAGATTGAGGCCGCCCGAGCGATCGACCGCCAGCATGCCGAGCCCGGCGCCGCAGGGCAGGGCCTTCCTGGTGCCCTCGGCCAGATCGGTCATCAGCTGGTGCAGATTGGCAAAGCCGGTATTGTGGCCGGCCAGCGCCTGGTCGCGATAGGCCAGGCCCAGGGTCTTCAGGCCGGCGAACACTTCGGCCAGCTCGGCCTCGTCGAGGTTGAAGCGGTCGATGTCGCCGGCCGTGACCGGGGCGTAGCCGACCTCGAAGAAGCCCAGCTCGTCGCGCAGATGGCGGTGGATCGCGACCACGTCGGTCACCCCCTTGGTCAGGGTGACCCGAGCACCCACCGGGCGGGTCTGGTGGCGCTCCAGCAGCATGCGCGCCTTGGTTGCGACCAGATCGTAGGTGCCCTTGCCGCCGATCGTGCGGCGATGACGATCATGCAGCGCCTTCGGGCCATCCATCGACAAGGTGACACCCACCCGGTGGGCGCTCAGCCAGTCGACCAGCGGCTCGGTCAGGAGCGTGCCGTTGGTGGTCAAGGAGAAGTCGACGGTCTTGCCGGCCTCGGCTGCCCGCCGCTCGGCATGCTCGACCATGGCGCGCAGCAAGGGCAGGTTGGAGAGCGGCTCGCCGCCGAAGAACACCAGGTTCAGCCGCTCGCGCGCCGCGCCCTCGGCCAGCAGCAGCTCGAACGCCCGCGCCGCGGTTTCGAAGGTCATCTTCTGGCCCTGGTCGGGGGTCGCCAGATCCTCCTTGTAGCAATAGCTGCAGGACAGGTTGCAGCCGGTGTTGACGTTCAGGACCAGGGTGCTGAGCGGATAATGCTGGACCGCGACCGGCGGCTGGTTGAGCGGCCGGGGCACACCGTTCTGGAGGATCTCCAGATCCAAAAGCTCCTGGATGGTCTCGACCACGCGGGCCGGCGGATGGCGGCCGTCGAAGCGGCTTTGCACATCGGCCTCGCTGATCTCGGCCTGCCCGGCGCACAGCTCGAGCAGCTCGGCCGCCACGTCGTCCAGCTCGAACAGGCTGGTGGTCGGCACGTGGAACAAAATCCGCCGGCCGTCCAGGTCGACCCGGTGGGCATTGTGCGCTGCAAGCCTCAAGCCGGCCATGGGCAAGCTCCTCAGCGGATCGGCGGGTCGTTCCAGCGCTGCACGGTGACAATCAGCTGGCCTTCGCCAGTGACTTCGCGGCCGGCATCATCGACGGCTGCCAGCACCTTGAGATTGCCGGCATTGTTGGTCTCGAAGGGCCGCGCCGGATTGGGTCCGGCCCCGCTCGGCATGAACAGGCCGCCGGCCTGCATGCTGCCGGCATGGGCGGCATCCTTCAGCGCCACCGCGGTCGCATCGAAATTGTCGGTGCTCCAGCGGGCCGGCAGGGCGCCGATCCGCAGATCGTCGGCCGTGCCGGGCGCGCCATCGGCGCCGTTCTGCCAGGCGATCGCCTCGAACTGGGCCGCGACCGGCGGCACCGCGCCGCCCGCCCCGCCGACCCGGGCGATGGTATAGGGCGGCTCGACGCTCAGCCGGTCGATCCGGTCATAGACCACCAGCGCCTGATCCGCGGCGATCGTGCCGACCTTGACGCTGCGCCCGCCGAGCGCGGCATCGGCCGCGGCCTGGACATGCACCACGATGGTCTGGTCATCGGCCGAGAGCACGTTGTCGACCGTCACGCCGGGGCCGAGATCGACGTCGCCGGCGAGGCCGACGCCCTGGATCGCGAGCTTGCGGCCTTCGCCGGCTCGAACATAGCCGGGCGTGACCGCCAGGATCTGCGGGCTGGCGTCGAGCCGGGTCATGGTGAGCTGGCCGCCCACCGCATCCTGGTCGGCCAGGAAGGAACGGCCGGTCATGGTCGTGCCGTCCTCGGCCAGCGCCATGACCTGCAGGCTGGTCGTGCTGCCGACCTCGCTCCGGCCGCGCCATTCATAGCCGGTATAGAGGATGCCGGCGCCCTGACCGCTCGCGGTCTCGCCATCGTCATAGGTCAGCTGCAGCTTGAGGTCGTAGCGGTCGTCGCCCGTGGCGGCGAGCGTCATGGTGCCGTGATAGCCGCCGCGGCCGGGATGATGGCCGACGAAGCGCCAATCGCCCGCCAGTGCTGCCGCCGGCCGCTGCTGCCAGCGGTCCCAGGCCTCGCTCTTGAGCGGGAACAGCTCGGCCAGCTGGCCGGGCGCTTGCTCCGATGCGATCTCCCACCAATTGCGATCCCGGCCAAGCGCTTGATATTCCGCCGTCGGGAACTGGCCGAGATGGAAATGGGCGAGCTTGCGCCATTCATCCTCGGTCCGCCGCTGCAGGGCGATCCGGGCGTAGGAATGGCAGCGGGCGCACAAGGTGGCGAGCTCGGCGTCGGGCGGGCTCTCGATCACGCCCGGCTGGCGCTCCAGGATGTAGCGAAAGCCGTCGGTTTCGGACGGCGCCAGGCCCTGCCGGTCGGCCAGATGCTTGACCAGGCGGGCGCGCTCGTCGTCGCTCAGCTCGACGCCATGGAATTGGACCATGCGCACCAGCGTCATGTCCCAGGCTTCCGGCGTCTTGCGCTGCTCGTCGATCCGGGTGAGGCCGTTGCCGCTGGTCGTCTGGTGGCAGCTGCCGCAGCGCTCGGCCAGGAGGGGCCCTTCGTCCTGGGCGGCTTCGGCCGCGGGTGCTGCGAGCCAAAGACCGGCGATGAGACAAGGCAGCAGCCAGCTCTTGCGCATGGCTAGTTCCCCCCCAGACTCGTCTCGTTGGCTTCAACGTGACGCAGGCTGGGCTGGGCTGTCAACCATGGTGGACGGGAGCAGCTGCCGATGGCGCAGCCAGGCGAGCGCGGTCGCGATTCCAGCGGGTGGGCGGCCGAGCTGGGCGGCCAGGCTGGCTGCATCGGGCGTGGGCGTAGCTTGCGCCAGGCGCAGCAGCGGCACCAGCGGCACCTGCTCGACCAGCCAGACGCCGCGCGGCTGCTCGGGCGTGACGATGACCTCCTGGGCCGTGATCCAGTCGCCCTCGATCACCGGGCGGCGCGCGATCGCGGGCGCCTGGGTGGCCGGCGGCGCGGTCACGGCCTCCGGCCAGCGGCGCCGCGCCTGCCAGAAGGGCGCCTCCGGCCAGCGCTGCTCGGCGGCGTAGAAGGCGCGGCCGAGGGTGGCCAGGCGCTCGAAGGTCAGGTGCTGGCGGTCCTGGTAGAACGCCTGAGCGAGCCCTGCCGCGGCGGGCCGGGCGAGCAGGGTGTTGACCACCGGCACCGCGGCGCGCGCCGAGGCGAGCGCCTCGAACAGGCCGTGGCCGGCGAGCGGATCCATGGCGAGCGCGGCGTCGCCGATCCGGAGGTGGCGGTCGCTGAGCAGCGCCAGGGCGGCGTTCGGCTCGGCCGGGCGGGCGATCACCGGGCCGGCGAGCTGGCCCTCTAGGCGCCAGCCGGCGGCGTCGCCGAGCATCGCCGCCAGGGCGCGCCAGCGTGCCGCCAAGGCGCCGCGGCGCGGCACCGGATGCGCCACCGTGAGCAGCAGATGCGCCACCCCGTCGCCCAGCGTCGCATACCACGCCCAACCTGACGCAGCGGCCGCGAGCCGGCTCGCGGCGCAGGCCGGCACGCCCGTCAGCCGGCCGGCGAGCGCGGTCGTCGCCGGCCCGCGCCGGCGCCGTCCCGATGCCGCCCGCCCGCGTGCCTCGATCAGGAACCGGCCGCGCACGCCATCGTCGGCGCACCAGCCGGCGTCGCCATGCGTCAGCCGGCCGGCCCGGCCCTGGCGGATCATGACGCCTGCCGCCATGGCATCGGCTTGCAGCGCGGCATCGAAGGCGCTGCGCTCGACCAGGACCTCGCGATTGGCGGCGCTCGCTTGGCCGGCCCAGGCGGCCTGGCGCCGGACCGTGGGCCCGAGCGTCGCCAGCGCCCGCTCGCAGCCGGCCGAGGTCAGCGCCTGGACCACCCGCTCGCTCAAGCCTTCGAGCGCCGGCTGGCGGCGCGGCAGGGTCACGAGCGTGACCCGGTAGCCGAGCCGGGCCAGGCCCATGCCGGCGGCGCAGCCGGCCGGGCCGCCGCCCAGGATCAGGAGGTCGGCGACCGGACCGCTCACGCGGCGCCGCCACGGGCGGCTGGCGCGCCGCGCCGGGTTCGTGCTTCGATGCCGGGGCGAACCTGGCCGGAGACGGGCGCTTGATGCTGCCGGAGCAAGACTACCTCGCCAGCCTGCCGCGCAAGCGGGTCAGCGCGGCCCTTCTGCTGCTCAACAAGCGCGCCGAGCTCCTGATCGTCAAGCCGTCCTACCGCGCGCATTGGCTGATCCCGGGCGGCGTGGTCGAGCCCTTCGAAGCACCGCGCGCCGCCGCTGCGCGCGAGGCCCTTGAGGAGATCGGCCTCGCGCTCACGCCCGGCCGGCTGCTGGCGATCGACCATGTCCGACGCCATGACCCGGCCGACGAGTGCCTGCATTTCATCTTCGATGGCGGCGTGCTCGGCCCGGCCGAGCAGGCGGCGATCCGGCTCGCGGCCGGCGAGATCGAGGCCTGCCGCTTCGTCGCCGTCACGGCGCTCGGCCTGGTCGAGCCGGCGCTCGCCCGCCGCCTCTGCCAGGCCCATGGCGCGCGCGCCGAGGGTGCCGGCTGCCGCTATCTCGAGCATGGCGAGCCGCTCGGATGAGCGCCGTCGAGCCTGGGGCCGCCTGGCGCTGGCTCTTGGGCTACCTCCGGCCGGAGGCCCGCCGCCTCGCCGCGGTCGTGGCGGTGGCGCTGGCCAGCATCGCCATGGCGCTGGCTCAGCCGCTCCTGACCCGCTGGCTGATCGACCAGGGCATCCTGGCCGGCGATTTCCGCACGCTCCTGCAGGCGGCCGGGCTCCTGTTGCTGGCGGCGGTCATCGGGGCGCTGCTCGGCTGGCTGAACCGCTACCAGCATGTCGCGGTCTCGGCCGACATCCTGTTCGCGCTCCGGCGGGATCTGTTCCGGCATCTTCTAACCCTGGCGCCTGCCTGGCATGCGCGCTGGCGAAGCGGCGATCTGCTGGCGCGGCTGGATGGCGATGTCGCCGAGATCCAGCGCTTCGCGGTCGACGGCCTCCTGACCGTGGTCAGCACCGTGATCGGCCTGATCGGGGCGTTGGTCCTGATGCTGCTGCTGGCCTGGCAGCTGGCCCTGATCGCGTTCGTGCTCCTGCCGCTTGAGGCCTGGCTGCTGCGCCGGCTGCGGCCCTTGGTCGAGGCGACCAGCCGCGCCTTGCGCGAGCGCAGCAGCGATCTCGCGGCGTTCCTGGTCGAGCGGCTGCCGGCGATCAAGACCTTGCAGGCCCTGCGCGCCGAGCCGGCCAGCCTCGCCGGCCTCGATCAGCTGCAGGCGGCCTATCGAGAGGATCTGCTGCGCCAGCAGATGCTTGGCTACCTGACCGGCGCCGGGCCGGGCCTCCTGACCACCGCCAGCAATGTCCTGGTGTTCGCGCTGGGCGGCTGGTGGGTGATCCAGGGCCAGCTCAGCCTCGGCACGCTGATCGCCTTTAGCGCCTATCTCGGCCGCGCGACCGGGCCGGTGCAGAGCCTGCTCGGCCTCTATGTCGGCGCCCAGCGGGCCCTGGTCAGCCTCGCCCGGGTGCATGAGCTGCGCCGGGCGGTGCCCGCGATCCAGCCACCGGCGGTGCCGCGCGCCTTGCCGGCCGACGGCCGCGGCCGTTTGGTGCTGGACCAGGTCAGCTTCGGCCATGGCGCCCGGCCGCTGCTGCGCGGCCTGGACCTGGTGGTCGAGCCCGGCCAGAAGATCGGCCTCGCTGGGCTGAGCGGGGCGGGCAAGACCACGCTGGCGGATCTCCTGCTCCGCCATGTCGATCCGAGCGCCGGCCGGATCCTCCTGGACGGCATCGATCTGCGCGCGCTTGATCTGGCCCTGCTGCGCCGGCGGATCGCGGTGGTGGCGCAGACCACGGTGCTGTTCCGAGCGAGCCTGCTCGACAATCTCCGCCTGGCGGCGCCCGCGGTGAGCGAGGCGACGGTGCTGGCTGCGGCGCGCCGGGCCCAGGTCGACCGCTTCGCCGAGCGCCTGCCGGACGGCTACCACACGGTCCTAGCCGAGGCCGGCGCCACCTTGTCCGGCGGCGAGCGCCAGCGGATCGCGATCGCCCGCGCCTTGCTGCAGGAGCCCTTGATCCTGGTCCTGGACGAGGCGACCGCGGCGATTGATCTCGCGACCGAGGCGGCGATCACGGCGGCGGTGGATCAGCTGTTCGCCGGCCGCAGCCGGATCGTGATCAGCCACCGGCCGGAGACCTTGCAGGGCGTCGACCGGCGGCTCGAGCTGGTCGATGGCCGGCTGGTCGAGCGGGCGCCGGCCCTGTGACCCGGCTGGTCCTGGTCGGCCTGCTGGACAGCGGCCTGCCTGAGCACCCCATGGGCGTGGTCGCTGCCGAGGCGGGCTTCGCCGGCACGCCGCTGGCGCCGGATCGGCTCGACCATGGCAGCCAGCTCGCCCGGATCATCTGGCAGCATGCGCCGATGGCGGCCCTGCTGAGCGCCCAGGTGTTCGGCTCGACCTGGCGGACCGCGCCCGACCTGGTCGCGGCCGGCCTCGCCTGGCTGCACAAGGAAGGAGCGGTCGTGATCAATCTCAGCCTGGGCCTGGCGCAGGACCGGCCGGTGCTGGCCGGCGCGGTGGCCGAGGCGGTCGCGGCCGGCCCGCTGCTGCTGGCGGCCGCCCCGGCGCGGGGGCCGCTGCCCTATCCGGCCGCCTATCCGGGGGTCGTCACGGTCACCGGCGATGCCCGCTGCGGCTTGGGCGAGCTTGCGGATCTGGGCGGCCAGCCGGCCGATCTGGGGGCGGCGGCGCTCGATGCCGCGGGCGCGGTGCGCGGCGCCTCCTTCGCGGTCGCCCAGGTCACCGGCATGGTCGCGGCGGAGATGGCCCAGCATGGCTCCGGCGCGGCTGCGGCCCTGGTGCGCCTGCGGACGGGCGCCCGCTGGCGCGGCCCGGAGCGCCGCCGTTCCTGAGCAGCTGCGCCGGAGCCATTTCGGCCGCCGGGTGTTGATCGTTCGAGACCACCTTGCGGCGAGCCTGGCCGCGCCCGGTCGCTCGCCGCGCAGCTCCGGGAGATCAGCATGCATCCCATGGACGATGCGATGCGACGTTGCGTCGATGACTGCCTGGCCTGCCACCGCGCCTGTGTGACGACCTTCTCGCAGCACTGCCTGGATGTCGGCGGCGCCCATGTCGAGCCGCGCCATGCCCGGTTGATGCTGGCCTGCGCCGAGATCTGCCGGACCAGCGCCTATTTCATGGAGCTGGGCACCGAGTTCCACAAGCAGAGCTGCGCGCTTTGCGCGGAAGTCTGCGCCGAGTGCGCCCGGAGCTGCGCCGATCTGGAAGGCATGGCGGATTGCGTCGCCGCCTGTCGGCGCTGCGCCGACAGCTGCCGCCAGATGGCGGCCTAGGCGGCGAGGCTAGTCCGCGGGTGTACGGTTTCTTCAGACTTGTGGGGCAGCCTGGCGCTGGTCCATGCGACCCTGGGACTCCGTCCGCCCGGGAGGGGTGGGGGAAGGTCGCTGCTGGATCGGGCGGCGGTTCATGGCGAGCAGCGGGCGAGCGGCCGGCGGACCAGGGGCGTGGCACGTTAGATGGTGCTTGCGACGATGGCGATGGCGGCGAGGACGGTCGTTGCGATCCGGTAACAGCATGTGGTGCTGCGGCGGAAGTCCTTGAGGCGGCCGAGCATCCGCTCGATCAGATTGCGTTGGCGATCCGCACTGCGCGCAAAGGGGAGCGGCGGCTTGCGGGACGCGGTGCTGGGAAGACGGCCTCAGCGGCGCGCTCTGCCAGCATCCTGCGCCCGTGACTAGCCCTGATCGGCGATCAGCCGGATGCCGGGTGGCCAGGCTTCGATCGGCGGGGCTGCGCTCAGTGGTCGGCGGGGGTGCCGGGCGTCAGAGCAAGCGCCACGGGCGGCCATAGCCATCCGTCAGGCCGCGGGTCTTGGCGTGCTCTTGCGCCGCCCTTTTGGACCGCTTGCTGAGCAGCGCGCCTCGAGCGCCGTGCGGTCGAGCGAGAGGTCGTCTGGCAAATCGGGCCCGCCAGCAGGATCGCGAAGATCATCTGCCCGCGTCGCTTTCGGCGCCAGCGGTGGTCGATCATGGTGGGTGGTCGATCGGCCGGCGGGCCATCCTGCCAGCGACAGCCATTTTGCAGCCCATGGATGATGCCGCGGATCACAAGACGTCATCGACGCGGCGAGCAGCTGGCTGGTTGCGCGGCATCAACGGCTCGATCGACGCCGAGGCGCCATCAGACCGCCAATAGGCGAACGCCATGGCCCGCCGTCATTCGAGGCCACTATATCAACAGACTGAATGCGTTTGACCCTTGGCCCAAAGCGCGATCAGCCCCATGGCCGACTGGCCAGCCCACCGGCTGCCGCCGCCTCGCCTGTCAGCGCTGCCGACTCCTGACGTGCCGGGCCCGACCTGGCGCGGC